>NZ_JBXAOA010000002.1:95789-286517 GCF_058802325.1 Pseudomonas sp. GW822-FHT02E03 | reverse complement strand
CCCCCCCCCCCCCCCCCCCCCCCCCCCCCCCCCCCCCCCCCCCCCCCCCCCCCCCCCCCCCGCTCCCACAGGGGGATTTGTATTGATCTTTCGCTGACCTGCGGGTCAATAAAACCGGCACTTTGCGCCGTATGACAGATGGTCGTATCGGGGGCTGTTTATCTGCTTCATTGAGGTATACTGCGCGGCCTTCGGCCGGTTTTACCTGGCCTTAATTCGTACAATCAAGCCACGCATCCTGCGTGGCTTGTTGTTTTTTGACGCGCCTGCGGGCGCCCAGAGAGAAGAGGCACGACGATGAGTGCACTGGTTGGCGTGATCATGGGCTCCAAGTCCGATTGGTCCACCCTTAGCCACACCGCCGATATGCTGGAAAAGCTCGGCATCCCTTACGAGGTGAAAGTGGTCTCTGCCCACCGCACCCCGGACCTGCTGTTCCAGTATGCCGAAGAGGCTGAGGCCCGTGGCATCGAGGTGATCATCGCCGGTGCCGGTGGCGCGGCCCACCTGCCTGGTATGTGTGCGGCCAAGACCCACCTGCCGGTGCTGGGCGTACCCGTACAGTCGTCGATGCTCTCGGGCGTCGATTCGCTGCTGTCTATCGTGCAAATGCCTGCAGGCATTCCGGTCGCCACCCTGGCCATCGGCAAAGCCGGCGCGATCAACGCAGCGCTGCTCTCGGCGAGCATCCTGGGCGCCAAGCATCCGCAATTTCATACCGTGTTGAAGAAATTCCGCGCTGAGCAGACAGACAGCGTCCTGGACAATCCAGACCCACGCATCGCCTGAGGTTGTTGACGATGAAAATCGGTGTAATCGGTGGCGGCCAGTTGGGTCGCATGTTGGCGCTGGCGGGCACTCCGCTGGGCATGAATTTCGCTTTCCTCGACCCGGCGCCAGATGCTTGCGCAGCCGCGTTGGGCGAACACCTGCGGGCCGATTACGGCGATCAGGATCACCTGCGTCAACTGGCCGATGAAGTCGACCTGGTGACCTTCGAGTTCGAAAGTGTCCCGGCCGAAACCGTGGCTTTCCTGTCGCAATTCGTCCCGGTGTACCCGAGCGCCGAAGCCCTGCGCATCGCTCGTGATCGCTGGTTCGAAAAGAGCATGTTCAAGGACCTGGGGATTCCGACCCCCGCGTTCGCCGACATCCAGTCGCAAGCCGACCTGGACGCCGCCGTGGCTTCGATCGGTCTGCCGGCCGTGCTGAAAACCCGCACCCTGGGCTACGACGGCAAGGGCCAGAAAGTCCTGCGCAAGCCTGAAGACGTGGTCGGCACTTTCGCTGAGCTGGGCAGCGTTGCCTGCCTGCTGGAAGGCTTCGTGCCGTTCACTGGCGAAGTCTCGCTGATTGCCGTGCGCGCTCGCGATGGTGAGACCAGGTTCTATCCACTGGTTCACAACACCCACGACAGCGGCATTCTCAAGCTGTCCGTGGCCAGCACCGATCACCCGCTGCAAGCGTTGGCTGAAGATTATTCCAGCCGGGTGCTCAAGCAGCTGGAGTACGTCGGCGTGATGGCGTTCGAGTTCTTCGAAGTCGACGGCGGCCTCAAGGCCAACGAAATCGCCCCGCGCGTACACAACTCCGGGCACTGGACCACCGAAGGCGCCGAGTGCAGCCAGTTCGAAAACCACCTGCGGGCCGTTGCCGGTCTGCCGCTGGGTTCGACGGCCAAGGTCGGCGAGAGCGCGATGCTCAACTTCATCGGTGTCGTGCCGCCAGTAGAAAAAGTGATCGCGATCGACGACTGCCATTTGCATCACTACGGCAAGGCTTTCAAGGTCGGCCGCAAGGTCGGTCACGCCAGTCTGCGCTGTGCAGACCGTGAGACGTTGGCTGCGCAGATCCTCAAGGTCGAAGCGCTGATCGCCGAATAGTTTCATGTGGCAGCGGCGGAACCTTCAGGGGCCGCCGTTCTCTGATGGCAGGATGCCAAAGTCTGTCTAGGCTTCGGCTAGGTGTCCTGTCTCACCAATACTGTTCCTTTTTGACAGCGTCTGTTGCCGTCATGCTGCGTTGCCGCTCCTCGCCATAGCGCGCTATGACTCGTCGCGGCGCCTTGCCTGACGACAACAGCCACTCGTCAAAAGAGGAACGTATTGGTGAGACAGGACACACCAAATCATTCAGAGGGAAATGCCATGGGAATTATCGGAACCATCTTTATCGGCTTGATCGTCGGTCTGCTGGCTCGGTTTTTGAAACCGGGCGATGACAGCATGGGCTGGATCATGACCATCCTGCTCGGTATCGGCGGTTCGCTGGCGGCCACTTACGGCGGCCAGGCCTTGGGCATTTACCACGCAGGCGAAGGTGCCGGTTTCATCGGTGCGCTGGTGGGCGCGGTGGTATTGCTGGTGATCTACGGCCTGATCAAAAAAAGAACTGATTGAAGTGACAAAGCCCTCTCTGCGCCATCGCCGGAGAGGGCTAGAATGCCCGGCGTTAAACCGTCCTTTCTTTTGCCGAGCTCTTTCATGCGTCGTCTTCTGTTGACTCTTCTCTTCCTGGGCAGTGGTTTGGCCCATGCCGGCGAACTGCCGGAAACCGACTGGCTTGAACTGATGCCCAAGTCGGACCAGAAAGCCCTCGAGGCCATGCCCGAAATCGATCACAACTCACCGGAAGCCAACGGCACCTTTACCCAAAAGGGTGGCATGAAGCAGAGCAAGGGCTTGCCGGCGGTGATGTACTCGACCAAAACCGTGCAGTCGATGAACGACAAGCACATCCGCATTGGCGGTTATCCGGTGCCGTTGGAATCCGACGCCAAGGGCCGCAGCACGTTGTTCTTCCTTGTGCCGTATCCGGGCGCTTGCATCCATGTGCCACCACCGCCGCCTAACCAACTGGTGCTGGTGCGTTATCCAAAAGGCTTGAAGCTAAGTGACATCTACACGCCGCTGTGGGTGACCGGCACGCTGAAGATCGAGACGGTCAACAACGACTTGGCGGATGCGGCGTATGCGCTGGACGCGGCGCAGGTGCGGGTGGTGCAGGAGTCTGATCTCTAGCAGCCACCGAATAACTGTGGGAGCCAGCCTGCTGGCGATAGCGGTCCGTCAGATACTTTCAAGTTGACTGACACGACGCAATCGCCAGCAGGCTGGCTCCCACATTTCATTGCGGTATGGCTTAGAGCGGTTTAGCGCCGATGCTGACGCCCAGGGTATGGCTCGCCCCCGGTGCCAGCGTCACTACATCCCCCATCACATTCGCCGTTTCAATGCACAGCATGCGCTGCCAGCCATCGTCGGCCATGTCGCTGAATGCCGCGGCGCGGTCGATCCAGGGGTTCCAGATCACCGCCGAACGTGAACCGCTGCTGGTCAGTTCGATGCGTCGCTCCCAGTGCGGGTCTACGATGCTGAGCTTCGGCGGGGTATTGAGATAGATGCGGTCGGTCTCGCCGGTAAAATGCAGATCACCGGTCTGGGTGACGGTTTTCCAGTCGTCCAGGGTTTCGATATAGCTCAAGCCATCCAGCCCTTCAACGTGTACGTTGCGCACATCGCTGACCGCGAAATAGCTGTGCAATGCCTGGCTGATGGTGACATTTTCAGCGCCCTTGTTTTCGCTCGTCAGGCTGATATGCAACTGCTCATCCAGACGAATGCCCAGCTTCAAGTCCACCTGATGCGGCCAGCCCGGCAGGCCGCCTTCGGGGTAGGGAAGGATGAATTCCACTTTCAGGCTTTCGCCCTCGGTTTCGATGCCACCCAGTTCCCAGTCCATCGCCCGCACCAGACCATGGGCGGTCGGCGGTTCCTGGCTGACGCGCATGGCCTGGACACTCTGCGGGTTGCGCGACAGGTTGCCGAACCACGGCCAGCACACCGGCACGCCGGCGCGGATGCTTTTGCCGGCCTTGAACACCGCCTCGTCGTTGAGCCAGATCAACGGTGGCTCGCCAGCCAGTTGATAACTGAGGATGTGCGCGCCTTGTTGGGCCACCAGCAATTCGGCCTGACCGTGGCGGATGCGCCAGCAGTTCAGTTCATCCAGTTTCACGGCTTCAACGTTGGGCGTGCTCATGGGGCAACTCTCAATCAGGAACAATGACTCAATGGGACCGCAAAACGGTCGCGGGGTTTAACGCGCCGTTTTTACAAGCTCCGGTTTAACGGGCTCTAGGCGGAACCGAGCGAGTGCGGCCGCTGCCGTCGATGGCGACGAACACGAAGACGGCTTCGGTCACCTTACGCCATTCGCTGGACAGTGGATCGTCGCTCCAGACTTCGACCATCATCTGAATCGAGCTGCGACCGATTTCCAGGGCCTGGGTATAAAAGGACAGCTGCGCGCCCACTGCTACCGGCACCAGGAACGCCATGCGATCGATCGCCACGGTGGCTACGCGACCACCAGCCACTTTGCTGGCCATTGCGGTGCCAGCCAGATCCATCTGCGCCACCAGCCAGCCGCCGAAAATATCGCCAAAGCCATTGGTTTCGCGCGGAAGCGCGGTGATTTGCAGGGCCAGGTCGCCTTGCGGGATTGGATCTTCTTGTTCGAGCTCTATCATGCCGGGGGTGCCTCTGACCCGTGACTCTTCATTGGTACTTCAGGTTGAATAGCCGTCTCTAAGAAAAACGATTCAGCCCCGAACATACTACGTTCGTCACGTTTTTCGTAAGGCGCCTAAAGGGAAACTCTGCGAAATCGGCTGACGGATGCCAACGACGGTTTCGCACAGCAACCCCTTACAAGCCGTTGCAATATTGGGAGTATATCGATCGGTAGACTCCGAGACGACCGTCCGGTTCTCATTTCGACCGTCAAATACGCGCCTCTATGTGCTTTTTCGAACAATTTGCTATCGTGCCAAACCTGCCCAAGCCTCCGCCAGCGTTGTTGAGGTTGCAGATCCGACTATAAGAGAAGCCCTTGCCATGACCACAGCGCCCTCGAGCATCGCGCAGCCCACCCAGTCCACACGTCCGCTGACCCGCAACGACTATAAGACGTTATCGCTGTCTGCCTTGGGCGGCGCGCTGGAGTTTTACGACTTCATCATCTTTGTGTTCTTCGCCACGGTGGTCGGCAAACTGTTCTTCCCCGCTGACATGCCCGAGTGGCTGCGCCTGATGCAGACGTTCGGCATCTTCGCCGCCGGCTACCTGGCGCGGCCGCTGGGCGGTATCGTCATGGCGCACTTCGGTGATCTGCTGGGGCGCAAGAAGATGTTCACCTTGAGCATTTTCATGATGGCCGTGCCGACCCTGATCATGGGCTTGCTGCCAACTTATGCGCAGATAGGTATGTGGGCGCCGATCCTGTTGCTGTTGATGCGGGTAATTCAGGGCGCGGCGATTGGCGGTGAAGTGCCGGGGGCTTGGGTATTCGTTTCCGAACACGTGCCGCAGCGTCATATTGGTTATGCCTGCGGCACGCTGACCAGCGGCCTGACTGCCGGTATTCTTTTGGGCTCGTTGGTCGCTACCGCAATCAACAGCATTTACACGCCGGTGGAAGTGTCGGATTACGCCTGGCGAATCCCGTTCCTGCTGGGCGGCGTGTTTGGCCTGTTCTCGGTCTACCTGCGCCGCTGGCTCCACGAAACCCCGGTGTTTGCCGAGCTGCAATTGCGCAAGGCCCTGGCCGAGGAAGTGCCGCTGCGCGCCGTGTTACGTGACCATCGCGGTGCGATTCTGATTTCCATGCTGCTGACCTGGCTGCTGTCCGCCGCCATCGTGGTGTTGATCCTGATGACCCCGACCGTATTGCAGACGGTCTACCACTTCGCGCCAACCACCGCCCTGCAGTCCAACAGCGTGGCGATTGTGCTGCTGAGCATTGGCTGCATCATTGCCGGCGCCCTGGCGGATCGCTTCGGCGCGGGACGTGTATTCGTATTCGGCTGCGCCGCGTTGCTGGTCAGCTCCTGGACCTTCTACCACAGCCTGGCGGAGCATCCCGACTGGCTGTTCCCGATGTACGCCATAACAGGCTTGCTGGTAGGCACCATCGGTGCGGTCCCGTATGTCATGGTCAAGGCATTCCCGCCCGTGGTGCGCTTTAGCGGCCTGTCGTTTTCCTACAACGTTGCCTACGCCATTTTCGGTGGCCTCACGCCGATGATCGTCAGCCTGTTGCTCAAGGAAAGCCCGATGGGGCCAGCCTATTACGTGGCGGTTCTGTGTGGCGTCGGGATTCTGGTGGGGGCCTATCTCTGGAAGAAGGGTCGCTAAACCGACTCTTTGTACTGATCGTTCCCACGCTCTGCGTGGGAATGCCGCCATGGACGCTCTGCGTCCGCTTTTGAATGGGACGCAGAGCGTCCCGAGATGCATTCCCACGCAGAGCGTGGGAACGATCTATCGCTACATGCTGGCCTTTCATCCAATTGTCATATTTCAGCCATAGAGTGTTCACACGGCCTGCTGATACTTGGCCCCGACTTAACACACCTATCTGCTAGGAGTAAGGCATGAAACTGAAGCGTTTGATGGCGGCAATGACTTTTGTCGCTGCTGGCGTTGCGACTGCCAACGCGGTTGCCGCTGTTGACCCTGCTATCCCGAGCTACACCAAGACCACTGGTGTGTCGGGCAACCTGTCCAGCGTCGGCTCCGATACCCTGGCTAACCTCATGACCCTGTGGGCTGAGAACTACAAAAAAGAATACCCGAACGTAAACATCCAGATTCAGGCTGCCGGTTCTTCTACCGCGCCACCTGCGTTGACTGAAGGCACCGCTAACCTGGGCCCGATGAGCCGCAAGATGAAGGACAACGAACTGCAAGCCTTCGAAACCAAGTACGGCTACAAGCCAACCGCTATCCCGGTTGCTGTGGATGCCTTGGCGGTGTTCGTACACAAAGACAACCCGATCCAGCACCTGACCATGGAACAGGTCGATGCGATCTTCTCCTCGACACGTCTGTGCGGCGCTAAAACCGATGTGAAAACCTGGGGCGATCTGGGTGTGACCGGCGATCTGGCCAACAAGCCAGTGCAACTGTTCGGTCGTAACTCGGTATCCGGCACTTACGGCTACTTCAAGGAAGAAGCCCTGTGCAAAGGCGACTTCAAGCCGAACGTCAACGAACAACCAGGCTCGGCTTCGGTCGTGCAGTCGATCAGCTCCTCGCTGAACGGCGTGGGTTACTCGGGCATCGGCTACAAGACCGCCAGCGTGAAGACCGTGGCCCTGGCCAAGAAAGGCAGCACCGAGTTCGTTGAAGACACTGAAGAAAACGCCCTGAACGGCAAGTATCCGCTGTCGCGTTTCCTCTACGTTTACGTCAACAAGGCCCCGAACAAGCCTCTGGCCCCGCTGGAAGCCGAGTTCGTGAAGCTGATTCTGTCCAAACAGGGTCAGGAAGTGGTTGTGAAAGACGGCTACATCCCGCTGCCAGCCAAGGTTGCTGCAAAAGCACTGGCTGACCTGGGTCTGCAAGAAGGCAACAACGTAGTAAAAAAGTAAAACCCTAGGTCCGGGCTAAACCCGGACCTGTGTAGGAGCGAGGCTTGCCCGCGAAAGCGGTGGGTCAGTCAACATTGATGTTGAATGTAACGACCCCTTCGCGGGCAAGTCTCGCTCCTACAAATGCCGGTAAATACCGGCCTCCAAATTTCCGATCCACTGCCAGTTCCCGCTGGCGGCGGATTTGTTGCGTCACTGCATTGTCATCTTTCTGTCATACAGGATCGCTAGGGTGTGCGCATGAATGATCTGGCCAATTCCACCATGACTACAAATCCCCCCAAGCGAATTGACTTCAATACGCCTGAGCTGCAACGCAAGCGCCGTATTCGTGCGCTGAAAGATCGCCTGACCCGCTGGTACGTCCTCGTCGGCGGCCTCGCCGTTCTTGCCGCGATCACCCTGATCTTTTTCTTCCTCGGTTACGTCGTCGCGCCGCTGTTCCAAGGGGCCGACCTGACCGCCAAAGACGCCATCACGCCCGCCTGGATGCAAGACGCCGGCAAGCCACTGATGATTTCCCTCGAAGAACAGAACCAGGTCGCCATGCGGGTTTCCGACAAGGGCCAGGCATTGTTCTTTGATATCGACACGGGCACTGAGCTGCGCCGCGTCGACCTGCCGATTCCGGCCGGCACCAGCGTGACCTCCATCGGTGAAGATCAACCTGGCCAGCCATTGGTGGCGGTGGGCTTGTCCAACGGTCAGGCGCTGGTGTTCCGTCACTCCTATAAAGTCAGCTACCCGGAAGGCAAGAAAACCATCTCGCCGGCCATTGAATACCCGTACGGCGAAACGCCAATTGTGCTGAACGAGGCGGGCGGCGCTCTGGAGCACGTCAGCCTCAACGCTGCCGATTCGACCCTGCTGCTGGCCGGCTCCACCGGTGCGCAGTTGCATGTCCTGTCGCTGACCAGCGAAGAAAACATGATGACCGGTGAAGTCACCAACGAGCAGAAGCGCATTGAGCTGCCGCAAATGACCGAGCCGGTGAAGAACATCTTCATCGACCCGCGTCAGCAGTGGTTGTACGTGGTCAATGGTCGCGCTCAGGCCGACGTTTTCAGTCTGCGCGACAAGAGCCTTAACGGGCGCTACAAACTGCTTGAAGACGGCAATACCGAAGTCACCGCTATTACCCAATTGCTGGGCGGCATCTCGCTGATCGTCGGTGACTCCAAGGGTGGTCTGGCCCAATGGTTCATGGCTCGCGACCCGGATGGCGAGCAGCGTCTGAAGCAGATTCGTACTTTCCAGATGGGCACTGCGCCGATCGCTGAAATCACCGCCGAAGAACGCCGCAAAGGCTTCGTTGCCCTCGATGCGTCCGGCAAGCTGGGCGTGTTCCACAGCACCGCTCACCGCACTTTGCTGGTGGATCAGGTGGTCGACGGCCAAGGCCTTTTCGGCATGTCGCCACGGGCCAACCGCGTGATCGTGGAGCAGGGCGGAAAGCTGCAACCGTTGCTGCTCGACAACCCGCACCCGGAAGTCTCGTGGAGCGCGTTGTGGAGCAAGGTCTGGTACGAGAACTACGACGAGCCTAAATACGTCTGGCAATCGACCGCGGCCAACACCGACTTCGAACCCAAGCTGAGCCTCTCGCCGTTGACTTTCGGTACCTTGAAAGCTGCGTTCTACGCGATGCTGCTGGCCGCGCCACTGGCCGTCGCCGCGGCGATCTACACCGCGTACTTCATGGCTCCGGGCATGCGTCGCAAGGTCAAGCCGGTGATCGAGCTGATGGAAGCGATGCCGACGGTGATCCTTGGTTTCTTCGCCGGTCTGTTCCTGGCGCCGTATGTGGAAGGGCATTTGCCCGGCATCTTCAGCCTGCTGATGCTCCTGCCGATCGGCATTCTGGTGGCGGGTTTCGTCTTCAGTCGCCTGCCTGAGTCCATCCGCCTGAAAGTGCCGGACGGCTGGGAAAGCGCAATCCTGATCCCGGTGATTCTGTTTGTGGGCTGGCTGTCGCTTTACATGAGCCCGTACATGGAAACCTGGTTCTTCGGCGGCGACATGCGCATGTGGATCTCCCACGACCTGGGCATCACCTACGACCAGCGCAACGCGTTGGTGGTCGGTCTGGCCATGGGCTTCGCGGTGATTCCGAACATCTACTCCATCGCCGAAGATGCCGTGTTCAGCGTGCCTCGGGGCCTGACCCTGGGCTCCTTGGCCCTCGGTGCCACACCGTGGCAGACCATGACCCGCGTGGTGATCCTCACCGCCAGCCCGGGCATTTTCTCGGCGCTGATGATCGGCATGGGCCGCGCGGTGGGTGAAACCATGATCGTGCTGATGGCCACCGGTAACACCCCGGTCATGGAAATGAACCTGTTCGAAGGCCTGCGCACCCTGGCGGCCAACGTTGCAGTGGAAATGCCCGAATCGGAAGTCGGCGGCAGCCACTACCGCGTGCTGTTCCTCTCGGCGCTGGTGCTGCTGTTGTTCACCTTCATCATGAACACCCTCGCGGAACTGATTCGTCAGCGTCTGCGCAAGAAATACTCGTCGCTTTAAGAAAGGTAGAAGTCTGTGAAACAGAACTCCCTGAATGGATGGTTCAAGAGCGGCGCCCCCGGCGTCTGGATCAGCGGTGGCGCGGTGTCCATTGCGGTCATCATGACCATTGGCCTGCTGGCGGTGATTGCCGTGCGCGGTCTGGGTCACTTCTGGCCGGCGGACCTGATCCACGCCAGTTACGACGTGCCGGGCCAAGCCAATCACCTCGTCATCGGCGAAGTGGTGCAGAAGGAAGAAGTGCCACGCGAGCGCCTGAAAAGTGCTGGCCTGCCGGTGCCCGATCAAGGCCCGGAGTTCATGACCCGCGAGCTGATCAAGGTCGGCAACCGTGATCTGAACGGCACCGACTTCACCTGGATTGTCGGCGAGTGGCTGACCAACCAGAAAACCCCGCCTGAGCTGATGGCCATCGAGCGTCGCGAGTGGGGCAATTTCTACGGCTACCTGGTCAACGTCAAACAGGACGGCAAGGTCATCGCTGAAGGCGAGGCCGCATGGCCTGAGTTGCAGGCGCGCGTGGATCGCGTCAACCAGCTCGCCGCACAGCTCAAGACCCTGGAAAAGGTCGACATTGGCGCGATCAACGCGGGTCTCGAACGCGTGCGTCTGCACGGTCGCAAACTGGAACTGGCCGGTCGTCTCGACGCTGCCGCGCAAGCGGACCTGGAGTCCGAGCGCGCCGAGCTGAATGCCCGTTACCAGGACATCGAAGCGCGCCTGAATGATCTGCACGCTCAGTTCAACCGCGACAGCCTGACCGCTCGCGACGCGAACGGCAAAGAAGTTGAAATCGGCATCGGTAAAGTGGTTCACGCCTACCAGCCGAACGCCATGGGCACCTTCACCAAGATCGGCTTCTACTTCAGCAAGGTCTGGGAATTCCTCAGTGATGACCCGCGTGAAGCGAACACCGAAGGCGGGATTTTCCCGGCGATTTTCGGCACTGTGATGATGACCCTGATCATGGCGATGATCGTGACGCCGTTCGGCGTGCTGGCGGCGGTCTACCTGCGTGAATATGCACGTCAGGGGCCGATGACTCGCCTGATCCGCATCGCGGTGAACAACCTGGCGGGTGTTCCGGCCATCGTTTACGGCGTGTTCGGTCTGGGCTTCTTCGTCTACGTGCTAGGCGGTTCGGTCGACCGGTTGTTCTTCCCTGAAGCACTGCCGGCGCCGACCTTTGGTACGCCGGGCCTGCTCTGGGCCTCGCTGACCCTGGCACTGCTGGCCGTGCCGGTGGTGATCGTGGCCACCGAAGAAGGCCTGGCGCGGATTCCTCGCACCGTGCGTGAAGGCTCGTTGGCCCTCGGCGCGACCAAGGCCGAAACCTTGTGGAAGATCGTGCTGCCGATGGCCAGCCCGGCGATGATGACCGGCATGATCCTCGCCGTGGCCCGTGCCGCCGGTGAAGTGGCGCCGCTGATGCTGGTGGGTGTGGTGAAACTGGCGCCGTCGCTGCCGCTGGATGGCAACTACCCGTACTTGCACCTGGACCAGAAGATCATGCACTTGGGCTTCCACATTTATGACGTCGGCTTCCAGAGCCCGAACGTCGAAGCCGCGCGGCCACTGGTGTACGCCACCGCATTGCTGCTGGTGCTGGTGATCGCCACGCTCAACTTGTCGGCGGTTTATATCCGTAACCACCTGCGCGAAAAATACAAAGCGCTGGATAGCTGATTTCCATGTGGGAGCGGGCTTGCTCGCGAAAGCGGTGGGTCAGGCAGCATTGATGTTGAATGTGCTGACCTCTTCGCGAGCAAGCCCGCTCCCACACTGGATCGCGTCCAACCGAACATTTATTGGGCATGCCACAAGTGGCGTCCCGAACCGAATTTGTTAGCACAGGGAGCCTCCCATGCAGCACGAAGCACATACTCACGGCATCAACATGTCGGCCCTGGGCCGCGACAAACAGAGCCTGAGCCTCGAGCAGGAAACCGTGGCCATCGAAGTGCCGGGCCTGAGCCTGTTCTATGGCGACAAACAGGCGCTGTTCGACGTCAGCATGAACATCCCGAAACAGCGTGTGACGGCCTTCATCGGCCCATCCGGCTGCGGCAAGTCCACGCTGCTGCGCACCTTCAACCGCATGAACGACCTGGTGGACGGCTGCCGCGTCGAAGGCGCGATCAACCTCTACGGCAACAACATCTACCGCAAGGGCGAGGACGTGGCCGAGCTGCGTCGCCGGGTCGGCATGGTGTTCCAGAAGCCTAACCCGTTCCCGAAAACCATCTACGAAAACGTGGTTTACGGTTTGCGCATCCAGGGCATCAACAAGAAACGCATCCTCGACGAAGCCGTCGAGTGGGCGTTGAAAGGCGCGGCGCTGTGGGATGAGGTCAAAGACCGTCTGCACGAGTCGGCACTCGGCCTGTCCGGTGGTCAGCAGCAACGTCTGGTGATTGCCCGCACCATCGCCGTGGAGCCGGAAGTATTGCTGCTCGACGAACCATGCTCGGCACTCGACCCGATCTCCACGCTGAAAGTCGAAGAGCTGATCTATGAACTGAAATCCAAGTTCACCATCGTTATCGTGACCCACAACATGCAACAGGCCGCGCGGGTTTCCGACTACACGGCGTTCATGTACATGGGCAAACTGGTGGAATTCGGCGACACCGACACCCTGTTCACCAATCCGGCGAAGAAGCAGACCGAAGACTACATCACAGGACGGTACGGCTAGCCGTACAGCCGCAAGCGTCAAGCTGCAAGCGGCCAGAAAGAAGCGGTGCGATTTCAGGACTTATACATAACTGCTTGAAGCTTGCAGCTTGAAGCTTGCAACTTTCGCGGAGCGAACAAGATGATTAGTAAAGAAGGCCTTACCCATCACATCTCCCAGCAGTTCAACGCTGAACTCGAGGAAGTGCGCAGCCACCTCCTAGCCATGGGCGGGCTGGTCGAGAAGCAGGTCAACGACGCGGTCACCGCGCTGATCGAGGCCGACTCCGGGCTGGCCCAGCAAGTGCGTGAGATCGACGACCAGATCAACCAGATGGAACGCAACATCGACGAAGAATGCCTGCGCATTCTGGCCCGTCGTCAGCCGGCGGCGTCGGACTTGCGTCTGATCATCAGCATCTCCAAGTCGGTGATCGACCTGGAGCGCATCGGCGACGAAGCCACCAAGATCGCCCGTCGTGCCATTCAGTTGTGCGAAGAAGGTGAAGCGCCGCGCGGTTACGTCGAGGTTCGTCACATCGGCGACCAGGTGCGCAACATGGTTCGCGATGCGCTGGACGCGTTTGCCCGCTTCGACGCTGATCTCGCGTTGTCGGTGGCGCAGTACGACAAGATCATCGACCGCGAATACAAGACCGCGCTGCGCGAGCTGGCCACCTACATGATGGAAGACCCGCGCTCTATCTCGCGGGTCTTGAGCATTATCTGGGTCCTTCGTTCGCTGGAGCGAATCGGTGACCACGCGCGCAACATCTCGGAGCTGGTGATTTACCTGGTGCGCGGCACCGACGTGCGTCACTTGGGTCTCAAGCGCATGAAGGAAGAAGTTGAAGGCACAAGTGCCGAAACCGCTAATGTTCCGGGCAAAGCTGACGATAAGTAAGATTGCCCCTAGGAAAGCGCCCGGCCCTTTGGCCGGGCGTTTTTGTTTGCGTGGCCTTCGTATTGAAAAGCCGATTAGAAAAGCAGCACCCGCGAACGAAAAGTCCCGGCGTGACTGAAGAGTTTTGGCAAAGTGCCATCAGCCAGCGTTATGCTTGCCGGGATTTTTAAAGGGGTGTTGGATGAGCAAGATCAGTGTGTTGGTCGTGGACGATGCGTCGTTCATTCGTGACCTGGTGAAGAAGTGCCTGCGCAACTACTTCCCGGGGATCCGGACCGAAGATGCAGTCAACGGCAAAAAGGCCCAGGCCATGCTGGCCAAAGAAGCATTCGACCTGGTTCTGTGCGACTGGGAAATGCCGGAAATGTCCGGTCTTGAACTGCTGACCTGGTGCCGCGAGCAGGACAACCTCAAGACCATGCCGTTCGTGATGGTCACCAGCCGTGGCGACAAAGAGAACGTCGTCCAGGCGATTCAGGCCGGGGTTTCGGGCTACGTCAGCAAGCCGTTCACCAACGAGCAACTGCTGACCAAGGTCAAGCAGGCACTGAACAAGGTCGGCAAGCTCGACACCTTGATGAACAGCGCTCCGACCAAAATGAACTCGGCGTTCGGCAACGATTCCCTTAGCGCACTCACTGGTGGCAAGGCAGCGATCACCGCGCCATCGGCGGCACCGGTCAATCCGTTCGCCAAACCTGTCGCCGCCGCGCCAGCCCCGGCCGCCGCACCGTCTCGCGGCTTGCTTAACAGCCCGCCGATCAAGGCGCCTGCTGCCTCCGCAGCATCAGCCGGCGGTCGTGGCCAAGGCCAACTGCGCCTGCCAAGCGGCACTCAGCAATGCGTGATCAAGGCCTTGAGCATCAAGGAAGCGCTGCTGGTGGTGAAACGCACCGACACGCTGCCGCAAGTCCTCGACAGCGCCGTGCTCGACCTGGAGCAGGGCGATAACGCTGAAATCGCCCGGCTCAACGGCTACCTGCATGCCATCGTCGCCTTCGAGCCGAAACCCGACAGCGAATGGCTGCAACTGACTTTCCGCTTTGTCGACCAGGATGCGCAGAAGCTCGACTACATCTCCCGCCTGATCGCCCGTGGCACCGCGCAGAAGCATTTCGTGCCGGGTGCGTAACGTGTACCGCTGATCGTTCCCACGCTCCGCGTGGGAATGCCTCCTCGGACGCTCCGCGTCCGCTTCGGATGGGACGCAGAGCGTCCCTTGCTGCATTCCCACGCAGAGCGTGGGAACGATCATTTGAAACATCTGCCGACTACGCTGGTCCATTTCAGCTGCTAGGCTCCTTCCCAGGCCTTACTCGACAGAATCTTGCCCATGCTCGCGCGCCTGCTGTTTTTCTGTGGTCTGATCATGGCCTCCACCTCGGCTGTGGCCATGACGATTTACCGGTCCACCAACGCCAGTGGCGTGGTCTCTTACAGCGACCGCCCCACCAAAGGCGCGAAGGTGTTCGTTTTTCGCGACCGGATGGTCGAGCGCCTTGAGCGGCAGGTGTACCTCGATATCAAGAAGCAGAGGGGCATGGACAGTGTGTTCGTGCGCAACGATCTGTATGCGCCGGTCGAGATCGAGCTGAGTTTTTCCGGGCTGAATAATGTCAGCGGCGCGCCGAGCCGACCGATTCGTCGGGTCATGCCGGCGCGCAGTAACATTCGTCTGGCGCTGCTCAAGGCGACGAAGGCTGGAAGGCCGCTGGCGTATACCCCAAGGTTCGAATATTCACTGGGCGACCCTGCAGGGGCCGCCATGGCCTATCGATATCCATTACCCTGGCGCGGTGGGCCGTTTCGGCTGAGTCAGGGCGCCAATGGCCAGTACAGCCACTACGGGCCAAAGAACCGTTATGCGATGGACATCGCCATGCCCGAAGGCACGCCTATCATCGCGGCGCGCGGCGGGATGGTGGTGAAAACCGAGAATGGCCAGACCGGGCGCGGCAACGATCCGTCGGGCAATTTCGTGCGGGTATTGCACGATGACGGGACCATGGGCGTGTACCTGCACCTCAAGAAAGGCTCGGTCAGCGTACGGGAAGGTCAGCGCGTGGTGGTGGGCAGTGCGCTGGCGCTGTCGGGCAACACCGGCAACAGTAGCGGCCCGCACCTGCACTTCGTGGTGCAGCGCAATACCGGGTTGGGGCTGGTATCGATTCCGTACCAGTTCAATCAACCGGTAGGCGCGTTGCCCAACTTTGCGTTGGGCAAGCAGTGATGGGTTGTCTGGTCTGACGCATTCGCGAGCAAGCCCGCTCCCACATTTGATCGGCGTCGAACCCGATTTATGTGATCGACGCATAACAAGTGTGGGAGCGGGCTTGCTCGCGAAGGGATCAACACGGATCCGGTCAGGGATCGCTTAGTCCAGCATCAACACCTTCGCCAAAATGATCTTCGGCCCTTTCATCTTCTTGATGATGATCCGCAAGCCTTCGACTTCCAGCACTTCTTCCTCTTCCGGCACCCGTTTCAGGGTTTCGTAGACCAGCCCGGCGAGGGTTTCCGCTTCGATGTGGTCCAGATCGATGCCCAGCAGGCGTTCCACCTTGAACAGCGGCGTATCGCCCCGCACCAGCAGCTTGCCTGGCTGATACGCGAGGATCCCGCGTTCGGCCTTGCGGTGTTCGTCCTGAATGTCGCCCACCAGCACTTCCAGCACGTCTTCCATGGTCAGGTAGCCGATGATGTTACCGTCGGCTTCCTCGACCAGAGCGAAATGCGAACCGCCCTTGCGGAATTGTTCCAGCAACTGCGACAGCGGCATGTGGCGCGACACGCGCTCCAGCGGCCGGGTCAGTTCGGCGAGGTTGAACGACTCGGGAATGTGATCCAGCGCGGCCAGTTCCAGCAGCAAATCCTTGATGTGCAGCAGGCCGACGAACTCCTGGCGCTCGCTGTCATACACCGGGTAGCGGCTGAACTTGTGGCGACGGAACATCGCCAGAATTTCCTTGAGCGGCGCGTTGAACTCCAGCGTGACCAGGTCTTCCCGAGAGTTGGCCCAGTCGACCACTTCCAGCTCGCCCATTTCCACTGCCGAGGCCAACACGCGCATGCCTTGGTCGCTCGGGTCCTGGCCACGGCTGGAATGCAGGATCAGTTTCAATTCTTCACGGCTGTAATGGTGCTCATGGTGCGGGCCAGGTTCACCTTGCCCGGCAATGCGCAGGATTTGGTTGGCGCTGGCGTTGAGCAGGTAAATGGCCGGATACATGGCCCAGTAGAACAGGTACAGCGGCACCGCCGTCCAGAGCGACAACAGCTCGGGTTTGCGGATGGCCCAGGATTTCGGGGCCAGTTCGCCGACCACGATGTGCAGGTACGAAATGATGAAGAACGCCGTGAAGAACGAAACTGCCTTCACCACCTCAGCGGAATCCACGCCCACGGCACTCAGCACGGGTGCCAGAAGGTGCGCGAACGCGGGTTCGCCGACCCAGCCCAGACCCAGCGAGGCGAGAGTGATACCCAATTGGCAGGCCGAGAGATAAGCATCGAGCTGACTGTGCACGGTACGCAGGATGTGTCCGCGCCAGCCGTTTTTATCAGCGATGGCTTCGACCCGGGTCGAGCGCAATTTGACCATGGCAAACTCTGCCGCAACGAAAAAGCCGTTGAGCAAAACCAGGATCAGAGCAAAAAGAATCATGCCGAAATCGGCGAATATTGTTGCGAGGGTCAAGCCAGGGGAAGGGTCCATGATGGAGTTTTGCGGGTTCCGTGTATTCGAAAGGAAAGAAAAAAGTGCGCCTGAAGGGCAGGCACAAGTCAGCCAATGTAGCGGCTGACCGGGTAATTGCCTAGTGGCGGGTGCTGACCGGTATCAATCGGCGGCACTGATGACGCGGGATTTTGTCACTTGGGCTGGCGCAAAATGGCAAGTAAACGTGCTGCCGTGGCCCGGCACACTGCTGATTTCCATACGTGCCCGGTGGCGCAGCAACACATGTTTGACGATGGCCAGCCCCAGCCCGGTGCCGCCGGTGTTGGAGTTGCGGCTGGAATCGACGCGATAGAAGCGTTCAGTCAGGCGCGGTAAGTGTTTGCTGTCGATGCCGATCCCCGAATCCTGCACGCTCAGGTGTGCGCCTTGATCGTCACCCCACCAGCGAATGCGGATATTGCCCTCGGCGGGTGTGTACTTCACTGCGTTGAACACCAGGTTGGAGAACGCGCTACGCAATTCCGCTTCGCTACCCTTGAGCAGAATCGTCGGATCGGCTTCCAGGGTGATGTGCTGATTACGTTGACCGGACAGTTGCTGAGCGTCGCCCTTGATCGATTGCAGCAGGCTGTCGATGGACACCGGTTGATTGTCCGACGGGTAATCGGTGGCTTCCAGTTTGGCCAGCAGCAGCAAATCGTTAAGCAAGGTCTGCATGCGTCCGCCTTGCTGCTGCATCTGCTGCAGGGCGCGGGTCCAGCGCGGGTTCACTTCCTCGACGTTGTCGAGCAGGGTTTCCAGGTAGCCGCAGATCACTGTCAGCGGTGTGCGCAGCTCATGGGACACGTTGGCGATGAAGTCTTTGCGCATCTGCTCCAGCTGATGGATACGCGTCACGTCGCGTACCAGCATCAAGTGTTCGTTGTTGCCGTAGCGAGTGATGTACAGCTGAATGCGCAGGCGATCATTGATCGGCGAAGGGATTTCCAGCGGCTCGGCGTAGCTGTCCTGCTCGAAGTATTCCTTGAAGCGCGGATGGCGCACCAGGTTGGTCACGGGCTGACCGCTGTCCTGGGGGGTCTTGAGGCCAAGCAAGGTTTCGGCGGCGCGGTTCCACCATTCCAGATTGCCGTCGCTGTCGAGCATGATTACCGCGTCTTTCAGCGCAGCGGTGGATTCCTGGACCCGGTCGATCACGGCTTGCAAGCGCCCGCGCACTCGTTGGTCGCGGCGTTGCAGGTGGTAAATGCTGTCGAACACTTCGCCCCACAGGCCATAGCCATCGGGCGGTGCTTCATCGGGTTTGTGCAGGCGTAGCCATTCGTGCAAACGCAGCAGTTGCTTGAGGGTCCACGCCAGGTAAAGGCCCAGGCCCACGGCGAGGCTCCAGCCGTAGTAGCCGGAAATCAGTCCGATCACCAGGCAGGCGGTGACCAGCAACAGCATGTGGCGAATCAGGGTGCCATGCCAGTTTTGGTTCACGGAGCGTCCTAACGCAGCTTCAAGTTTCAAGCTGCAAGCTTCAAGTAAGAGTGACGGGCTCGGCTGCGCTTTTGCTTGCCGCTTATAGCTTGAAGCTTGCCGCTGCTTCTATGCCTTGGTGGAAAACCTGTAGCCAGTGCCGCGCACGGTTTGTACCAGATTTTCATAGGCATCGCCGAGGGCTTTGCGCAGGCGACGGATGTGCACGTCGACGGTGCGCTCTTCGACATAGACATTGCCGCCCCAGACCTGATCCAGCAACTGCCCGCGGGTGTAGGCACGTTCCTGGTGGGTCATGAAAAACTGCAGCAAACGGTACTCGGTCGGGCCCATCTCGGCGGGTTTGCCGTCGATGGTCACGCGGTGGCTGATCGGGTCCAGCAGCAAGCCGCCAACTTCGATCGGCGCTTCGCCATCGGTCGGGCCGGCGCGGCGCAGCACGGCCTTCAGGCGCGCCACCAGCTCTCGCGGGGAAAACGGTTTGGTGATGTAGTCATCAGCGCCGACTTCCAGGCCCTGGATCTTGTTGTCCTCTTCGCCCTTGGCGGTGAGCATGATGATCGGGATATCTCCGGTCAGCTCGTCACGCTTGAGACGGCGGGCCAGTTCGATGCCAGAGGTGCCGGGCAGCATCCAGTCGAGCAGGATCAGGTCCGGTTTGCGGTCGACGATAATGGCATGGGCCTGCTGCGAGTTCTCCGCCTCCAGGCAGTCATAGCCGGCCATTTCCAACGCAACGGCGATCATTTCGCGAATGGGCGCTTCGTCGTCGACGATCAGAATGCTCCTGCCAACCATGCGTTAATCCTCTTGTCATTTAACTGTCTTGCGCCGCATTAGATAACGGAATTATTGCAGTCGTGTGACAGTATTTTAGCCGTCCTGCGATTGGCGTGATCCTGAACTAAGCTCTAAGTCCGAATCCTGACAACCACAAGAGGAAGGTTTCCATGAATCACATTGCTCAATCCTGGAAGGCCCTGCTGGTCACGGCTGCGCTAACGCTGCCGTCCCTGGCCTTCGCCGCCGATCCGGCCATGATGAAAGACGGAATGATGGTCGATCACAAAGGTATGACGCTCTATACCTTCGATAAGGACAAAGATGGCAAGTCGATGTGCACAGGTGAGTGTGCGACGAATTGGCCGCCGTTGATGGCGCCGATGGATGCCAAGTCCACAGGTGACTGGACGCCGATCAAGCGTGACGACGGCACGATGCAATGGGCTTATAAAGGCAAGCCAATGTATGGCTACAAGATGGACACGAAGCCAGGGGATGCCATGGGTGATGGTAAAGGCGGCTTCTGGCACATGTATCGGCACTGATTGGCGCGCAAGATCGCACCTGTAGCAGCTGGCGCAGCCTGCGTTCGGCTGCGCAGCAGTCGTGAGTCCTGTGCACGCGGTTTACCTGTTACACCGCAGAGACAGATTTCACGACTGCTGCGCAGCCGAACGCAGCCTGCGGCAGCTGCTACAGATCAGTCAGCGCAACGCGTAATCCAGCACGATCCCGACAAAAATCGCCAATCCCGCCCAGTGATTGTGCAAAAACGCCTGGAAGCAGCGCATCCGGTCCTTGCTGCGGGTGTACCAGAACTCCCACGCAAAACAACCCGCCGCCGCCAGCAATCCAAGGTGGAACCAGCCGCCGAGTTGGAATTTCGAACCCGCCAGCAGCAAACACCCCAACGCCAAGCCCTGCAGGGTCAGAATGATCGCCCTGTCGGCGTCGCCAAACAGAATCGCCGTGGATTTCACCCCGATCTTCAGATCGTCGTCGCGGTCGGTCATGGCGTAATAGGTGTCGTAGCCCACGGTCCACAACAGGTTGGCGATCCACAACAACCAGGCCGCTGCCGGCAGTTCACCGGTTTCGGCGGTGAACGCCATCGGCATGCCCCAGGAAAACGCCGCGCCCAGCACCACTTGCGGGTAGTAGGTGTAGCGCTTCATAAATGGATAACTGAATGCCAGAGCCAAGCCGCCCAGCGACAGCCACACGGTCTTCGCGTTAGTACACAGCACCAGCAAGAAACTCACGCCCATCAGGACCGCGAAGAACACCAGGGCTTCTTTCGAGCTGATCTTGCCGCTCACCAGTGGCCGCTGTTCGGTGCGTTTCACGTGGCCATCGACCTTACGGTCCGCCCAATCGTTGATCACACAACCGCCGGCACGGGTCAGTACCACGCCAAGCACGAAAATCACGATATTGGCCAATGAAGGCGAACCTTCACCGGCAATCCAGAGTGCCCACAGCGTTGGCCACAGCAGCAGATAAATGCCGATCGGCTTGTCCATGCGGGTCAGCTGAATGAAATCCCAGGCCCGTGGGTTCAAGCGGTTCAGGGACTTGAGCAGGCTCTGGTACATCAGCAATTCTCCGGATGGGCGCGGGCGGCGCTCCACAAGGTCGGCAGGAAGATCTCGGCCACCAGCACGCTCAAGGCGCCGCGATCGAAACGCGAGCGCCGGCCCCACAGTTCAGGCGCCTGAGCATCCATCGGTAGCCATGCTTGAGGATAGTGACAAACCTCAATGGCCCGGCGCTGAAATGCCTGATCACAAAACAGCAATTCGCCCAGCGAACGGCTGCCCAATTCATCCATATGCAACCCGTCGCCCTGTAGCGCGCTACGCGCCGCCACGCTGCGGGCAAACACCCAGGCTTCACCGTGGCCGCGCAAATACACCTCGCGCACCCAGCCTTCACTGCCTTCGGCCAGCTCCAGCGCTGCACATTCGTCGGCGCGCAGCGATTGCCAGCCTTCGAACAGCGGCGTGACGCTGAAACCGTCATTCGACAAGCGGATCAGGCGCCGGGTCAGCGATCCTTCATCGAATAACCAATCGAGCGTAGACGTGTCGGGGAGGGGCGTCAGTTGGCTTCGAGAGAGCCAGAGCGGCGTCGGGGAGGGGAATTTTGAGTGCGGCACAGTGAGTCATTATTGGCAGCAAATGAGGCGGCGAGCTTACCATGTCACACGGCGATTTTGATTGATCCGGCCTGCCGTTGCGCCGAACAGGCTTGCATCTGCCGGGCGCGATCAGTACAAAACGCCCTGAGCCGGACGGCAGCGCTCCACCTATCGACCGTGCGCGCCGGCAAAAGCCTGAATCCTGAGGAAGTACCTGAATGAAAAAGTGGCAATGTGTGGTCTGCGGCCTGATCTATAACGAAGCCGAGGGCTGGCCGGACGACGGTATTGCAGCGGGCACGCCGTGGCAGGACGTGCCGGAAGACTGGCTGTGCCCGGACTGCGGCGTGGGCAAGATGGATTTCGAAATGATTGAAATCAACTAAGACAAGAAAGGAGCAAGGAATGAACGCACCTGTCGTGATCGTCGGCACTGGGCTGGCTGGCTACAACCTGGCCCGGGAGTTTCGCAAACTCGATGGCGAAACCCCGCTGCTGCTGATTACCGCAGATGACGGACGCTCCTACTCCAAGCCGATGCTCTCCACCGGCTTCGGCAAGAATAAAGACGCCGATGGCCTGAGCATGGCCGAACCGGGTGCCATGGCCGAGCAATTGAAAGCCGAAGTGCGTACCCACACGCGCATCAGCGGTATCGATCCGGGCCATAAACGCCTGTGGATCGGCGAAGAAGCGGTGATCTACCGTGACCTGATCCTGGCGTGGGGCGCGGAAACCGTGCGGGTGCCGATCGAAGGCGATGCCGCTGACGCCGTTTTTCCGATCAACGATCTTGAAGACTACGCACGCTTTCGCACGGCCGCGGCCGGCAAACATCGGGTATTGCTGCTAGGCGCCGGTTTGATCGGCTGCGAATTCGCCAACGACCTGATTCTCGGTGGTTACGAGGTGCAACTGGTTGCACCGTGCGAACAGGTCATGCCGACCTTGCTGCACCCGGCGGCGGCCGCTGCGGTCCAGGCCGGCCTGGAAAGCCTGGGCGCGCGCTTCCACCTCGGGCCGGTGCTCAATCGCTTGCAGCGAGTGGCAGACGGCCTGGAGGCGCACCTGTCCGACGGCCAGGTCATCCCTTGCGATGTAGTGGTCTCGGCCATCGGCCTGCGCCCGCGCATCGACCTGGCGGCCGCTGCCGGGGTGCAGGTCAATCGCGGCGTGGTGGTCGACCGTCACCTGAAAACCTCTCACGCCAACATTTACGCCCTGGGCGACTGCGCCGAGGTCGATGGGCTGAATCTGTTGTACGTCATGCCCCTCATGAGTTGTGCGAGAGCGCTGGCCCAGACCCTCGCCGGAAACCCTACAGCGGTGAGTTATGGCCCGATGCCGATCACCGTGAAAACACCGGTCTGCCCATTGGTGGTTTCGCCGCCACCACGGGGCGCGGAAGGCGTCTGGACGGTCGAAGGGCAGGGCGCGGACATCAAGGTGCTGTGCCGTGACAGCGCCGGCCAATTACTGGGCTATGCCCTGACAGGCGCGGCGGTGATGGAAAAACTCGCCCTGAACAAAGAGCTTCCCGCCTTGCTGGCGTAAATAGCGGTCGTTCTGTCGGAATCACCCCGCTTTTGCCCCCACAAAGGTCGCGGGGAGACTGGCGCCGCTCTAAAGCGCGTGCCATTCTCACTCCCGTCTGCCGCAGAGTAGAGCACCTGCGGCGCCTTAGGCGCTGTTCCAACGAGAACAGCACGGACATAACAACAAAAAACCGTCAAAGGGGCTTCACTAATGCGTAAACCAGAACTCGCTGCTGCAATTGCAGAAAAAGCAGACCTCACCAAAGAGCAGGCCAACCGCGTTCTCAATGCCGTTCTCGAAGAAATCACCGGCGCTCTGCACCGCAAAGACAGCGTCACGCTGGTGGGCTTCGGCACCTTCCTGCAACGCCATCGCGGTGCCCGTACGGGCAAAAACCCGCAGACCGGTGAGCCAGTCAAAATCAAGGCCAGCAACACTGTTGCGTTCAAGCCAGGCAAGTCGTTGAAAGACAGCGTTAATCCATAATTGCGGCGAACTCCCTGAAAAACGGGGAGAACCGTATTGAAAAATGGGCACACCGATTGAATCGGGTGCCCATTTTTTGTTGGACGCAGAGATGAATTTCTAACGAAGTCCCTCTACCAGTACCTTGTCTTTTTCTCCGCCCCAAGGATCGTCCAACAGGTACTTCACTGGTGCTTTGCTGTCCGATGGGACCAGAGTGATTTTGTAAAAAATCTCTTCACCCTCGCAAACCTCGAAGTACAACGCATAGTCGCGTTTCTCTAGATCAAGCTCGACCTTGAATTTTTCAGCAGCGGATGCAATTTCCACATGACTGGGATCCGTGACACGAAACGGCACCACTATGCAGCGCTGGGCGCTGGGGTCGAGGTTGAAGCTGTCTTCCAGTTTCAGGTGTACGTTTGCACCGAAAGCATCTTCGGGTAGAGGGTCAAACACAACATAGTCGCTATGGAGGACCGCACCCTGCTCCAGGTTAATCTTGCCCCATTGGCTTGAGGTTTCGTCGAAAGGCCGTGAGCGGAATTGAATTTGACTGTGGGAGATTAATAGGTCCACAGTTTGAGCGTTATTTTTCATCAGTAAACCTTGATCGGATCCTGTTCGATTCTTTGACGCCTCAGCCCTAGAGCCCTTGGGTTTGGTCAGGATTTTTTCTCTAAACAGAACTTCAGATATTTTTTGGTCTTTCCTGAAAGGCTCGTGCCTTACCGAAGCTATATGCATCATCAAAGTATTTATAAGCCTGTGAATAATCTTTCAGTTCAAAGTAGACCATTCCCAAGTTGATCAACGGACCTGTATCGATATCTGACTCTCGGCCATCCAGGGTCTTTTGCGCCCAATCTTTAGCGGTCTCGAAGTCACCGTTGTCGAAGTGCAGGTTGAAAAAAGAACCTGTGACCCATGACGACAAAGGTGTCCATTCAAGTTTTGGCTCAGGAAGCAAGTCCCAAGCCTTTTGGTACAGGGTCCGAGCTTCATCTTTTCTGTTTTGCTCATCGAGCTCATTGCCCGAGGCCATGATGGCCATTATCTTGTCTGCCAGCGTGGGGGTTTCATCTGCTAAGTTTTTCATATGATAGTTCTGTATTTATGGTAGACGTCCTGCTTGATACTTGACCGCTATAAGGGCGTCAGATTTCTAACAGCCTACTCTAGGATTTCCACTGCAGTCTCTCCTTCCAAGGTTTGGACGGCCGTTCGATAAATGACTGTCCAACTATCCTCTGGCGATCTTTTAAGAATATGTTTTGAGCCAAACACGTATATGGTGTCGCCAAGTGAAATTTTTTCTTTTATATGCTGTGCTGAGGGTGAGACTAAAAATTGATGTAAGAAGACCATGGGTTGGCCCTGATGATACAACCAGGCTGGTTCGCCCACCCATACAGGTTTTTCATTCAAACACAGGAACTCATTTGCTAGACGTTCAGTTAGCCATTTCTTTTTATTTTTTGGGGCGCCTTGCTCGACGTATTCGTTGTAAAGGCCCCTTGCAAAATCTTCTGCACCTTCGGCTTCCATCGACGCGGATTGCTTTTCTGCAATCTCCATCGCAGCGCCCCAGAACACGTGAAAATCCGTCAACCCGCTCATGTCTTCTCCTGTAAAGCCTGCTTTACCATTGTCCGGTGGTTTTTATAACTTTTACCAAGTCCCATCCCGTATGGCGGTACTTGTCCATTGACTCATGCCCCCAAGGTGTTGCTTTGGTCAGGTTCCAATCCTCGTGAGCGACTTTCGATCCGGCGCGCTGGGGAATGTACTGGTGGTTCAGTTCCATCGACACATCTATTCGAGCTGTCTTGCCGACACGCCCAAGCCGTCGGTTCCTTGCACTGTTACGGTAGCGGACCTCGACCCTCATTCTCGGCGCTTTACCTGCCGCCATTCGCGCCAGGTTTTTGGCGGAATACTTGCCTGGTGGAGCTTTACTTGCCGCTTTTTTCCAGTGACCTTTCCTTGCAGTACCCCAACATTTCCATCCCCATGGATCCACCCAGGCAATCGGATTCGGCGCGTATTGGTATAGGTTGAGTTCCCCATCCAACCCAATCGGATCGGGCGTCGTAAACCGCCCCACATCCGGATCATAAAACCTGAACGTATTGAAATGCAGCCCCGTTTCCCGGTCCAGGTACTGCCCCTGGAACCGCAAATTCTGCTCTTCAATGTAGTACGGCTCACGCACCTCTTCTAACGTGTTGCCCCACACCCGATAAGTCGCCTGCCAGACGTTGTGGCCGTCCGCTTCGGTGAGCTGTTCCGGCAGGCCGTTGAGGTCGTTGTGGTAGTAGCGGATTTTTTGCAGCGGGCCTGTCCCGTCAACCCGGGCCAGGGGTTCGTAACCTTCGTCTTCGTAGAGGTAGAGGCTGGTCTGCTGATGGCGATGTTCCTGCAACAGGCGCAGGCCGTCCCAGGTGAAGCGGGTTTCTCCCAGTGGATAACCGTTGCTGTCGTGCCCGGTTTTTTCGATGCGTCGGCCCAGCGGGTCGTAGGTCATCCTGACCACGCTGCCGTTGTCATTGCGCACTTCAATCAACCGGCTTTCGGCGTCGTAACCGAAGCGCTGCAGGCCCCGTTTAGCGCTGCGTTTTTCGATCATCCGGCCAAAGGCGTCGTAGCGGTAACGCTTGTCCTGATAGGTCAGCAGTTTGTTGTGCACCACCAGCCCGGCGCCGGGTTGCGGGCCGTCCAGCAGGTTGGCGGCGGCGTCGTAGGCGAAGGTTTCGCGCTGGCCGTGCAGGCTGTCCTGGCTGGCGATGATGCGGCCGGTGGCGTCGTAGTGCAGCAGTTGGCGGTGTTGCGTGGCGGGTTGCTGGTCGAGTTTGCCGATCAGGTTGTCGGCGGGGTCGTACTCGAAATGTTTCTGCACGGCGGCCGGCATCAGCGAGGGCTGGCTGCTGTGTCGGCGTTGGCGTGCGCGTAAGCGTCCGCTGCGGTCGTATTCGCTGCGGGTGCTGATCTGGCCTTGGGTGCGCAGCACTTCGCGGTGCAGGCGATCACGCTCGAAGTCGCTGATGACCTGGCCGTCGAGGTTGATCTGGTGCAGGTGGCCGCTGCCGTAGTGCAGGCGATTGATCCAGCGGCCGTCGGGCAGTTGGGTCTGGATCAGGTTGCCGAGTTCGTCGTAGTGGTGGTGCAGGCTGCCAGCCGCGCTCTGTTCTTCGAGCAACTGGCCGAGGGCGTCGTAGGCGAAGCTCAGGGTTTGTGCGTTGCCCTGGTGGTCGGTGAAGGTGACGGCGGTAAGCTGGTCCAGCGGATCGTAGGTGTAGTCGGTGCGGCCATCGTCGGTGACTTTGGCGATCAGCCGGCCGGCGGCGTCGCGCTCGAGTCGATGAACGATAGGGGCCAGGGGCGTCTCGGGGACCACGGCCAAACCGTTGCCATAAAGCGCCGGAACAACCGTGACCGCCGCGACGTTATCCAGCAGGTCATAGGTGTAGCGCTTGGCGCTGCCATCCAGATCCTGTTGTTCGGTCAGCCGATCGCCGGCATCCCAGGCAAACCGATAACTTTCACCGTTCTCATTGGTCAGCGCTTGCAGCCGTCCGTAGCTGTCATACCCGAACTGCACCTGCCGGCCATGGGCGTCGGTGCGCTGGCGCACCTGGCCGCGACGGTTGTGTTGATAGAGCGTGGTGTGCCCGGCCGGGTCGGTATAACCGGTCAACTGTCCGCTGACGTCGCGCTGGTACTGCTCGGTGCGGCCGTCCGGCAATTGGCTGCTGAGCAACCGCCCTTGGGCGTCATAGCTGAATTGGGTGCGTTCGCCGAGGGCATCGGTGATGGTTTGCAGATAACCCCGGTGGTCGTAGTTGAACCGCGTCGGATAACCCGAGCAATCGATGTGCTCGACCAGTTGGCCGAACGGGCTCCAGCGCAGTTTCTTGCTTTTGCCAGTGGCGTCGATGATCTCGACGACCTGGCCGTGGGTGTCGTAGCGGTAGCGGGTGATGTGGCCCAGCGGATCGGTTTCGGCGATGCAGTTGCCGCGCTGATCGTAGCGATACTGCCAGCTGTTGCCGGCGGCGTCGGTTTCCACCAGCGGCAGGGCCCAGAGTTCAAGCCATAGGGTCGAATCGCTGCGGCCCAGCGGGTCGGTTTCGCCGATCAGGTTGCCGGCGTCGTCGTAGCTGTATTCATAGCGACCGCCCTGCGGGTCGGTGGCGCTGAGCAGTTGGCGCTCGTCGTTCCATTCGAACTGCCAGGTCTGGCCGAGGTTGTCGGTGTACTCGGTGATCTGGTGCTGGGCGTTCCAGCGCCGTGTACTGACGCGCTGCAAGCCATCGGTGATGCGCGTGACACCGGCGACGAGGTCATAGTCGAACTGGTAGGCATCGCCTTCATCGGTCCAGTGCCGGACCACGCGCCATTCCAGGTCTTCAATCAGCGCCCATTCATAGAAGCAACGCAGCCCCGTGGGCAACTGGTGCTCGACCATCCGCTGTCCGGCGTCGTAGCTGAAGCACCGTTGTACCTGGCCGGTGGCGTCGCGTACTTCGGCCAGGTTGCCCCTTGTGTCATAGGCATAACTGGCAAGTATTTCGCGGCGTTGATCGGGGTACAGGCGCTCAACCCGAGCCACGCGGTCGCGTTCGCGAATCAGCTCGACCTGTACTAGATCAAAGGTGTCCCGCAGCCGAACAAGCTGCCCGACGTCGTCATAGTCGAGGTAGATACGGTTGTCGTTGCGATCGCCCAATTGATCAAGGCGCAGGAGCACCGTATTGCCGGGCGTTGGATTGAACAAGCGATACACGCCGTCATCACTTTCAATCAACAACTGCCCATTAACATGGCGTCGAACACTCAGCCCTTCCCCCGCACTGAACACCGCACCACCCAAGGGAATCGACCCCATATCGATGCGTCGGCCCTGCTCATCGGTGTAGACCAGCGTTTCACCACCCTCCGAGTGAGGCAGAATTTCGACGCACACCTCGTAGGACACACTCCAACCCGCGCCAAACAACCCATCGCGCCGCTCGTCACGGCTGTTGTAGAACCGCTGCCAATCCATCGGCAAGATGCCCGGCAACACGAAGTCCAGCTCTTCATCGCCCCCCAGCACCTTGGCCCCGGTCGCCGCGTGCACCGGGTTCGACGAGCCCATGGCGGCGTTGGCCATCGCGCCCATCGCGCTGCTGACGGCCATCGACGTCGCGCCGCCGATCAGCATGCACGGCAGTTTGCTGAAGAACTTCCCCTTGCCGCCCTTGAGCATCAGCAACGCCGTGACTGCCAGCCCCACGCCCGGAGTTTTGCCGCTGCGGATCTCACGCACCACCACCGAACCGCCACCGATGGTGACGTTGGAGGAAATCAGCCCGGACGACACCACCTTGGCGTCGCAGGTACTGCGGTCGCCGCTGCGCACGGCGGGCTGGCCGTTGATGGTGACTTTGTCCGAGCCCTCGGCCATAAACTGCGGCGGCATTGGCGGATGCTTCATGCAGACGAGCAGGTCCAGCGGCTTGGGCACCGCGCCGGGCGCGGGGGTGGCGACGGTGGGGCGCCACATCTGGGAGAAGAAGCTCTCGGCCATGTCCAGATAGCTGGGCTCGGCTTCCGGCTCGGGCGCCTCCAGTTCGGTACCGGCCGGCGCGACATGGGACGGGATCGCCCCGGCGGCGCGGGCGGCGGGGATGTTGTTGGTCAGGGTGTTGGTGGAGCCGGTGAGAATATTTGCCTGCACCGTGGGCGGAAACAGCGCGTTGCTGAAGCTCTCGCACAGGTTACTCAAGCCCTTGTCGGCCCCGGTCTTGCTCATGGCAAGGCCCACGATCGTGCCCACCACCAGGCCGAGCACGAAGCACCCCAACCCGCCTGTGACGACGGTAATGCCGGTGGCCGCGACCACGGCAGCAGTGGCCAGCGCGGTAATCGCGATGTTGGCTGCCACCTCGAGCACGCCGCCGAGGATGTCGGCCATCATCGAGGCGTGATCGAGCGCGTCGCCCAGGCGGGCGGCCCAGAGTGCGTCAGACATGCAGGGTGCTCATCAGGCCGGAACGTCGAACAACAGCGAACTCTTGATGGTCGCCCAATGCGCGGCTTCGGCATCGCCAAGTTTCTCGGCTTTCACGTAGCTCAGGGCGAGCATTTTGCGGGTGCCGGGCAACACCAGTGCCAACTGGTATTGGAAGACTTTGTCGTTGCCCTTGTTGAACTGGCTGCGCAACTCGATGCCTTCGACTTCCTGGCTGGCGCCCAGACGCACGGCGACGCCCGGTTGAAAACGCAAGTCTTGCACCTGTTTTTCCAGACGCTTGAGCTGGTCGTCGAAGTTGCTTTGCAGGGTTTCGCCCTCAGCCAGCAAGCTGCGGCTGACAATCAGCGAAGTGCCCAGTTCAGGGAACTTGAGGATGTTGATCGACGCGTCTTGCAGTTCGCCTGCCGGCAGTTGGAACTGGAATTCATTGATTCGGTAAGTCATGGAACACAGATCTCGTGATTAGCCCTTGGGCTTGGGAAACGCGGCGTTGATGTTGGCGTCGATGCTGGCCTTGACGCCCTGGCCGTCAGGCGTGGCGCCAGCGCCGCCGCCGTTGTTCAGGTGCAGCACGCCGCCGGTGTTGAACTCGGCATCACCGCTGGCATAGAAGCTGATTTGCACGCCGGTCAGGTTGATCTGGCCGCTGGCATTGAGCTCCAGGATGCTTTCACCACAGACCAGCCGCAGGTTCTCGCCCACTTCAATGACGTAGCTCTGGCTGATGCTGTCGGTCTTGCGCTGGCCCACCGAAAGAATGTCTTCCTGTTTGACGATACGCAGGCGGTTGTTGCCGATGGTCACCGTCTCGTTATGCCCGATGCTCTTGTTGCGGTCGTGACCTACCGAGTGGCTTTCATCCACCTCGACCACGATGTCCTGATTGCGCTCGGCATGGATGTACAGCTGCTCGGCGCCTTTCTTGTCTTCCATGCGGATTTCGTTGAAGTTCGCCGGTGTGCCGCCCTTGCTCGAACGGCTTTTCATGCCGCTTTGGGTGGCGTTTTCCGGCAAGTCATAGGGCACAGTTTGTTCGGCGTTGTAGACGCGGCCGGTGATGATCGGCCGGTCCGGGTCGCCTTCGAGGAAGCTGACGATCACTTCCTGGCCGATCCGCGGGATCTGCATCGAACCCCAGTTTTTCCCGGCCCAGGATTGCGACACGCGAATCCAGCACGAACTGTTTTCGTTGGACTGGTCGTGTCGGTCCCAATAGAAATGCACCTTCACTCGGCCGAACTGGTCGGTCCAGATTTCCTCGCCCTTGGGGCCGACCACCAGTGCGGTCTGCGGGCCTTTGACGATAGGCCGGTGGGTGTTGGGCAGGGGACGGTAGCTTTGTTGCGCGTCGATGCAGGTCAGGCTGCTTTCGAACTGCGCCGAAGCGCCAGCGCCGCCGCTTTCCCCGCTTTCCTGGGCGACGTAGTAACGGGCGCCGGCGATCAGGTATTCGCGGTTCTGGTCCTGGCGGCTGAAACCCGTGAGGCTGAACAAATGACCTGACCCCAGGCCCCGGGCGTTGCCGGCGAACTCGACCTGTTCGTGCAGGGTCTGCAAGGCTTCGATGCGGGTGCGGGCGTAATGTTCGCCGTCTGCGCTTTGCACATAGGTGCCGGGATAGTCGTACAGCGGATAGTCGCCGCCGGTGTGCGGACGAGGCATGGCCGAGCGTACGTCGATTCGCGCGCTGGGGCGCTGGAAGTCATAGTCATTGAGTTCCAGCGAGCCTGGCTGGACTTCCTGGGCCAGGCGCCAGTCGTGAATGTGATCGCGTTCGCGCTGCTGTTCATTCTTGGGGTAGTAGGGCACCGAAGCGTAGCCGGGCACACTGGTGTGGGCGCCGTAGGCATCGGCCAGCACCAGCACGTGACGACCCTGTTCATGGCGGAAGAAGTAGTAGATCCCTTCCTGCTCCATCAGGCGGCTGACGAAATCAAAGCTGGTTTCGCGATACTGCACGCAGTATTCCCACTCGCGATAGGGCCGGCTCAGGGCATCTTCGAAGTCGGAAAAACCCAGGTCGCGAAAAACCTGCTTGATGATCTGCGGGATGGTCAGGTTCTGGAAAATCCGGCAATCGGAGGTGCGGGTCAGCAGCCAAAGCCAAGGCCGCAGCGTGGCCTGGTAGCTGGCGAACTGGCCCTGGTCGACGTTCTGGCTGCAACGGGCAACGATGCCATGGAAATAGCGCTCGCCACCGCCGTCCAGTTGCAGGCTCAGGCACATGGGTTTGCCCAGCAACTGGTTGAGGTCGATGGCGTTGTCCAGCGAGTGCAGTTGCAGCTCATAGTTGAACAGCCGCCCCAACTCTTCGCCGCCGCCCATGTCCTTGAGCAACAGCACATCCGGCCCCAGGGGGCTGGTGATTTTTGCCAGGCGTGAGAGTTGCTTGAATAGCATCAGTTATCCCGTAAACGTTGTAATCGCCGCGCCGCTTTCTCCCTGCCGGAACCGGATCAAATGTGGGAGCTGGCTTGCCTGCGATAGCGGTATATCAGTCGACATCAATGCTGAATGTCACACCGCAATCGCAGGCAAGCCAGCTCCCACACTGACCGCATTCCTCCAGGGGCTATGCCGCGTCGCTGAAGTCGTAGTGCAATTCGTTATCCCGGGCGCTGATCCGCACGCCTGCCAGCGCTTTGCCTTCGAGCATGCGGGTGAGGAACTCGCGGCTCATGTCCGGCAACAGACTGTTGGTCAGGATGGTGTCGATCATTCGCCCGCCACTTTCGGTTTCGGTGCAGCGGGAGACGATCAGGTCGATCACCGCGTCGTCGTAATCGAAGGCCACTTTGTGGGTGTTCTCCACGCGCTTTTTGATGCGGTTGAGTTGCAGGCGGGTAATGGCCTTGAGCATCTCGTCGCTGAGCGGGTAGTACGGAATGGTCACCAAGCGGCCCAGCAATGCCGGCGGGAAAATCTCCAGCAGCGGCTGGCGCAGGGCCTTGGCGATCTCTTCGGGCTCGGGCACGTTTTGCGGGTTTTTGCAGACCTGGGCAATCAGCTCGGTGCCAGCGTTGGTGGTCAGCAGAATCAAGGTGTTCTTGAAGTCGATCACCCGTCCTTCGCCGTCCTCCATCACGCCTTTGTCGAAGACCTGGAAGAAAATCTCGTGCACGTCCGGGTGGGCTTTTTCCACCTCGTCCAGCAGCACCACGCTGTAGGGTTTGCGCCGCACGGCTTCGGTCAGTACGCCGCCTTCACCATAGCCGATGTAGCCCGGTGGCGCGCCCTTGAGGGTGGACACGGTGTGGGCTTCCTGGAATTCACTCATGTTGATGGTGATGACGTTCTGCTCACCACCGTACATGGCTTCGGCCAGCGCCAGGGCGGTTTCGGTCTTGCCCACGCCGGAAGTGCCCGCGAGCATGAACACGCCAATCGGCTTGCTCGGGTTGTCGAGGCCGGCGCGGGAGGTCTGGATGCGTTTGGCGATCATCTGCAGGGCATGGTCCTGGCCGATGATGCGTTTCTTCAGGTGCTGGTCGAGGTTGAGCACGGTTTCCAGTTCGTTACGGGCCATGCGGCCCACCGGAATACCCGTCCAGTCGGCAACCACCGAGGCCACGGCCTGGTAATCCACGGTCGGCAGGATCAATGGAGTTTCGCCTTGCAGGGCGCTGAGGCGCTGTTGCAGGTCCACCAGTTTCTCGCGCAGGGCGTGGCTGTCCTCACTGCCGACATCGCTGTCCACTACACCGACGCGTTCACGCAGGGTGGCGCGGGTGGCGAGCAATTCGTCCACCAGGGTTTTCTCTTCGGCCCAGCGGCTTTCCAGTTCGGTCAGGCGTTTGCGTTCGGCGCTCAGCAGGTTTTCGCTTTGGCTCTGGCGAGTGCCGATCACGATGCCGATGGCATGTTCGCGGGCGATGATTTGCAGCTCGGTTTCCAGCGCCTCGATGCGGCGACGGCTATCGTCCACTTCGGCCGGCACGGCGTGCAGGCTGATGGCGACCCGGGCGCAGGCGGTGTCCAGCAGGCTCACGGATTTGTCCGGCAACTGGCGCGCGGGAATGTAGCGATGGGAGAGCTTGACCGAGGCTTCCAGGGCTTCGTCAAGGATCTGCACCTGATGGTGTTTTTCCATGGTCGAGGCCACGCCGCGCATCATCAACAGCGCCTTGTCTTCGGACGGCTCGGCGACTTGCACCACCTGGAAGCGACGGGTCAGGGCCGGGTCTTTCTCGATGTGCTTCTTGTACTCGGCCCAGGTCGTGGCCGCCACGGTGCGCAGGGTGCCTCGGGCCAAGGCGGGTTTGAGCAGGTTGGCCGCGTCCCCGGTGCCGGCGGCGCCACCGGCACCGACCAGCGTGTGGGCTTCGTCGATAAACAGGATGATCGGTTTTGGCGAGGCCTGGACGTCTTCGATGACCTGGCGCAGGCGCTGTTCGAATTCACCTTTCATGCTTGCGCCGGCCTGCAACAAGCCGACGTCGAGGCTGCGCAATTCCACATCCTTGAGCGCCGGCGGCACGTCACCGGCGACGATGCGCAGGGCAAAGCCTTCGACCACGGCGGTTTTACCGACGCCGGCTTCACCGGTCAGAATCGGGTTGTTCTGCCGACGGCGCATGAGGATGTCCACCAGTTGGCGGATTTCTTCGTCACGCCCGACAATCGGGTCAAGCTTGCCACTGCGAGCCTGCTCGGTGAGGTCGACGGTAAAGCGCTTGAGCGCTTCCTGCTTGCCCATGGCGCTGGGGGCGATGGCGCCGCTGGCTTCACCAGGCACGCTGCCGGCGTTGAAACCATCGCTGGCGCTGAGCGCATTTTCCGGCGAGTCACCGACGTATTCATCAAAACGCTCGCTCAGGGCCTCGGCCTTGATCTTGTCAAACTCTGCCGACAGCCCCAGTAGCCCATGGCGCAGGCTCGGCGTCTTGAGGATGCCCAGCACCAGGTAACCGGTACGCACCTGGCTTTCGCCGAACATCAAGCTGCCGTAGACCCAGCCACGCTCCACGGCTTCTTCCACATGGGAGGACAAGTCAGTGATTGAAGTCGAGCCGCGTGGCAAACGGTCCAGGGCGTCGGTCAGGTCCCGGGCCAGGCGCGCCGGCTCGATATTGAACTGGCGGATGAGGCGGTGCAGGTCCGAGTCCTGCAATTGCAACAACTGATGAAACCAGTGGGCCAGTTCCACATAAGGGTTACCGCGCAACTTGCAGAACACGGTGGCGGCTTCGATGGCTTTGTAGGCCACGCTGTTGAGTTTACCGAACAACGCGGCGCGACTGATTTCACCCATGCTCTTGGCTCCTTGAGGTGTGTGAGGTGTTGGCCTGCTCGGCGTAATGCCGGGCCAGTATTAAGTCCTTGGCATCTTTTTCGGGCTTGCCCAGCCAGGTATTGAAACCCAGGCGGAACTGGCGATTGAGTTGCAGCGCCGGTACTTCGGGCTGTTTCAGAACCAGGTTCAGATCCCAGTCCAGTTCATGGCCCAGGTATTCGGCCACCCAGGCCACCAGCTCATTGAAGGGTTGGCTACCGGGCAGCATGCTCATGTAGTCATCCAGCTTGAGTGGCCCCAGGCGAATGCGGAATTTGTGCTGGCGATCCCAGACGTAACGGCCCAGGCAAAAATCCACGCCCAATTGATGGGCGCTGACGCCCACGCGGCTGCGTTCCGGCAGTTCCAGCCATTGGCCGACGTATTCTTCGATCTCCACCGGCAGGCCGAAGTACTCGCTGAGAATGGCCTTCAAACCGTCCGGGTAGCGGGTTTGTGCCGACAGATGACCGCTGTAATGCAACTTCGCCGTATCGGGGATCAGCCCTTGTTTGAGCAGGCTCGGCATACCGCGGCCGCTCAGTGCTGCCAGGCGTGCCGACCAGTAGTCATCGTCTGGGCGGTCATGGCTGACCGTGGGCCGCGCTTCGGCCCAGGCCCGATAAAACAGGCTCAGCAGGCGGTGATGGAACACATCCAGGAAGCGTTTACTGGTGCTGTCGGCGTTGTTGCGCTGGCGTTCGCGCACATATTCGGTGAGGTGCAGCGGTAATGGGCCGTTGGGGCCGCCGAGGCCGAAAAAGAACTGCTCCAGGCGCGCCGGCGCACCGTCGACGCCCGGCTGTACCGACGCCAGGGTCGACGGGGCGAAGGTGCAATCGGCCTGTTGCCCAAGGCGCAGCGGATCATCGGCCAGGCGCGTCGAATGACCCAGGCGCGGAAGTTCAGGCGATTCGCACTCGATGCGCCGCAACGCCTGGAAGAAGTCGTATTCCCAGGGTTCCTGGTGCATCGCGTCCAGGGTACTCACAGGGTCGGACGGCGTCCGGGCTTGGCTTTCCATCGCATGATCTCGCCGCGTTCGGTGGTACGGATCACCGTCTCGGTAAAACTGTTGATCGACACATAGCGTGCCAGGAAGCGCTCGAACACTGCACCGAGCAAGAAGACTCCAGTGCCGCGAAACGCGTTTTCATCGAATTCCAGGGTGATCTCCAGGCCACGACCAAACACGATCGGGCCGGGCATCGGCAGGCGTCGGGTGCAGGCCTTGCTGCTGACTTCGCGCAGGCCTTCGATCTGCAACTGCAAGGCTGCATCGTTGCTGTCGCCGTACAGACGCAGCAGTTCGCGCAGGGCGGCGGCGCCCTGGCCTTGTTCGCTGAGGGACAAGTAATTCAGCGACAGCTGGCTGATCAACCGCCAGGCCTTGGCGTCATGGGCATGGCTGGCGCGTGGGCGGCTTGGGCCTGCCACGCAGCGCACCGCCGCGACAGGTGCGCTGTCGGCCAGGGTGAAATCGGTCTTACTGTTGCCCACGCTCATGAACAGCGGCAGGTCGCGGTTGGTGCACAACGCTGTTACGCCCAGTTGACGCAGATCGTGGCGATAGGGCGCCTGCTGGCTGTCTACCAGGCTGACGAAGGTTTCGCTGCCGATGTACGTCGAGCGCGGGCCGTTACGCCGCTGGCCGCTGGACAGCACGCGGGGTTCGCGCCGCACCGTGTACCAGGCCTGGTCGCGGCCGTAGCGAGACGGATCGCGCACCGCATAGAACGGCAAAAAAGGCTGCTCCGACCCGGTGCCGTGGCCGGTGAGGGTGGTCAGGGAATGAATCTCGAAATCCATCGGCCGGGTGCGGTCGGCGATCACATGATGTTCATTGACCCGTTCCGACAGGTGAATGCGATCCAGGCGCTTGGGAAACAGGTTGATGGCCGGGGTGCAGAACGGCAGGAACTGCGCCGCACCGACGCTGCCTTCCAGGCTCGGATCGTGACGATCGAACAGCACGATCAATTCCAGTTCCTGGCCGTCGCAACGTTTGACCGCCCGGCTCAATTGGGTGAAGTCGACAAACAGAAAGCGGTGGGGCAGGGCGAAGTATTCCTGCAACAGGCGATAGCCCTGGAAGGCCCGCGAGACCACTGGCAGCGCGGCGTCGGTGTCGTCGAATCCCTGGGAGCGCAGTGCGTCCTGCGGCAGGCGTTCCACCCAATCGGCGCCGGGCTGACGGGCGAACACGGCGCAGACATTGCCCAGCAGCTGTTCATAGAGGCGGAAGGGCTGCTCGTCTGCGCCGTTGAGGTACAGCGGCAGGTTATCCAGGGCCAGACTGTTGAACGGTAGTTCGGCGCCGGTGCGCAGGGTCAGGCGCAGGCCGGCCTTGGCCTTGGGTTCACTGGCGGCCAGGCGCCCGAGCATGGCGGACGGGTTGCCGAAGTACTCGGCCTGGCTGACCTGCAACGGCCACAACGTCACCGCATGGGCGGTGCGGTACTCGCAGCAGGTTTGGGTTTCGCGGCCCAGGGCGGCGCGCAGGACCGTGTCCCGAGGCAGCGGGAAGCCGCTGCTCAGCGAGCCTTCATCGGGGTCGGCCTGCAATTGCACCACGGTCATCGACGGTGTCGGCGCCAGGTAATGGGGGTACGCGATTTCCAGCAGGTTGTGGGTGAAGGTCGGGTATTCGGCATCGAGCTTGAGTTGTACCCGCGCCGTCAGATAAGCAAAACCTTCCAGCAAGCGCTCGACGTACGGGTCGGCGCAGTCCATGCCGGACAACGTCAGCCGACTGGCGATTTTCGGGTATTCCTGGGCGAACTCCGCCGCGCTTTCGCGCACGTGGTGCAATTCCTGGTTGTACAGTTCCAGCAGGCGCGGGTTCATGAGCGTCTCCGCTGTTCGGCGTTGATCACTCGCACATGGCCGGATTCCAGGTCCAGGTCGGTCTGCAGCATCAGGCGCAGCGGCACTGGCTGCGCCCAGAGATCGCCTTCGATCTCGAAACTCAGGGCGTTGTGGTTCATCTCGGCGGATGCCCGGGCCCGCACGCGCAAGGTGTTACGCAGAATCCGCGGTTCGAAGGTGGCGATGGCCTGGTGGATCAGCGCTTCAAGCGCCGCGATATCGACATTCGACGCACTGTTGCCGGCCAGCGCCGGCAGCCCGAAGTTGAGCACCGAAGTGCCGGCCGGGGTGTGCAACGTCGCATCGGCGCCGAGCAATGAAGTGGTGTTGAGCAACCACGCCAGGTCACGCAGCACCGAAGCTTTCAGTTGGGTCAGGGAGAGCACGCGCTTGTCGGCGCTTTCCTTGGGATTGCTCGGGTCGTCATCGGTCAACCGGTCCAGCAGGGACGGTTGCAGGCGATCGCGGGTAGCGATTTCGGTTACCACGTAAATGGCCCCACATACATTTTTTGGTCCCCGCCTGAGCCGCAGGACGCAAATGCGTTAACTGCTCCCGCCTCCAGGCCTTCGGGCATCTGACGAATAGCCTGCATCTTGCTGAGACAGTCGCGGCTGGGCGCGGGCATGTGCTCGCTGCGCCAGACCGAAAATATCGGGATGTCGTTGAAAGTCTCTACTCGCAGTTGCTGCTGTTTATCCAGGCTGAAGCTGCAAGGCCATTCCATGTCCAGTTTCATGCGACTCTGGTCGGGTTTGACCAGCGTGCATTGTCCCTGGTCGTCAATCAGTCGGAGTTGCTGCCCAACAAAAACCGCCTGGGTTGTTGGCATCTCGGCATGTTCGGCCCATGCGCTCAGGCTGATCAAATTCATCGCCAGGCACATGGTGAGCAGGTGCTTTTTCATTGATGACTGACGACGTGGCCATGACTCGGACGCCGGGCAGGAAAGGATTGGATTGGAACAAGCACCAACCGTTCTCGGCGCGTTCAACCGGGCCAGCAGGGACGGTTGCAGGCGATCGCGGATGGCGATTTCGGTTACCACCGGAATAGTGCCGTAAACATTTTCTGGTCTTGCTGGCCGAGCCCGCACATGGCGCTGGGGTTGACCGACGAGGCTTCCAGAACGCCGTTGATTTTGCGTACGGCTTGGGATTTTGTATCGCAGTCCCGACTAGGCGATGGTTCGGGGACGCTCCGCTCGACCAGGAAGATCGGGACGTCTCTGAACATTTCTACCCGCAATTCACCCTTTGGGTTCAGGTTGAAATAGCACGGCCATTCCATACCCAGTACCAAATGAGTCTGATCAGGTTTGAGGACGGCGCACTGACCGTTCTGGTCGACTAGCTTAAGCAGCTGGCCGGCGAACGTTCCTTGAGTGCGAGCGGGCGCGTCGAGTTGGTCTGGATCGGTTTCAGCGCAGGCATTCAAACTGATCAGCAGGCCGCACAGGAGTGTCGCTCGGAGCATTGGCCCTATCATGTCAACTCCCAGAACCAGACCTGTCTGGAAAGGAAGTCACCGTCAAAGAAGCCTTTGGTTCGGCCACGATTCCATAGATCGATGTGGTCACCTGAGCGCTCGCTTTCAGGCTCGTTTGCACGGCTAAAGCAATCCTTGAAAAAGATGATTCCGGTCTTCTGGCTGAGTGTCAGCCGATCGGCTGCGCTACCACTCAAAATGGTCGGACGCCCCAAATGATTCCGCCACAGCCAGTTCGCCAGAGACTCGGCGCCACGGGCATGGTCATGCTTGCATTTTGGGTCGGTGTAGGTCGACTTGTTGACCTTGATGGTCAGCTCGCCATTCAACGCGACACTCATACGAATCGCGCACTGGTTGCCCCAGGGCTGGTCGCATGGATCCTTGACGGTGGGATAGCTGCTCCACAAATTAATAAACGAAGGCTTGGCCATGACTCAGACACCGGATAGGAAAGGATTGGATTCGAGCAAGCACCAAAACACCCCCAGCGCATAACACCGGGGGCATCTTCGATTACACCTTGACGTTCTGGCGGATGTTCCAGCCGAACTTGACCGGCCCGCCTTCCTTGGTGCCGTCGGCTTTTTGCGGCTGGTAGTCCACCAGCACCTTGGCGAAGTTCAGGGTGAGGTTTTCGGTCAGGCGATCATCGCTACCCGAGCCGCCGGTGCTCAGGGACGTGACCAGCACTTCTTCCAGGTTGATGATCATGTACTCGACCTGGCTTTCGCCGCCGGCCTTGCGCACGGTCAGCTTGACCTTGTCGATGTGCTTGCCGCTGGCGCAGTGCATCATCAGGTTCGGTGAGGCTTTGTCGACGTACTTGGTCAGCGACAGGTCCTGGATGTTCACCTTGCCTGCACCGCCACCGCTGCCCACGTGCATGTTGCCGGACTGAGACATGCCCCAGCTCCAGTTCAAGACGTCGATTTCGTCCTTGTGGGCCTTGTCCATGGACTCGCCCTTGATGTCGCCGATCTTGATGAAAATATCAACAGCCATGTTTTCTCCCTGTGTGGTCTCTACCACATTGTTTGGTTAACGCCGACCTTGCGAAATCTGTTCGAAGCTCCTGCAGAATCACGCTTTCTCGAGCCTGGTCCAATGCCAGTCAAGGCGCAGAACCTGTGGGAGCGGGCTTGCCCGCGATGCAGGCACTGCGGTTTTTCAGCAGAACCGCGTTGATGCCATCGCGGGCAAGCCCGGCTCCCACACAAGCGTGCCGCTGCAGTCTTTTACGCGCCTTTGGCCGAAGGCAGCTTGGATACCAGGCGCAGCGACACGGTCAGACCTTCGAGCTGATAGTGCGGGCGCAGGTAGAACCTGGAGTTGTAGTACCCCGGGTTGCCTTCCACGTCCTCGACGATCACTTCGGCCGCAGCCAATGGGTGCTGGGCCTTGGTGGTTTCGGTGGAGTGCGCCGGGTCACCGTCGACGTAGTTGAGGATCCAGTCCTGCAACCAACGCTGCATTTCGTCCTTCTCTTTGAAGGAGCCGATCTTGTCGCGCACGATGCACTTCAAGTAATGAGCGAAACGGCAGGTGGCGAACAGGTACGGCAGGCGCGCGGCCAGGTTGGCGTTGGCGGTGGCATCCGGGTCGTCGTACTCGGCCGGTTTCTGCAACGACTGGGCGCCGATGAACGCGGCGAAGTCAGTGTTTTTCTTGTGCAGCAGCGGCATGAAACCGTTCTTCGCCAGTTCCGCTTCGCGGCGGTCCGAAATGGCGATTTCGGTCGGGCATTTCATGTCCACGCCACCATCGTCAGTCGGGAAGGTGTGCGCCGGCAGGTTTTCCACTTCACCGCCAGACTCCACGCCACGGATGCGCGAGCACCAGCCGAAGTGTTTGAACGAACGGTTGATGTTCACCGCCATTGCGTAAGCGGCGTTGGCCCAGGTGTACTTGGAGCTGTCGGCACCGTCGGTGTTTTCTTCGAAGGCGAAGGCCTCCACCGGATCGGTCTTGGCGCCATACGGCAGACGCGCGAGGAAGCGCGGCATGGTCAGGCCGATGTAGCGCGAGTCTTCCGATTCGCGCAGCGAGCGCCAGCCGGCGTATTCCGGGGTGGTGAAGATTTTGGTCAGATCGCGCGGGTTCGACAGTTCCTGCCACGAGCCCATGCCCATCACGGTCGGCGATGCGGCTGCGATGAACGGCGAGTGCATGGCGGCGCAGACTTTCGACAGTTCGCCCAGCAGTTCCACGTCCGGAGGCGACTGGTCGAAGTAGTAATCGCCCACCAGGCAACCGTAAGGTTCGCCGCCGAACTGGCCGTATTCTTCTTCGTACATCTTCTTGAAGATCGGGCTCTGGTCCCACGCGGTGCCCTTGAATTTCTTCAGGGTCTTGTGCAGGTCGGTCTTGGAGATATTGAGCACGCGAATCTTCAGTTGCTCATCGCTCTCGGTGTTGTTCACCAGGTAATGCAGGCCACGCCAGGCGCTTTCCAGTTGCTGGAAATCGGGGTGGTGGATGACCTGGTTGACCTGGGCGGTGAGCTTGGCGTCGATGGCGGCGATGATTGATTCGATCGACTTGATGGCGTCGTTGGACACCAGGTCGGTCTGCGCCAGGGCCTGTTCGGCCAAGGTGCGCACAGCGGTCTCGACGGCTTCGCGAGCGCGATCGGTCTTGGGTTTGAATTCTTGCAGCAGCAGGGAGGCGAACTCGCTGGCTTCTTCGGTGGTGCTCAGTGTCTGAGCGTCTGCACGTACTGAATCGGTCATGATCATTCGTCCTGATTAAGCCTGAGGCTCGGCTGGCTTCGGCGCACTGGCAAGCGCCTGGAGCAGCGCCGGATCCTTGATGGCCTTCATGATGATTTCTTCGGCACCGGTCTTGCCGTCCATGTAGGTCAGCAGGTTGGCCAGTTGGGTGCGCGCTTCGAGCAGCTTGTTCAGCGAGTCGACCTTGCGCGCCACGGCGGCCGGGCTGAAGTCGTCCATGCTTTCAAAGGTGATGTCCAGGCTCAGGTTGCCTTCGCCGGTCAGCTCGTTGGGCACATGGAACGCGACGCGTGGCTGCATGGCCTTGAGGCGTGAGTCGAAGTTGTCGACATCCACCTCCAGGAACTTGCGATCGGCCACAGGTGCCAGAGGCTCGGCGGGCTTGCCGGCGAGGTCCGCCATGACGCCCATGACGAAGGGCAACTGGACCTTTTTCTCGGCGCCGTAGAGCTCGACGTCGTACTCGATCTGCACTCGAGGCGCGCGGTTGCGCGCGATGAATTTCTGAGAACTTTGCTTCGCCACGTTGCTGCTCCTGGTCGCTCAAGCGACGGTGTTGGCGTCATCGGTGGTACCGGTGACGTGACTGCGTGATCCGTTCGCTTTTATTCGCTGTCTGGTCCGCGCAGGTTTTCAAATTGGCTCATGCCGTCGGGAATCAGGTTGCGCACGATGGCCGCAAAGTCGGCGTGCACCAGATTCTTCGCCCGGTTCAACAGCACCGGCAGTGGGCTGGAGGGCTCATGACGGGTGTAGTACGCAAGAATCCGGTCCAGGCTGCGCAGCACGTCGTCGCGGTTGTTGATTTCGCCAGTGCCGGTACTGCGCGGTGCGCTCGGTGCGGTGGCATATTCAACCGGCGCGGTGCTGTCTTCGCCGAGGGTATCGGGCAGGGGGCTGTCGCCGCTCTGGGGGGCGAACTGGCCGAGAATCTGCAAGGCCATTTTGAGCGGTTGCTTCAATGGGCCAAGGTCAACGCCCTGGGCGGAACCGATGTGTTCGCTGACCTGTTGCTCGATGGCCTCGGCGACGCTGCGGGCCTCCTGCAAAGCGGCGCGGGTGATTTCCAACTGTTCGGGATCGCTGTCCAGGAACGCCCCGGCGAGCTGCTCGGCGCCGAGGTTTTCGTCAGGGAAGCTTTGCAGGCCGCTGGCATTGGCGGCGGCGCGCAGGCTGACAGCACCAAAGGTTCGCGAACGGGCCAGGATGCTTTCGCGCAGCAGGCGAATGGTGGCATCGGACGTCAGGCCGGCGAGGGCATTGATGCGCACGGTGGGGTCGTTGTCGTCTTCGGCATCCAGGCGCGGATGCAGGTCGGCCCAGTATTGCTTGAGCAATTCGCTGATCAGTGTCAGGACGCGGGCCAGGCCGGTGACGCCTTCGAGGGCAAGGGAGCTTTGCAAAAGGAAATGGGTGATACGCAGGTCTTTACTGCGTTGCAACAAAACCAGACTTTGCTGCTGGATGCTGCGCCATTCAGGGGGGGCGGCAGGCAATATCGAATCGCCCATGCTGCGCTCGGGCTGGCCTTGGGAATCGCGTTCCAGGCGCAAAAAATCCGCGTCATATTCCAAATCTTCGCCGCAAGGCGAAGTCGCGGAAACGGCGGCAAGCAGCAAAGGCACTTCCACTGAATTTGATCTCCATATCGCCCGACTGACAGTCGGGCTGTTCACACGTTAGTTCCAAGTGGAACTTCGCATGTTTCCTTGAGTGTAATGGCCCTTTGGATACGCAGCGATCTTAAAGTGCCATCATTGATATTCAAGAAGTTGTGCATTTTTGGTGTAGTACTTATGGCTTGTCAAGGTAAGCTATTTCCTCTGTGTGACAGATGTGAAGTGCTTAACAACCCGCGCGACCGATAGGTCGAAGCAGGCACTGATGCAGGTTTTTTGTCACGCAAGCCGGTTAAGATCAGCAATCATGCTGGTAAAAAGCCGTTTCAAGGTTGTTTTTGCAAGGTTGTCGGAGCGAGTCTGGCGGGAGTTAATCCCGATTCGCCCGCGAGCAAAGTGTTCAGCAAGGAGGCAAGATGTCGCTGTGTTTGACTATCACTAGTTATCACAAAATTACCCCTGGCCAGTGCCCTGAGAAATCAATGGATCAGGGCGTGATGGCAATTGGCCGTAATTCTGATAATGACTGGGTATTGCCCGATCCAGAGCGTTTGGTGTCCGGCAAACATTGCGTTGTTCAATATAAAGATGGCCGGTATTACTTAACTGATAACAGCACTAACGGTGTGGAATTGGTCAAGGCCGGTATTCGTCTGCGCAAGGGCAACAGCGAGCCGTTGCAAGATGGCGAAGTTATCCGCATCGGTGATTATGAAATCCAGGCGCGTATCGATTTCAGTCTGCCGGTGACCGATGGCAACCCTTTCGCCAATTCGTCCAGCAGCTTCGAAGCCCTGATGGGGCGTCAGGGCGCCGTCGTGAATACGCCGACGTCGTTGCCCGTGACACCGCCTGCACATTTTCAGGGCGTATCGGCCATGGACACGATGCCGGACCTGTTCGACTTTCTGACGCCGGCCAGCGTCCCGCCGGCCACCCAGCCCGACCATGTCCCGGCCGAGCAGCACGACTTCCGCCCACCGACCCCGATCCCTGGCCCAACGCCCGTGGCCGGGCCTGCGCCGCTGGTGTCGGCCCCGGTGATTCCGGAAGATTGGGATCTGTTCAGCGACAAGCCTGCACCGGTGGCGATCGCCCCGCTGCCTGTTACAGAGGTTGCGCCGCCATCCGTACCTCACATCAACGTACCGATCGAACCGGCACCCCTTTGCGAACCGCCCGTGGCCGTCGTCGAACGCCTGGTCGATCCGGTCAGCCCGGCCGACAATTCTCAACCCGACCTGTTGCAAGCCTTTCTGCGCGGTGCCGGGCTGGATCAAGTGCGCCTGGACAAGGCTCAGGCCGAGGCACAAATGGAAAGCATCGGCCGCAGTTATCGGCTGATGGTCGAAGGCCTGATCGATGTCTTGCGCGCCCGTAGCAGCCTCAAGGGCGAGTTCCGCATTCAGCAGACGATGATTCAACCGGTGCAAAACAACCCGCTGAAATTCGCTCCCAACGTCGATGAAGCATTGCTGTTGCTGTTGCGCCACAGCAGTCAGGCGTTCATGGCGCCGGACCTGGCTGTGCGCGACAGCTTCGATGACTTGCGTGCCCACCAATTGGCGGTGATGGCCGGCGTGGAAGCTGCGATCAAACACCTCTTGGCGCGCTTCGAGCCGGCGCAACTTGAAGAGCGAATGGGCAAGCCCGGTGGCCTGTCGAGCATTTTCAGTGGTTCGCGACAGGCCCAGTACTGGCAGCAGTTCACCGAGCTCTACAGCAATATTTCCCGCGAGGCCCAAGAGGATTTCCAGGACCTGTTCGGTCGGGAATTCAGCCGCGCCTACGAAGAACACAGTACAAGGCAGCGCCGCGGCTGAGCGTCGCCATCGCATAGCACCATTCATAGCAAAAAACGGAACAACGGATAGCTGAAACGTCATTGAGGACGCAGGATGATTCCCAGGTTTTTACTCGCAGTTGCCACCGCGCTTCTGCTGACCGCATGTGCCAAGGATGCGGCCAAACCCCAGCCCGAAGAGGCTGAGGCCGAGGCCGATACGGCCGCCGTCGAGTTGCACTTTCACGCCATTGCCGGGCTCAACCCCGACGCCACTGGCCAGCCAGCCCCGGTCCGGGTGCGTATTTTCGAATTGAAAAATGCCGCCACCTTCGGCCGTTCCGATTATTTCGCACTGGCCGAACGGGCCCAGGCGACGCTCGGCGCCGATCTGATCGATCAGGACGAAGTGCTGATCCAGCCCGGCCAGCAGTTGAGCCTGCAGCGCGACCTCGACCCGGCCACCCGCCATATCGGCGTGCTGGTGGGGTATCGCGAGCTGGATCAGTCGTTGTGGCGCGCGGTGATGAATGTCCCGCCGCGCCAATACACCGAATACCAGATCAGCCTCGACGTGCGAGCCGTGCGCAGCGCCGTCGTGGTTTCCCCATCCAGCCCTGCCCAATAACAATCGGAGCCCCCCATGTCCTGGAACAATCGTGTGGTCTGGTCGGAAGGCATGTTCATTGGAACGCAGCACTTTCAGCAGCATGACCGTTACTTGGAGAACCTCATCGACGCCCGGAGCCGCCCGTTGTCGGCCGGCGCCTGGGGTTTCTCCGAATTGCTGATCGACCAGGGGCTGCTGGCCCAGGGCAAGCTGGCGATCATCTCGGCACGGGGCCTGTTGCCGGACGGCACGCCATTCAACATTCCCCAGGATGACCTGGCGCCGAGCCCGCTGAATGTCGATGACAACCTGCGCGATGGCTTGGTGTACCTGGCCTTGCCGCTCAAGCGCGCCGGTGCGCGAGATACCGTTGACGAAGGCGAAGCCCTGGGCGCTGCGCGCTACGTGAGCCAGGTTCGCGAAGTACGGGACGACAACGCGCCGTTCGAAAACCAGGCCCCCGTGGCCGTGGGCTCGAGAGCGCTGCGATTGTTGGTAGCCCAGGATGGCATCAGCGACTACGCCGCCATCGGCCTGGTACGAATCAAGGAAAAACGCGCCGACCGAGCCTTGGTGCTCGACGACACTTACATCCCGCCGCTGCTGGATGTGGTCGCCTCCAACCCCCTGGCGGCGTTTCGCAGCGAACTGCTGGGCCTGCTTCATCAGCGCGGCGAAGCCCTCGCCGGGCGAGTGGTGGCGTCCGGTGCCGGTGGTGCCTCGGAGATTGCCGATTTCATGCTGCTGCAACTGGTCAACCGTGCCCAGCCGCTGATCCAGCACTTGAGCCAGTTGAGCCCGTTGCACCCCGAGCGGTTCTACAGCGAGCTGGTGAGTCTGGCCGGGGAGTTCTCGACGTTTACTGCTTCCGGGCGGCGACCCCAGGAATACCCGCAGTACCAGCACGATGACTTGGCGCTGAGTTTCGCGCCGGTGATGCAAGCCCTGCGTGAGGCGTTGTCGATGCTGATCGACAGCAAGGCCACGCCGATTCCGATCGTCGAAAAAGCCTATGGCGTCCACGTCGCGATGCTGGCCGACAAGTCCCTGCTCGACAGCGCCAGCTTCATCCTGGTGGTGCGCGCCGACGTGCCCGCCGAAACCCTGCGCGGCCACTTCGGCCAACAGAGCAAAGTCGGCTCGGTGGAGCACATCCGCAACCTGGTCAACCTGCAATTACCGGGCATTGGCCTGCTGCCGCTGCCGGTGGCGCCACGGCAGATCCCGTATCACGCCGGCTCCACCTATTACGAACTGGACCGGGGCAGCGAGCATTGGCAGCAACTGGCCAACTCCGGCGGTTTTGCGTTCTACATCGCGGGGCAATTCCCGGGGCTGAACCTGGCTTTCTGGGCGATCCGAGGATAAACCGCAATGAGCAACGACGATCGTACCCAATTCATGCCGACACCCGGTGGCCGTGGCGCCGACCCGGTCCGCCCGGAGGCTGGTCGCGCCCAGGCCGCGCCACTTTCGATGCCGGCCGCGCCGCTTTTGATCGGCAAGGCCGAAGGTCTCAACCCCCTGGAGAGCGCCGCTGGCCCGTTGCTGGCTTTGCTGACCCGCTTGCGCAACACCATTGCCCACCCGGCGCCGGCGAGCCTGCGCGCGCAATTACTGGCCTACCTGCGCCAGTTCGAGGAGCGGGCCGAGGCTGCCGGCGTGGTGCGCAACGATGTGTTGCTGGCCCGTTACGCCTTGTGCACCGCCCTGGATGAAGCGGTGTTGAGTACACCGTGGGGTGGTGCCAGCGACTGGGGCAAACAGAGCCTGCTGATCACCGTGCACAACGAAGCCTGGGGCGGCGAGAAGGTGTTCCAGCTGTTGGAACATTGCCTGCAAAGTCCCCGCGAACGTTTGTATCTGCTGGAGCTGTTGTACCTGTGCATGTGCCTGGGTTTCGAAGGGCGTTATCGGGTCATGAACGACGGTCGCAGCCAACTGGAAGCCTTGCGTGAACGCACCAGTGCGGTCATCCGCAGCGCTCGTGGCGATTATGAGCGTGAACTGTCGCCCCATTGGCGCGGCGTCACCGTGGCCCGCGACCGACTCGCGCAATTCATGCCGCCTTGGATCGCCGTGGCCATCGGCGTGGCGTTGCTGCTGGCACTGCTGTTCGGCCTGCGCTTGAAACTGGCCGCTGATGCCGAGCCGGTGTTTAAAAATATCCATGCGCTGGGCGAGATCCCGGTGCAGGCCATCGACCGTCCGGTGGTGCAACCGAAACTGATCGAGCGTCCCCGCCTGGCAGGCTTCCTCGCCGATGAAATCAAGGCCGGTCGGGTCGCGGTGGAAGATGCCGTTGACCGTTCAGTGGTGACCATCCGTGGCGATGAGCTGTTCGCCTCGGGCAGCGCCAGCATCGTCGACAATTTCCAGCCGCTGATGCTGCGCATCGCCGATGCCGTTCGCAAGGTCAAGGGCCAGGTCCGGGTGACCGGCCACAGTGACAATCGCCCGATTGCCACCTTGCGGTTTCCATCGAATTGGGCCTTGTCCGAGGCGCGGGCCAATTCGGTGCTGCAAATCCTTTCGGCCAAGACCGGCCAGCCCGAACGCTTCAGCGCCGAAGGCCGCAGCGACACCGAACCGTTGGCCTCGAACGCTACAACAGAGGGCCGCGCACGCAATCGTCGGGTCGAAATCACAGTGTTGGCGGAGGGGGTCGAGTGAAGGCGTTTTTCAGTTTTATCATCCGCTGGGTCATTCCGTTGCTGGGGCTGATCGCCCTGAGCCTGATCATCTGGTTTGTCGGGCCGCTGCTTGAATTGCTGGTGCCCGAAGGGCGGCGCTGGGCGCTGATCATTCTGGTGTTCGCGGTGTGGATCGCCTACCGGGTGTTTCGCATCATCCAGGCTCGCCGACAGGCCGCCGAAGTGATGCGCAGCCTGGCGGCGCAAACCCCGCCGGACCCGACCAGCATCGCCACCTCTGAGGAGCTCGAAACCCTGCGCCAGCGCATGGACGAAGCCTTGGCACTGTTGAAGAAAGCCAAGCTGGGCGGTGACGAGCGCCGTAACCTGTATGAACTGCCGTGGTACGTGATCATCGGCCCGCCGGGTTCAGGCAAGACCACGGCGCTGGTCAATTCCGGGCTGCATTTTCCGTTGGCGGCGCAGTTGGGCGCCGGGGCGGTCCGTGGCGTTGGTGGCACGCGCAATTGCGATTGGTGGTTCACCGATCAGGCCGTGCTGCTCGACACCGCAGGGCGCTACACCACCCAGGACAGCGACGCGACAGTCGATAAAGCCGCGTGGCTGGGTTTTCTCGGCCTGTTGAAGAAACAGCGGGCCCGGCGTCCGATCGACGGCGCGTTTATCGCCATCAGCCTCTCCGACTTGCTGCTGGGCAGCGACGCCGAGCGTGCTGCCCATGCCGCCGCGATCCGCCTGCGTATCCAGGAGCTGTACACGCAACTGGGCGTGCGCTTTCCGATCTACCTGATGCTGACCAAGCTCGATCTGGTGCCAGGGTTCATGGAGTATTTCGATACCCTGAGCAAGGAAGAACGAGCCCAGGTCTGGGGTATGACTTTTGCCCTGGACGACGGCAAAAACAATGACAGCCCACTGGCCCATCTGCAAAGCGAATTCACCGGCCTGGAACAGCGCCTCAACGATCGTTTGGTGGAGCGTTTGCAACAGGAACGCGACCCGGCGCGGCGCGATCTGATCTACGGCTTCCCGCAACAGTTCGGCGCGTTGAAGGATTGCCTGCAAAGCTTCCTTGAGGGCGTATTCAAACCCAACGCCTTTGAAGAGCGGGTGCTATTGCGCGGGGTGTATTTCACCAGCGGCACCCAGGAAGGCAGCCCGATTGACCGGCTGATCGGCTCAATGGCCCAGAGCATGAACCTGGACCGCCAGCACCTGGCACGCCAGAACGGCACCGGGCGCAGTTACTTCATCGAAAAACTCTTCAGCGCCGTGGCCTTTGCCGAGCGTGGACTGGTGGGGGTTAACCCGAAAGTCGAACGTCGGCGCAAGTGGATCGCCCGGGGTGTGCTGGCCTCGACCGTGGCCCTGGTGCTGGTGGTCGGGACCTTGTGGTGGGTCAGCTACCGCGCCAACCAGGCGTATATCGCGCAAGTCGATCAGAAAGTCGCGCCCCTGGGCCAGGCCGTGCAGAACCTCAGCCCGGCACAACGGGACGTGCTTGCGGTGTTGCCTTTGCTCAACGCGGTGAAGCACCTGGCCGCCGACTCGCCGAACTGGGCCGAAGGCCTGGGCCTGTATCAGGGCGACATGCTTGAAGCCGAGTCTGGCAGCGTCTATCGCAAGTTGCTGATCGCGGTCTTCGCGCCACGCTTGCTCACGCGCATCGAAGAGCAACTGCACGGCGGCGGCAATTCGGACTTCCTTTACGAAGGCTTGAAGGCCTACCTGATGCTCGCCGACAGCGAGCATTACGATGCCGACTTCATCAAGGCGTGGATCGCCCTGGACTGGGATCGCAGCCTGCCGCGCGACTTGCCGGCCGAGCAGCGTCTGGCCCTGGAGGAGCACTTGCAGGCACTGTTCGAGCGCCATCCGCCCACCGCACGTCTGGACCCGCGCCTGATCGACGACTTGCGCCGGCAGTTGCAGCAGCTGCCGGTGGCCCAGCGCGTCTATGACCGGGTCAAGCGGCAGAAACTGCCGGACGGCATCCCGGACTTTCGTATCAACGAAGCGGCCGGGCGTGATGCCGCGCTGGTGTTCAGCCGCAAGAGTGGCAAGCCGCTGGGCGAACCCTTGAGCGGCTTCTTCACGGCCAAGGGTTACCGCCAAGGGTTTTTGCTGACCAGCCTGAACCAGACCGGCACTCTGGCCGAGGAGCAGTGGGTGCTCGGTCGCGACCAGGCGGAACAACAGAACGTCGTCAGCCTGGCCGCCGACGTGCGTCGCCTGTACTTCCAGGATTATCAGCGCCAGTGGGACGCCTTGCTGGCTGATATCGACTTCGTGCCGATCACCAGCGTGGCCCAGGCCGCCGATGTGTTGCGGGTGATTTCCGGCCCGACCTCGCCGTTGAAAAAACTGCTGGTAGCAGTGGCGAAGGAAACCGACCTGCAACAGGAAGAGCGCCTGCTGGCTGCCAAGGGCGTGCCGGTGGAGGGCGGGGTCGACAAGCTCAAGGAGCGCTTGGGCACCTTGCTCGGCCAGGAGCAGGCGACGCAAAACACAGCGGATGCCAGTGAAGATCCAATCACCGCGCATTTTGCCGAACTCAACAGCATCGTCAGCAAAAACGAAGGCGAGCCGGCGGCCATCGACGGCCTGCTGGCCGACATGAACGCCCTGTATGTGCAGGTCAGTGCCATGGTCGGCGCCAGCGGCGACGCCTTGCTCGGCGAAGCCAAGAACCAGGCCGCAGCGGCCGCGACACGGGTCAGCCTCAACGCCGAACGTCAGCCGCCGCTGGTGCAGGGCCTGGTCAAATCGGTGGTCAACTCCACCACCAACAGCATGATGGGCGGGGTACGCAATCAACTGAATGCGGCCTGGACCAGCGAAGTGGTGAACATCTATCGCCAGTCCCTGGCCGGGCGTTATCCAATGTCGCCGGGCAGTGCGCGGGATGCGACCCTGGACGACTTCGGCCAGTTCTTCGGTGTGGGCGGGGTGATGGACAACTATTTCCGCAACTACCTGCAGCCGTACGTGGATACCTCGACCCAGGCCTGGCGTTGGCAGCCGGGCGCCGCACAGAAGCTCGGCATTGCCCCGGGCGTGCTGCAAACGTTCCAACGGGCGGCGACTATCCGGGATGCGTATTTCCGTTCCGGCGGCACCCAGCCGATGGTGCGCTTCGAACTCAAGCCAGTGGCGATGGACGCCACCATCACTCAGTTTTTGCTCGACCTCGACGGCCAGCAATTGAGCTACGACCACGGTCCGAGCCGTCCCACTTCCATGCAATGGCCCAACCCCGGCAGCATCGGCGTGGTGCGGATCTCGATCATGCCGCCTTCAGCCAGCGGTCGTTCGGGCATCACCCTGGACGGGCCTTGGGCCTGGTTCCGTCTGCTGGAGCAATCGGACCTGACCGCCGGCAACTCGCCGGACCGCTTCAACCTGCGGCTGCGAGTCGACGGCGCCAGCGTCTCTTATGAGCTGCGGGCCAACAGCGCCTTCAACCCGTTCAAGAGCCGTGTACTCAGCGGTTTCAGCCTGCCGGAGCGTTTATGAGCACGCCGGGTTTCTATGGAAAGTTGGCCAGTCGTGGGGACTTTGTCAGCCGTGGCTTGCCGCAGAGTTTTATCGGCCCCTGGGATTCGTGGCTGGCGGCGGGCCTGCTCGCCAGCCAGAGCCTCGGGGACCGTTGGCTGGATGCCTATCTGGTCAGTCCGCTGTGGCGCTTCATGCTCGGGCCCGGTGTGTGTGGGCCGCAGGCCGCCGTTGGGGTGGTGATGCCGAGCATCGATCGGGTTGGCCGGTATTTTCCGCTGACCGTCGCGGTACTGCTGGATCACGACGTTGATCCGGCGTCGGTGGTGGGCGGCTCGGATGTCTGGTTTGAGCAAGTCGAGCAATTGCTGTTGAGCACGTTGAGCGTGGAGGCGAGCTTCGAAGCCTTCGGTGCAGGGCTGGAGACGCTGGGCAGCCCAGCATACCTGCCACGCGCGCCAAGCAGCCGTTTTGCCGGCCTGCATCGCTTTGATGCCACCGACCCGAAGGCACGAATGACCGCGCTTGCCGAACTGGCCTGCGAAGGCGCAAGCCTGTGGTGGGGCCAGGGGTCGGAGCGTATCGCTCCTGCTTTATTGCGGTGCCAGGGCCTGCCGGCCGCCGCTGATTTTGCGCAATTTTTGCTCGGCCAAGAAGGTGTTGTGTAGATGTGTCCACGCGTTGGAAAGACGTTCAAGTCTGCAAGCAAGAGCCATGTCGGTATGGTCCGCCAGGTTAACGAAGACGCTTGCCTGGACCGGCCGGAAAACGGCCTGTGGGTGGTCGCCGATGGCATGGGCGGGCACGCGGCGGGCGACTACGTCAGCAGTCTGATCGTCGATAGCCTGCGCAACGTTGCCGTAGGCCGTTCGCTGGATGAATACGTCGCGGCGCTGAAAACCGACTTGCTGCGGGTCAACGCCACCGTGCGTGAAGAAACCGCCAACCGCGGCGTGACCATGATGGGCAGCACCGTGGTGGCGTTGGTGGCGCGTGACTTGCGCGGAGTGTGCCTGTGGGCGGGTGACAGCCGCTTGTATCGCCTGCGTGACGGCCTGCTCGAAGGCATCTCGCGGGACCACAGTTACGTTCAGGATCTGCAGGACAGCGGCCTGCTCAGCGAAGCTGAAGCCCGGGTGCATCCACGGTCCAATATTGTCACCCGCGCTGTTGGGGTAGGGGCGCAACTGGAGCTGGCGATGGTCGATCTGCTGTTGATGCCTGGCGACAGTTACCTGCTGTGCAGCGATGGGCTGACCAAGACCGTCGAGGACCATGAAATCAGCGAGGTGCTGAGCCACGACGAACCCGGTGAAATCGCCAGCAGCCTGGTGTCCCTGGGCCTGATGCGTGGTGCTCCGGACAACATCACCGTCATCGTCGTGAAGGTGCCTTCATGAACCCCACCGTGAATATTCTGATCCCCGGCTATGACATCGACGGCGAGATCGGCGAAGGCGCCATGGCCAGCGTTTACCTGGCGACCCAGCGCTCGCTGGAGCGCAAGGTGGCGCTGAAGGTCATGGCCGCCGCGCTGGCGGCCGACCCGAGTTTCTGCGAGCGTTTCCTGCGCGAAGGTAAAACCCTGGCGCGTCTGTCTCACCCGCATACGGTCACCATCCATGACATCGGCCATGTCGGTGAGCTGTATTACATGGCCATGGAATTCCTGCCCAATGGCACGCTCAAGGAGCGCATCGCCGCCGGCCTGACGCCGGAAAAGGGTCTGATCTATATCCGTCAGATCGCCTCGGCCCTGGGCTATGCCCATGGGCTGGGGCTGGTTCATCGCGACGTCAAACCGGCGAACATTCTGTTCCGCGCCGATGGCACGGCGGTGCTCTCCGACTTCGGCATCGCCAAGTCCATGGATGACCGCACCCAGTTCACCCAGGCCGGTTTCGCTGTCGGTACTCCCAGCTACATGAGCCCGGAACAGGCGCGCGGCCAGGATATTGATGGCCGAGCCGATCTTTATGCCCTGGGCGTGGTGCTCTACGAAATCCTCGTTGGCAAACTGCCGTATACCGGCAACGACGCACTCTCAACGGCCCTGGCACATTTGACAGAACCGTTGCCGGAGCTGCCAGTGCACCACGGTCGCTATCAAGAGGTGCTGCGCAAGCTGTTGGCCAAGGATCCGGCCGAGCGTTTCGCGGATGCAGCGGCGCTGTTGCAGGCGCTGGATAATCTGCCTCGGGAATCGATTGAAGCGACCACGATCCGGCCATTGCCAATTCCGGTAGTGCCGATTGCGGTGAGCAATGACCTGGTGGGACTGACGCCGGTGTCCATCGATATACCGACCGGCCCCGCGCAGCCACAACCTCGATCCAATCCTGTTGCGCCGACTGTGAAGCCGACGCCGTCGTCCACGGTCTCGGAGCAGCGAAAGGGGCCGGTGTTCGCACTCGCCGCCGTCGCGGTGGCCGTGGCGCTGGTCTTGGGTGGCGCGGGTTATTGGTGGCTGTCCGGTGACGGCGAAGCCGACGCCAAGGTGCCGGTGGTTTCAGCACCGCCCGCCAGCCCGCCACCGACCGTGGCGCCACCCGTAAACCCCCCTGTGGCGACGGAGATCGATGGCGGTCAGCGGCCACTGCTGATGGCCGGCAAAAAAACCTTGTTCCAGCGAGTGCTCAGCAAGCCGGGGGCGAAACTCGCCAGCGAACCGGGGGCCACCCCTGACAAGGCCTTGCCGGCGTTTTCCGTGCTTTACGTCTATCAGCGCAAAGAAGTTGATGGCAGCCCATGGCTGCGTGTCGGCGCCGCCACCGACGGGCGCAGTGACGGCTGGTTGCCGGCCGCGCAAGTCAGCGACTGGAAGCAAAGCCTGGTGCTCAAGTTCACCGAACGCTCCGGTCGCGCGCCGGTGATGTTCCTGCGTCAGCCCGGTGACGTGGAGAGGCTGCTGGCAGATCCGTCGGCGGCAAAAAACCTGTTGCTCAAGGCCCAGCAGAATCACGAAGACAACCAACAGGTGCTGGCCCTGGAACCGGCCGCCAGCGCGGTGCCGCAGAATCAGTTTTACCTGTTGCCGATTTTCGATTCGCGCGAGAGCTTCGATGAGAACGGCCAGCCGGTGCAGTTGCTGAACGTGGCGTCCATCGACCCCGGCAATGCTCCAAAGGCCGCAACCAACAACACACCCATCACCACCGCCAATGCCGACGCGTTCCGCACCGCCGTGGTGTTGGTCGTGGACACCACCGTGTCCATGCAGCCCTACATCGATCAGGTCCGCGACGTCGTACACCAACTGCAAACCCGCATCGCCGAGCGGGGCGAGCAGGACAGTGTCAGCTTCGGCCTGGTGGGCTTTCGCAGCAGCACCCAGAAAACCCCGGGCCTGGAGTACGTCGCCAAGACCTTGATCACACTGGACCAGGGCCGCGACCCACAGCGCTTCATGGACCTGGCGCGGCAGGTCAAGGCGTCCACGGTTTCTAGCCATTCGTTCAACGAAGATGCGTTTGCCGGCGTGATGGAAGCGGTCGAGGGCATGGACTGGTCCGGCTATGGCGGGCGCTTGATTCTGTTGGTCACCGATGCCGGTGCCTTGCGCAAGAACGACCCGTATGCCGCCACGCAAATGAACGAGGCCGAAGTGCGCCAGGCTGCGCTGGGCAAGCAGATCAAGATCTACGCCTTGCACCTGCTCAGCGATGCCGGCAAGAAAACCCACAGCGGTGCGCAAAGCCAATACCGCACCCTGACCGCCGACGCCAACCCACAGATTGGCGACCTGTACATTCCGGTGCCGGGCGCCGATGTACGCAAGTTCGGTGAGCGGGTGGACGAGATCGGTTCGGTATTTGCCGACCTGGTGCATCAGGTGCGTAGCGACAAGCCCCAAACCGTGCCGCTGCTGAGCGCCGCGCCGAGCCTGAGCGACAAATCGGCGGCCGTCGGCTATGCGATGCACATGGACTTCCTGGGGCGTAAAGCCGCCAGCCAGGCGCCGCAACTGGTCAGCGCCTGGACCGCCGACCGCGACCTGACCAACCCGGCACTGCCGGCGTTCCAGGTGTGCGTGATGCTGACCAAGTTGCAGCTCAACGACTTGCAGCAATCGCTGAAACTGATCGTCGATGCGGCCCGCAAGACCCAGACCTCGCCGAAGAATTTCTTCCAGGAAATCGCCAGCGCCAGTGCCTACATGAGTCGCGATCCCTCGGCCTTGCGTAAGGGTGGCAACCTGGCCGATGGCGGGGTGCTGGGTGAGTACCTGGAAGGGCTGCCCTACCGCAGCAAGTCGCTGAACATGACCCAGGATTTGTGGCTTTCCCTGAGCGTGGCCGAGCAGGAGGATTTTATCGACGAACTGGATTCGAAGATCCGCCTCTACGAAACCTTCCACAACGACTTGGCCAACTGGGTGCGTTTCGGCGATGCCGAACCGGGTGATGCCTTGTACCGCGTTCCGTTGTCGACGCTGCCGTGATGCTGAACATGAACGCCGTGCACAAACACCGGGGCGTCGGCAGCCAGCGTTACAGCCTGGTGATCCCTCGGCTGCAACTGTGTGCCGGTGAACAATTGGCGGTGGTCGGTCCCAGTGGCTGTGGCAAAAGCACGTTGCTCGATTTGCTGGCGCTGGTGCTGGCTCCGGATCAGGCCGGGCAGTTTGATTTTGCGCCCGGCCAAACCCGCACGGACATTACCGGGCTGTGGCGCGCAGAGGCGCAAAGTGCCTTGGCGGACCTGCGCCGTCGGCACTTGGGCTACGTGCTGCAAACCGGTGGCCTGCTGGATTTTCTGGACGTGCGCGGCAACATCGACCTGTCGCGCAAACTGCTCGGTTTGAAAGACGACGGCAGCGTGGATCGCTTGGCCGGGGCGTTGGATATCGTCGATCAACTGGGCAAGAAGCCGGGCGACTTGTCCGTCGGCCAACGGCAGCGGGTGAGTTGCGCTCGCGCCCTGGCTCATGGGCCGCGTTTGCTGCTGGCCGATGAACCGACCGCCGCCCTCGATCCGCTGAACGCGGAACGAGTGATGCAGTTGCTGGTGACCCAGGCCCGCGAACATGGCGTGTGCTGCGTCGTCGCCACCCACGACGAATCATTGGCCCGCGCCAGCGGTTTGCAGGTGCGGCGCATCAGTTGTCATCGCGACGTTGATGGCGGTGTCACCGCCATCCTCGGGGAGGCCTGCTGATGCGCAGCGCGCTGGTGGCTTCCCTGGCCTGGCAGGATTACCGCAACGATGCGTGGCTGTCGGCCTGTTCGGTACTGGCGCTGGTGGCGGTGGTCGCGCCGTTGTTGGTGCTGTTCGGCTTGAAATTCGGCCTGGTCAGCAGTTTGACCGAGCGCTTGGAAAACGACCCTGCCACCCGGGAAATCATTCCCTTGGGTGGCGGTCGGTTCAGCTTCGCGTTTATCGAACAATTGAGCCGGCGCGACGACGTGGCTTTCGCCTTGCCGCGCACCCGGCAGATTGCCGCGACGGTGGATCTGACCGCTGGCGCTTTGACGGTGACCGTCGAAATGATCCCCACCGCCGCCAACGACCCCTTGCTCGGCAGTCTGTCGGTGCCCCAAGGGCTGGATCAGGTGCTGCTCAGCCAGACCGCCGCCGAAAAGCTCGGGGCCAAGGCCGGTGATTGGCTGCAGGCCAGTGTCGGTCGGCAAGTAGCCGGTCGTGGCGAGGCGCAGCGCACTCGCGTCCAGGTGCTGCGCGTACTGCCGCTGGAAACCTTCGCCCGGGACGGGTTGTTCGCACCGTTGGCCTTGCTGGAAGCGGCTGAAGATTACCGGGACGGCCGCGCCGTGTCGGCGTTCAACTGGCCGGGGGAGTCGGTGGGTGTGACGGAGCAACGGGTGTACCCGGCGTTTCGTCTGTACGCCCGTCGTCTCTCGGATGTCGAGCCACTGCGCCAGTATTTCGCTGCGCAGAATCTGCTGGTCTCGACCCAGGCCCAGGCCATCGCCCAGGTGCAATCGCTGAGCCGCAACCTGTCGATCGTATTCTGGATCATCGCCGGATTGGCTTTGTCGGGAGCGTTCGCGGCGATTTTTGCCGGTGCGCTGGCGGCGGTCGAGCGCAAGCGTCGAGCGTTGTCGGTGTTGCGGCTGCTGGGGTTTTCCACGGCGGCGCTGTTGCTGTTTGTTGTGTTGCAGGCGCTGTACAGCGCCGGCCTTGCGGCCCTGTTGAGCGCCGGGCTGTATGGCTTGGCGCAATCGGGCCTGAACCATTTATTTGCGCAGGCGCCGGGCGAATACGCCAGTCATCTGCTGGCGCATCACTACGCGTGGGCCTTGGCAGCCGTGCTCGGCGTCAGCGTCGTGGCGGCGGCCTGTGGTGGCTGGCGAGTGGCGCGTATCCAGGCGTTTGAAGGAATCCGAGATGTATAAGTTACTGGGCGCCGCCGTGGCGCTGAGCCTGGCCAGCATGGTCTGGGCAGATGAAAGTACAGACAAACTGGACAACCCCAAGCCGTTGCCCGACGACGTCAGCCTGCCGCTGCCGTGCGAAGGGCAGATGGTGTTCCGTTACGTCTACATCCTGGCGCAAGGCACTCTGGACGACCGCGAGATCAGCCTCGGCTATCCCTTCAGCGAGGGCGAGTCCGGTTATCAACAGTCGTTCATCTCCGGTTATCGCCGGGACTTCATCAACGGCCAGTTCACCCTCAAGGATCTGCCCAAGGATTGGGGCAAGACCATCACGCCGTTGATGCCCAAGACGGACGCCAAGACCCCGCTCAAACCGATGCTTTATTTCATCGGCAAATACGAAGTCACCGCCCGCCAATACGCCCAGGTCATGGCCCAGGCGCAATCGTTGGCCAGCGGCGAGCCGGCGCCGGCCTGCGAGGCACTGCAAGCCGAGGCGCCGCAAGGCATGGCCGGGCGTTTGCCCAAGGTGAAGTTGTCACGATTCGAGGCCGAACGCTTCTCGGCGGTGTACAGCGCCTGGCTGATGAAATACCACAAGGACCTGCTACCGGTGAGCGGTCGCGGCACCTCGGCGGAAGAGGGCGGGCTGGGTTTTGTGCGCTTGCCGACCGAGGTCGAATGGGAATTTGCTGCCCGTGGCGGGCAGGCCATCAGCCGTCAGGATTTGGAAGGGCGCCTGTTTCCCCGGCGTCTGGAAGGCAGCGAAAGCGACGGCCCACTGGCCGATTGGGCGGTGTTCAACCAAGTCGCCGGCGGCACTGGTCAGGCAGCGCGTCTGATGCCGATCGGTACCAAACTGCCAAACCCCATCGGCCTGTTCGACGTGATCGGCAATGCCGCCGAGATGGTCCAGGAGTCCTTCCAGCTAGTACACGCCGGACGCCGCCAAGGCACCTACGGCGGCTTCGTGGTCAAGGGCGGCAACTACCTGGAAGGCGAGGGCACCTTGTTCACCGGGATGCGTCGCGAGTACCCGTTGTTCGCCGCCGACGGCACCGAGCAAAGCAACGAAACCACCGGGTTCCGGGTGGCGATTGGCGCGTTGTCGGCGCCACGTTCGCGCTACAAGGAACTGTTTGCCCAATGGCAGAAAGAAGGTCGGCTGGCTTCGCTGACCGATGCCATTGACGACGCCCAGGACCCGACCAAACGCCTGGACAGCATCATTGCTGCCAGCGTCGACCCGCGCCTGCAAGCCGAGTTGGGGCTGGTCAACGAAGAGCTCAAGCGCAACGTCTCGCTCATCGCCCAGCAGCGCGAGGAAGCGGCCGGCAACCTGATCCAGTCGGCGGCCCTGGTGGCCGAGACCGTCAACAACTACAACATCCGCCTGACCAATTTGCAGAAGAGTCGCCAGCAGGCCGTGGACGCCAAGGACGAGGCCAGCGCCAAGCTGTTCGCTACCGCCATCGACAATGGCCGCAGCGCGCTGGACGGTGCGGTGGCGATCTATATCGACAACCTGGCGACCGGCACGCGCTACACCGATGCCGTGATCCAGGCGCAGTTTCAACGCATCAAGGAAGAGTTGGAGCGCAAGCCGGTACTGGGCAAAAGCCTGGTAACGCGCGCAACGTTATTCGTTCGCCATGTCGGTGAATATCGTCAGCAACGACGAGCCGACCCGGCGGCGATATTGAAGGAATTGCTCGCATCGAACGCTCAGCGGTCTTGATCGTTCGTTGTACAGCGAGCTTGGAAGGGACTCAGGCGGCGGTGGGCCGTGCTGAGCTGGTCAAACTTAAAAGAGAACACAACTATGCTTTCCTCCCGTAAACCTTTTGCTTCGCTTTCCAAGCGTCACTTGCTGCTGATGGCCGTTGGCTTCAGCACCGTACTGACCGGTTGCGCCACGTCGCCGACCTCCAAGGTCGCCTCAAGCACCAAGGTCGAGTACTACCCGAACTGCTACGAGCCGGTGCAGCACCTGCGTGCCACCGATTCGAACATGACCAAGTCGGTCGTCACCGGCGCGGCTGTCGGCGCTGTCGGCGGTGCACTGCTGGGCGCCCTGGTCGATTCCGAGAACCGTGGCCGCAACGCCGCCATCGGTGCAGCGGGCGGTGCCCTGGCGGGCGGCGCGGCCGGTTACTACACCGAGCGCCAGAAGCAGATCGCCGATGACAACCAGCGCATCGCGTCCTACGCCTCCGACGTCAACAAAAGCGCCGCGGACATCGATCGCAGCACCGCATACGCCAAGACTTCGCAGCAGTGCTACCAGAACGCGTTCACCAAACTGGTCGCCGACCGCAAGGCCAAAACCGTCAACGACACCGAAGGCCGCAAGCGCCTGGCAGAAATCGTCGCAGGCCTCAAAGAGTCCAACGATCTGATCGTTGCAGTGAACGGTAAAGCCAGCGAAGACCTGAACAACTACACTCAGGCCTACGAAAAAGACCTGCAGCAAGTCGGTGTACAGCGCACTGACGTGGTCACCGTGGCAACCGCCGACACCACGCCAGTCGTGGCACCGACCAAGAGCAAAAAAGCGGTGAAACCGGCGAAAAAACCGGTGCTGCCAACCGTGCCGAAAGAAGCGGTCACCACCGAGAAAACCCTGCAGACCGCACAAGCCAAACAGGCTGAAAGCAAACAGGTCGCCAGCGCAGGCAACACTCAAGTCAACAGCATGTGCAAAAACCCGGACCTGGGCGATTGGGCACCGGTACCTTGCCCGAATGCTTGATTGAGTTTTTGTAGGTTTTCGATCATTCCCACGCTCTGCGTGGGAGTGATCTGTACTGGCTACACCTTGGCGCTATGCGCCGCCATCTCCTGCACTGGCAAATGATCCAGCGCTCGTTTCACCAGTAAAGCTACACAATCGAATCAATATCCAGATGAAATGGCGAGCCTACGGCATGCCCTCCGGTCATTGCCGCAATGGCCGCGTCGTGGTCTTCGGCCACTGGTGGAATCATCGCCAACTGTTCCTGAACGATATTTTCCGGATGAGCATTCCACCGAAGCAGACTCTCCTGCACCCACTCGGGCTGGGCGGCGTAGCTGCCATAAACATCAGCGTCGATGACTGTCCGCTTGTGCAGCGCTAGCAGACGGGCCTTGGTTTGGCCGATCTGTTCGACTTCTTTTTCAAGATCCCTTATCGCTTGGGCATCTCGCTGGGGATTGGCATGAGCACGGGAGAGTTTTTCGATTTTCGCTTTGAGTGCGCTCAATTGACCTGAAACGTTTGTCAGGGTGTCGCTGACCCATTCGAATTCGCGCAAAGTCACCAGTGAGCGTCTTTTTTCCAGCGCTTCCTTCCAACGGCGCAGGCTGGCCCAGCAGCCGGGGATGTAGCTGCCGACCATCGAGTGATGGCCGTTATCTATCACCTGTCGCAGAAATGAGTCGCGCTTGGGCAAGCCATCAAACTGCCGCAGCGCTTCGGCGCAACCATGATCGTTGATCGTGCTGCAACCCGGTTCCCAAAGGATGGAGGACCTGTGACCTTCGCCAAATTCCACCGGCATGAAGTGACGCAACTGGCCGTGATGCCCATAGGGGTCACCCGTGAAGTTGATGATCCCGCCTACAAAAAACGCCAAACCACCCACCGGGTGAAGGGCAAGTACCGCCCCATGGGTGGCGTACATCGGAACGCGGTTGGACGGCGTGTTCATCCAGGTAGAAGGAACGCTCGGTACCGGGTCGTTGTGGAAAACGATGCGGTGGTGGTTCAGTGGTTTTGCAGCTTCGATAAAGGTTGAGTCGGCGGCGCGGGGGGCGCCGTAGGTGTAAAGCACGATTTCCGGTTGATACCGTTTATTGCGTCGCAGCATTTCAGCCAGTAACAGCGCTACCGCACCGCCGAGACTGTGTCCGCAGATCACCAGCTTTTGCCCGCTGTAGAACTTTTCCAAATACTTCACGGCAAACGTGTAGGCCACTTTCGCTGCCCGATAAAAACCGTTGTGCACTTTGCCATCCCCTTCCTCGAAGGGTACTTGGTGTGCATCCGCATCAAGCCAGGCGTCAGGTCCTTTCTCACTGGTTCCCCTGACACTGATCAATATCAACTCGTCGTGATGGGTGATGAAAGCCTGTGTGTCCGAGCTTTCCATGAGTTCGCGATCATCAAGAAAGTGCAGCTTGGCCGGGTGTTCCTGCTCATCACCCAACTCTGGATTGTTGACTTCGGGGTAGAGCAACGGGTCGAACGGCACCACTTCCAGCCGTTTCGAGTAAGGCACCTCTTCATACAGCGGGTAGTACTTCTTCGTCTGCGAGGGATCGACTTTCCACAACTCATCAAATTGCGGCAGGGCATGACCGAACCAGTTGCCACTGCTGGGCCGCAGTGGAAATGTCACGCTATCCGATTTGACGGGCTGGGTATTCGGGTCTTGACCAAAGTCGGTGTAACTCAACGTCGACATCAGTGCCAGTTGATAGAGGTTTAGTGCGCAAAACTCGTTGCCAGTCGACAACATCGGTCGCAGCGCTCTCATCGGACGGACTTCCAGCACATGATGTTTGTTCGGCAGTAAGGCGATGCCTTTTGGCTTGGGCGGCGGCGGGGCGAACCCCAGTTCGGACATGCCCATGTCTGCTGGGGTCATGACAGCGCCCATTCCACCACCCGGGGCCTCTTTATTCCGAAGTGTCAAAGCCCTGGTTTTAGCGGGTTGGCGGAACAGCGTGTGTAACACCGTGTTGGGTGGGGTGCTGCGTGAGGCCAAGGGCGGCAAATGCGCAACGTGCTTGACCAGTTCGCTCACTTCAACCTGGTAATAGGCATCCGGGTCTGCGAGGTTCTTCGCTGGATTTGCCAGAGTGCGTACGCCTGATTTGTCGACAAAGCGGGTTTTTTCGGCGCGTACTTGTAGTTCGGTGATGGGGAGCGGGTAGTTCGGTCTTCCACGTAAAAACGAGTATGTTTTTTCACTCCCTTGATATGGCTGATTCAGCTTGAGCAATACCGGGCCACAGAAGTGGTTGTCTACCTTTCCGGCCCCAGTTGCATCGAGCTTTCCGGTGTAAACGGCATCCTCGTAATCAGTAACCTCGTAGGGCAAACCGGCATAAGGCTTGCCATCACCGAACTCGTCCACTAATTGAAAGCTCGTCGAATGACCTCGCAGTGGGCAAGCGTGGATATTGCCCCCCATAAATGGCACATCACTTACCGCTAAAGATTCAATACTCATGGGGTTTGTTCCTTGTTTTCCGTGCATCCCGGGTAAATGGTGCAAGTCCGTTCATCCACCAACTTGAAGGAGCTGAAATCCTCGTGATTACCGAAGCAAAACGCGTATTGGTCTTCGAAGTTGTCGCCCATGCAGCGTTTCCATCCACCGGGCACTTTCACCCAAGTATCACCAATCGCAGGTAGTTCTTCCTTGGCCAACTTGATCTTCAGCCTCACGGTTTTGCCAGGTAGCTGGTCCAGCGTGTATGCCGTGAAAGGACGACTTCGTGCGACATTTCCCTGTTCATCCATTTTTTTGCAGGTAAGCAGTTTTATCAGGTAGCGCTTGGGGCCGACTGTGCGAAAAGCCCACTGGCATTCACCAAAAAACTCACCTACGCCGTCAGTGTTGAAAGTGCCCATTTGTCGCTCTAACAACTCTGGACGCACGGCAATTGCGGCATAGTCAGTGCTTCTATCACTTCGTTCCGGGCCAAAAATGCCCGTCACCTCGACCTCCACACGGTTCAACGCCAACGGGCAGCCACTCACGGTTCTATAAAGCGGGATCTCGGAAGTCGCTTCGTATTCCATGTAGACCTTGTTGAATCCAAGCTGAGTACCTTTCCCGCCCGGCACGGTGCACGTTTGCCCTTGGGCGGGCACGTAGCTGGCTGTCAGTTCGTACTTGAAGTCAGGCGGAAAATCGGGAGCGAAGGTGAAGCTGTCCGACTTACCGAGCGCGGAGCAACCCAAGGTCAAGGAGAAGCAACCGCCGAGGATCAGTCTTTGAAGTAACCCCCTCATACCGGCGCATCGCGTTGCCAATAAAGCACTTGCTCATATACGCGCTCAAAATGCGCCGCCGAGTCCTCTTCCGGCTTCGGTTGCCATGTCTTGGGCGGCAGGTAACCCGGCGCCTTCAAGCACTGAGTCAACAAAAAATGCACCTGCTCGGGTTGCTGCCAATTCCATAAATGGGCCAGTTGAATCACGCCCCACAACCAGTCATCCACGTCCCGCTCTGCGGCGAGCCGAGCCAGGGCCTCGGTGTGCTCACGGACCAAGTAGCGGCGCGTGTTATCGAACTGCACGTTCGCGTAGACAATTTCCGGTGTCGGGGTTTTCAACCAGGCCGGGTCGGGTGGCAGCGGATGTGCGCCGGGGTCCGGGTTGTCAGTGACCGTCCATTGCCCCGCGTGCCAGTAACAGACGCTGGCGATCGGCCCCAGATAATCGGCGTACTGCTCGGGTTGCAGATGACTCAGGGCGCGCCCCAGTACGCGATTATCGTGGAAGCGATACAGCGCCTGATTCGGGCGCTCGCCGACTACCAGCCGGTCGCGCCAATGAGTGACCAAGGCATCCAGGTCCGTGAGGTTGGCACTGGCCAGCCAACCCCAATGACGCTCCGGCGTATCGAGCAGTGCCTGGATGAGCGGATGTTTGACGGTGCCAATATGGAAAAGAAAAGGGCCTGCTGGCGCCATTGAGTTGGCTGCCGTACCCACATACAAATTGCGGTACTGATCGGCTCCCAGTTCCTTGGCCAACGCCATGCGCTCGTCGAGCTGACCGTCCGAGTCGAGCATCAGATAGAGATCCAGCCCGGATCGCGATTGCTCGTGTAGCCATTGTTCGAGTGCATTCATGCGACTTCTCCAATGCTGCATTGGCCAGCGAGACAAGCCTCGCAAAGCGGGCAGTAGTCCGCCGCCTGCTGGCGGGCGGCGGTGACGATAGACAGTGGGCTGGCGATGACGGGATTCGGATTGCTGGTCACAGCCTGAAGCGCCTGTAGTGGCGCAATACCCGCCAGTGGCGCACCGCCCTCGACAATGGCCACGCTGCTGAAAATCCCGCCGGCGTTGATGACGATGTGGTGACCACCCGCCTTGAGCGTCAGGCTCATGCCGGCATCGATCACCACGTGAGTGGCGGTGACATGCGTCTGTTGCCCGGCCTGAATCACCAGCGACCCCGTGGATGTCGTGCTGCTATTGCCGCTGATAGTGATCAGTTCATCACCGCCGATCACCGTGCTGCGCACACCTTGGGTGGTGTGGAATTCCTCGCCCTTGATCAGGCTGGTGCTGTTGTTGTCCACCTGCTCGAAACGGTCGTTGCTGATCAGGCTGCGGCTGTCGTTGAGGATCAGTTGCTCGATGTCGCGTTGGGCGCGCAGGTAGATTTTTTCCTGCCCGGTGCGGTCTTCAATCGACAGTTCGTTGTAGCCGCCATTGCGCGGCGAGCTTTGGCTGCGCAGAACCGTTCTGGTCTTGTTCTCGGGCAACTGATGAGCGACGGACGTGACCTTGTTGACCACGCAACCGGTGATCAATGGTTGATCCGGATCGCCCTCCTGAAATGTCACGACCACTTCCATGCCGACGCGCGGGATGGCCACCGCCCCAAAACCTTCGCCCGCCAAACTGGATGCAACCCTTAACCAGCAACTGCTTTTTTCGCTGTTGAGTTCTGCCCGATCCCAAGGAAACTCGACACGAACCCTGCCGTACTCATCGCAAAAGATTTCCTCTCCGGGCGGCCCAGTGACACGCGCGGTCTGACAGACCAGCACAGGTTTTCGCGCGGGCATCGGTGGTCGATAAAACACGTCCCAGGGAATCGCACTGAAGCGGTTGCGGTAGCCCTGGGTAAAACCATCCTCAGGTTTGGCCTCGCTGGTAACTGACTCTTCAAGCACCTGGGGTTGTTTTCCAGCGTGAGTGACACTGAGCAACAGCCATAGATCGTTGTAGGTTTTGCGTGGGTGTTGCGTCAGGCTGAAAAAATGACCGCTGCGCAGGGTCGGCTGGTCGCTTTCGCCTTCGGCCAATTGGTAATCGGTACGGTGCCGTTCCAGCGCCTGCCGGGCGAGCTGTTTGCCGCGTTTGTCGCTCTCGAAAAACAGCGGGTAGCGATAGTCTTCAAGCTCAGGAGTGAACTCGGCTGTGAAGCGACTTTCCAGCAACAGACTCGGGCGTTTCAGGTCGTAGTGTCGGCGGGTGGTCGTGCTGGGGCGGGTACTGAAGCGCAGGGAGAACTGGCTGACCACCGAATGCTCCGCCACCAGGCCGGAGTCTAGCTGATAAGGGGTTTCGCCCAGCTTGGGGAAGAAGGTCTGGTCGTCGGTGAACAGCAACACATGGCCTTCCCGGGAATGTCGATGGTGCCACGCGATGCCATCTTCGGCACACAGCCGCTGGACGAACTCGAAATCATTTTCCCCGTATTGAGTGCAGTACTCGCGCTCCTGATTCGTTCCGATGTTGAAGGTGAACGCATCGGCCTGAATGCCATGCCCCTCAAGGACCTGAGCGATGATTTGCGGCACCGTCAGGTACTGGAAAATCCGTTGGTTGTGACTGAACTGCAAGTAGTACAGCGCGGGCACCAGGGTCAGGTGATAACGGGTCAGGCGTTTACCGGATTCACCGACGAGAGCATCTTCGATACGGCCATGAATGCCTTCGCCATTGAGACCGAACTGGAGAAACGCCGGTTGGCTGAGCAAGCTTTCCAGGTCGAAGTCAGGGTATTCGCTAACCAGCTCGATCTGGATCGAATACAAGGTGCTGATGGCTTCAGTGCCTCCAAAGGCCAGCACTTTGAAATCGTTGCGAACCGTTGGGATCAACAACGTGAAATGAGCAGCATTGGCCGGGGCGAACATGCGCTTATCCTTTTGCTTTCCGTGGCTCGTCCTTGAGCCGAAAGAGGAGACAAATCGCGGTGCCCAAGCCATGCCCGGCGTGAGCAAACGCAAGCTGTCCAGCACGCTAACAAGAGAGCAAAAGAATGAATGTCGGACTCGTCCAGAAAGTACGTCAGAGTTTTCCGCATTTCAGAATGTTGCGGCAGCAATGCGTGAATGGCTTTCGATACTTTTTTAAGAAGTTTGAGACGAACTGAGTACGTATTTGTAGAAAGATGGGTGAAATATGCAGTGCCATCATTATGATGGCGCTCCATATTGCTTATTGTCAGTTATCACTATGTCCATGGATGACTGTAACTTTTAGGAAAGCTCCTACATTTTTTATGTTTTATTTTTGTCATGCTGGGTTCCGTTTCAGGGCGTGAATGTCCGGTGATTATTGGCGGGGTTGATGAGCCGCTCTGGCTCAATGGTTGCGGGGGTGATGCGTCGAGGGAGGGGAGGTCAAAACCGGCATCAGGGGATCCCCTGTCCCCTATAGGGTGATCTCCTACAGCAACAAAAAAGACGCAGTTTTATTGTTTAATCGGGTGCTTGCAAATAGCCATCATTGTGATTAGGATGCGCGCCTTGAAAGAGCGCGAACTCAATTGGATGAGACTCCTCGCAGCTCTTTGATACTGTCCGGCGCCATTTCAACTCCAATGGCCGCGTGACTGTAATTCTAATTAAAGGTCACGGATGTCCTACTCAAGCAAACTTTCCGCTCATTACCTTGAACTCGCAAAATCCTCTGTTTCAAAAGAGAATTTCGCGGGCGAGGATGTTCGCTTTTCGAGCGAATATGAGGCGTTGGAAAGTGAGCTGGGTAAAGCCTCGTCCATGCACGAAAGCGGTCAGATCGACTGGCTGAAAATCCGCGAAAACAGTGAAAACCTGCTGCGCACGCAATCCAAGGATTTGCGTGTCGGCGCCTGGTTGACCTGGGCGCTGTACCAGCGCGAATCCTTCCCGGGGTTGCTGGCCGGCCTCGGTTTGCTGCACCACCTCTGTGAAAATCACTGGGCCGAAATCCACCCGAACAAGGCCCGCACCCGCGCCGCAGCCATCAGCTGGTTGGTGCCGCGTCTTGAGCAGGTGCTGAACGAAAACGTCGCGATCAAAGAGCAGTTGCCGCTGTTCCGCCGTCTGGTCGAGCATCTGGAAGGGCTCGACGCCGCATGCACCGAGCATTTGGGCGACGACGCGCCGTTGCTGCTGCCGATTTCCCGTCGCTTGAAAAACATGGTCCAGCGCGCCGCCGACAATCAGCCGGAGCCCGGTGTGGTGGGTGCCGCGGTGGCCCAGGTCAAGCAGGCCGCGACCCAGCTGTTCACCCCCGGCGCACCGATCGACAACGAAAAAGAAGCCCACAAGGCCCTGCGTGCCCAGCAGGAAAACGCCCGTCCGTTGTGTGCCTGGTGGCTCAAGCAGAAAGCCACCGACCTGCGTGCCCTGCGCCTCAATCGCACATTGCTGTGGCTGCCGATCGACGCGGTGCCCGAGCGTAACGCCGAGCAGATCACTGTTCTGCGCGGGCTGCCGGCGGACAAACTCAAGGCCTATCAGGACCGCTACGACCAAGGGAAATACGCTGATCTGCTGGTAGAGCTGGAGGCGAGCCTGGCGAAGGCGCCGTTCTGGTTCGATGGCCAGCGAATAGTCTGGGAATGCCTTCAGGGGCTGAACGCCGAGATGGCGATGCGCGAAGTGGAAATCCACTTCGCGCTTTTGGTTCAGCGCCTGCCCGGCATCATCGAATTGCGTTTCCATGACGGCGCGCCGTTCGCCGATCCGGCCACCCGCGCCTGGATCGGCGCCCACGTCATGCCGCACCTGCAAAGCGCCAGTGCGCCTCGCAAAGTCGAGGTCGCCGATACCCAGCCAGCCTGGGAGTTGGCCCTGGAAGAAGTCTTGCCGATTCTGCGCAAGGACGGTCTCAAGGCCGCCGTGCAGGTCCTCAAGCAAGGCCTGCAAAGTGCCCACGGCGGACGGGTTCGATTCTTCTGGCAGTTCGCCCTCGCGCGGCTGTGCTTCATGGCCAAGAAGTACGAACTGGCCAAGACCCAACTCGAAACCCTCGATCAAACATTACAGGACTCAGGCCTGCACGCCTGGGAGCCCGATCTTGCGCTGGAAGTGCTGCATTTGCTGCATAGCTGCTGCGAGTTGTTACCGCAGAACCATGCAGTGCGTGAACGCAAGGAAGAGATTTATCGCAGGCTGTGCCACCTCGATCTCGAAGTGGTACTCGAATAGGCCCCCGGGCCACAACCGCAAGGAGAAAAGCCATGGCCAAAGAAGGCTCGGTAGCCCCCAAGGAACGCATTAACGTCACCTTCAAACCCGCCACCGGCGGTGCTCAGGAAGAGATTGAACTGCCGCTGAAACTACTGGCAATCGGTGACTACACCCACCGCAAGGACGAACGCAAAATCGAAGATCGCAAGCCGATCAGCATCGACAAGATGACCTTCGACGAAGTGCTGGCCAAGCAGGAGCTGAGCCTGACACTGAGCGTACCGAACCGTCTTCAGGAAGAAAGCGACACTGAAGAACTGGCCGTGAAACTGCGCGTCAACTCGATGAAGGACTTCAACCCGGCCTCGCTGGTCGAGCAAGTGCCCGAGCTGAAAAAACTGATGGAACTGCGCGACGCGCTGGTGGCCCTCAAAGGCCCGTTGGGTAACGCGCCTGCGTTCCGCAAAGCCATCGAAGGCGTTCTCGCCGACGACGAATCCCGCGGTCGCGTACTGGGTGAGCTGGGCCTGAACGCCGCAGCCCAGGACGCCTGAGTCTCTATCAGCCAAGGAAGCCAACACCATGAGTTCGAGTGCAGCGCAGCAAAAAAGTAACGAGAATGGCGAATACAGCATTCTCGACAGCATCATCGCCGAAACCCGCCTGACGCCGGACGACGAAGCCTACGACATCGCCAAACGCGGTGTGTCGGCGTTCATCGAAGAGCTGCTCAAGCCGCAGAACAACGGTGAGCCGGTCAAGAAGGCCATGGTCGATCGCATGATCGCCGAGATCGACGCCAAGCTCAGCCGTCAGATGGATGAAATCCTCCACCACCCGGACTTCCAGTCCCTGGAATCGTCGTGGCGTGGCCTGCAGTTGCTGGTCGACCGCACCAACTTCCGCGAAAACATCAAGATCGAAATCCTCAACGTCTCCAAGGACGACCTGCTGGACGACTTCGAAGATTCGCCGGAAGTGATGCAGTCGGGCCTGTACAAGCACATCTACACCGCTGAATACGGCCAGTTCGGTGGTCAGCCGGTGGGCGCGATCATCGCCAACTACTACATGTCCCCAAGCTCGCCGGACGTGAAACTGATGCAGTACGTGTCCAGCGTTGCCTGCATGTCCCACGCGCCGTTCATTGCTGCCGCTGGCCCGAAATTCTTCGGCCTGGAAAGCTTCACCGGCCTGCCGGACCTGAAAGATCTGAAAGATCACTTCGAAGGCCCGCAATTCGCCAAATGGCAGAGCTTCCGCCAGTCGGAAGACTCCCGTTACGTTGGCCTGACCGTGCCGCGTTTCCTGCTGCGTAACCCGTACGACCCGGAAGAAAACCCGGTCAAATCGTTCGTGTACAAAGAAACCGTCGCCAACAGCCACGAGCACTACCTGTGGGGCAACACGGCCTACGCGTTCGGCACCAAGCTGACCGACAGCTTCGCCAAGTTCCGCTGGTGCCCGAACATCATCGGCCCGCAGAGCGGTGGCGCGGTTGAAGACCTGCCGTTGCACCACTTCGAAAGCATGGGCGAAATCGAAACCAAGATTCCTACCGAAGTATTGGTTAGCGACCGTCGTGAATACGAACTGGCCGAGGAAGGCTTCATCTCCCTGACCATGCGCAAAGGCTCCGACAACGCGGCGTTCTTCTCCGCAAGCTCGGTGCAGAAGCCGAAGTTCTTCGGCATCAGCGCAGAAGGCAAGGCCGCAGAGCTGAACTACAAGCTCGGCACCCAACTGCCGTACATGATGATCGTCAACCGCCTGGCTCACTACTTGAAAGTGCTGCAGCGCGAGCAACTCGGTTCGTGGAAAGAACGTACCGACCTCGAGCTGGAACTCAACAAGTGGATCCGCCAGTACGTGGCCGACCAGGAAAACCCGAGCGCCGAAGTCCGTGGCCGTCGTCCACTGCGCGCCGCCCAGATCATCGTCAGCGATGTTGAAGGCGAGCCGGGCTGGTACCGCGTCAGCCTGAACGTGCGCCCGCACTTCAAGTACATGGGTGCCGATTTCACCCTGTCGCTGGTTGGCAAGCTGGACAAAGAGTAAGCGGAGCCTGACTCATGACTGGATACGGCAGCCTTTTCGAACGCCTGGGTGGCGACGCAGACAAACGCGTCGGCTGGAGCCGCGAGGTCTCCGCCATGGCGTCCGTGGCTGCCCATCTGGCCAAGATGCTCAGCACCCGTGCGGGCAGCGTGCAAACGCTGTCCGATTACGGGCTACCCGATCTCAATGACATGCGCCTGAGCCTGCACGACTCCCTGAGTCAGGCCCGTTTGGCCATCGAAAATTTCATCGAAGCCTACGAGCCACGCCTGAGCAATGTGCGTGTCATCTCCCTGCCGCGTGACAACGATCAGCTTCGCCTGTCCTTCAGCATCGAAGGCCTGCTGGAAGTTGATGGTTTCAAGCGTCAGGTCAGTTTCGCCGCGCGCCTGGATGGCAGCGGTCAAGTAAAGGTCAATTAAGGAGACTCCGATGTCCGGCAAACCCGCAGCACGTGTATCCGACCCCACCGCTTGCCCGCTCCCCGGCCACGGCACCAACCCGATCGCCGCCGGTTCCGGCGACGTGTTCTTCGACGGCCTCGCGGCCGCCCGCCAAGGCGATTCCTCAGCGTGTGGTGGTGCGATGTCGGGCGGGTTGGCGACGACGGTTTTGATCAATGGGAAACCGGCGGCCACCGTCGACTCAGTCGGCACTCATGGCAACAAGGTAACGGCTGGATCCGGGACGGTGATTATCGGGAATTCGCATTCGCCGGCGCCGTTTGTACCTCCGTTGCCTGTGATTATTCCCGAAATATTCAATCGTGTTTTTGAATTTAAAACTTCTGATGGAAAAGCGGTGAGCGGATTGAACTACACCATTCGTTCCCAGAGTGGGATAGAAAAAATCGGCTCAACATCGTCAGGTATATCAGGTTCCTTTTCGACCGGCAAAGTAGCTGAGCCTGTCACGATTTTGATTTCGGCGGAATAAAAAACGTGGAGACTATTGTTGTTGTAGACGGTGTTCCCTACACCTTTTTGACCTCTGAAGGGAGTACGGCTCTAAAGGTTGAAGCAGAAACAACCGAGAGTAAAGATGTAAAGCCAAAGTCGGTGCCGCTTCCAAGTATCTGGCTAATTACTCGTACAAACGGTACGCCGTTGTTTGGGTTGAAGCCTGATTCTGAGGATAAAAGTTTTCGAATCATGACTGCGGAAAAACTATACGCGGAAAAGTATCAATGGTTTGAGCCGCTGGCAGATAATTATAGAAAGCTTATTTGGGTGAATGAGGAGTCCACGCAAGCAGGTTCTGAAGCATATGTCGCGTATAAGCATTTCGAATGGCAGGGGATTATTGATTACGCCAATGTTGACAGGCCATCAATTGCTTATGCCAAGCAATCATATGCTGATTGGAAGGTGAGATCTGCTGGCGGTGATGGCTACTTGATGGTGTTGGTCAAAGATAAGCCTTATTGGACTGATGGAATAGGACAGATTCCTTTCGCTGTAGACACGTATCGACTCTATCTAGAGCGGTATCAAGATATTGATACCGCAATCAAGGAAACGATCGTGACTGGTATTCAGTTTGGTGACGGTATGCCAATCGGGGCTAAAGTCGATGAAAAAAATGAATATGATAATTTCATTATTTTAAGAGCAGCGTTGTGGGCTTCCGAAAACTTCAAGCTTATCGTAGAACATCACGCAGCGAGCCCTATTCGAAGTACCGAAAAAGAAATGAATCCTGTCAGCATTCCTTACGTGCCGACATCTAATGTCAGGCTGGAGAACCCAATTTTGCAGGGCGAACTGGATAAATATGGAATTTGGAATAAGCAGGTTGGCGAATAAATGAATAGTCGAATAGTCATAGGGTTCCTGATTCATTTTCTGGCATGTGCACTTTACATTGTCATGAATAATTATGCGGTGCCAATCTACAAAGAGATGGTGGGCGGGTTGACGTCTCGTGGTGTCGCTATCGGGATGGGGATGTATGTGATTTTTTACTTTTTTGTTTTTTGTAATTTCATTATTGTTTTTGTTAAGAGGATGCCAGTCAAAATTGGTATAGCCGTGTTTATGGTCTTGGCTATTTTGTATTACATGCTTCCACAATACCCTGTTCGAGGTATGGCATATGGTGCTCTGTCGGGAAGTTTGACTTTTATTGCAATTGTCATGTCCAGTCTGCTGGTGAGGGTTTGGGCGAAATTTTTCCAAAAACGTGAATCGCTGTGAGCAAGGTAGTGATATAGGTACAAAAAAGCGCTTAATTAATGGAGCTTGATGTGAATTCCAATCCGACACCGATGAGTTGCGCCGTTTCTAATAGTGCCCAGGTCGCGAAAATAACTTTCGGGGCTATTGCTTATTTATTGGTGATTGTTTTGTACGTGTTTGTTCATGATCTTGGAGTTTCTTTTTATAAAGAGCGAATGGGCGGTTTCACGGCGAGGGGCGTTGCTATTGGGATAACTGCTGAGCTGATGTTTGGATTTTTTATATTCATCAATGTAGTTGTTTTCGTGCTGCCTAGAATGGCTTTGAAATTTGCAACGATAGTGCTGATGGTCGCGATCGTACTTTTCTATTTTCTTCCTGAGAATCCAGTTCGTGCGATGGCATACAGCATGCTGACAGGAGGTATGAGTGTCATCGCGTTATTCACACGCTCACTAGTTCATCGACTGATTATCCGACGCTGGCTTCGTGCCAGTTCGGTAACTTCACTAAATTCATGATCAGGCAGCTACTCCATGTCCTTTAACCACTACTACCAAAGCGAACTCACCGCACTTCGCCAGTTAGGTCGTCGATTCGCCGAGCGTAGCCCGGCGTTGGCGCCTTTCCTCGGGCAGGCCGGGCGGGATCCGGATGTGGAGCGGTTGCTGGAGGGTTTTGCCTTTCTGACCGGGCGCCTGCGCCAGAAGCTCGACGACGAGTTGCCGGAGCTGAGCCACTCGCTGATGCAGTTGCTGTGGCCCAACTACATGCGGCCGCTGCCGGCGTTCAGCATTTTGCAGTTCGACCCGTTGAAGCGTTCCGGGCCTGCGTTGAGGGTCGAGCGTGATACGCCAGTGGAGAGTGTGCCGGTCGATGATGTGCGCTGCCGTTTCCGCACGTGCTACCCGACCGAGGTGTTGCCGCTGGATCTGGCTGCGTTGACTTACTCGGTGAAGGGTGACGGTTCGCTGTTGAGCCTGCGCCTGGAGATGAGCGCCGATGGTCACCTCGGCGAGTTGGAGCTGAGTCGACTGCGTCTGCACTTTGCTGGTGAGCGCTACATCAGTCAGATGCTTTACCTGAGCCTGTTGCGCAATCTTGAAGGCATCGAGCTGATCCCGCTGGATGGCGCTGGCAAGCCCATCAACGGTGTGAGCGGCCAGCCGATGGCGTTCAAGATGCCCGGCGACCGCGTGCAACCGGTGGGTTTTGCCGAAGAAGAGGCGTTGATCCCGTATCCGCTGAACACTTTTCGCGGCTATCGCTACCTGCAGGAATATTTCGCCTTCCAGGACAAATTCCTCTTCGTCGATATCAACGGTCTGGACCTGCTCAAGGCGCTGCCGGAAGACACGCTCAAGCAGATGCGCGGCCTCGAATTGCGTTTCGACATTCGCAAGAGCGGCATCATGCGTATGCGTCCGACCCTGGACAACGTGAAGCTCTACTGCACGCCGATCGTTAACCTGTTCGAGCACGATGCTTTGCCCATTCGCCTCGATGGCAAACAGGACGAATACCTGCTGCTACCAGCCGAATACGACCTGCAAAACTGCGGCGTGTTCTCGGTGGAAACCGTCACTGGCTGGAAGCCCGGCGGCCTCGGTTATCAGGAGTACGTGCCGTTCGAATCCTTCGAACACGACCCGAGTTTCGACGTGCCCACCAGCCGTCCGCATTACAGCATTCGCCAGCGTTCGTCCTTGCTGCACGACGGCCTCGACACCTACCTGAGCTTCGGCATCCGCCACACCGAAGCCCACGAAACCCTGTCGATCGAGCTGATGTGCACCAACCAGAACCTGCCGCGCAAGCTCAAGCTCGGCGACATCTGCATGGCCTGCGAAGACACGCCGGAGTTTCTGAGTTTCCGCAACATCACGCCGGCCACCTCCAGTTTCGCGCCGCCGCTGAACCGTGACTTCCTCTGGAAGCTGATCAGCAACATGTCGCTCAACTACCTCTCATTGGCCGACGTCAATGCGCTGAAGGTGATTCTCGAAACCTACGACCTGCCGCGCTACTACGACCAACACGCGGAAAAAGTCAGCAAACGCCTGCTGGGCGGGCTCAAGTCGATCAAGCACCAACACGTCGACAGATTGCATCGAGGGTTGCCGGTACGCGGGTTGCGCACTGAGCTGACCATCGACCCGGAAGGGTATATCGGCGAGGGCGACCTGTTCGTGTTCGCTTCGGTTCTTAACGAGTTTTTCGCGCTTTACGCCAGTCTCAATTCGTTCCACGAGCTGCGGGTAAAAAGCACACAGGGAGAGGTGTACCAATGGACACCACGTATGGGCCTGCAGCCCCTGCTTTAAGCGGGCTGACCCGGGTAATACGCGAGTACTCGCTGTTTCAAGCCGTGCTGCTGGTAATTGACCGGCTGCGCGATGCACACCCGCACCTGAGCGAAGACGACCTGTACGACCAACTGGAATTCCAGGCCAACCCGAGCCTGGGTTTCCCTGGCAGCGACGTCGATCGCGTGGAGTTTTTCAAAGAGCATGGGCAGATGCGTGCGCGTCTGCGTTTCAACCTGATCGGCCTGGTCGGTTCCGGTTCGCCGCTGCCGGCGTTCTATGGCGAACAGGCCCTGGGCGACAGCGAAGACGGCAACCCGACCCGCAACTTCCTCGACCTGTTCCACCATCGCCTGCAACGGCTGATGCTGCCGATCTGGCGCAAGTACCGCTACCGCGCGAGCTTCCAGAGCGGCGCGCTCGACCCGTTTTCGACGCAGCTGTTTGCCCTGATCGGCCTCGGTGGTGAAGAGATCCGCAAGGCCCAGGAACTGAACTGGAAACGCCTGCTGCCATACCTCGGCCTGCTCAGCTTGCGGGCGCACTCGGCGGCGTTGATCGAAGCGGTGCTGCGCTACTACTTCAAGCACGCCGAACTGACCATCGAGCAGTGCATCGAGCGCCGCGTTGAAATCCTCGACGAGCAACGCAATCGCCTGGGTCGCGCCAACAGCATGCTCGGCGAAGACCTGGTGCTGGGCGAACACGTGCGCGATCGCAGCGGCAAATTCCGCATTCATATCCGCGAGCTCGACTGGCAACGCTTTCACGAATTCCTGCCGATCGGTTTCGGCTACCAGCCGCTGTGCGCGCTGGTGCGGTTCACCCTGCGTGACCCGCTCGATTACGACATTCGCCTGGTGCTGCGCCAGGAAGAAATCCGCGAACTGCGCATCGGTGAGCAGAACGCCTGTCGCCTGGGGTGGACCAGTTGGCTCGGCCGCGAGAAAGCGGACGGCGTGGTGACCCTGGGCAGCAAAATTCATTAAGGACAGATGACACATGATCAACGTAGACCTGCAACAACTTATCCAGGCGCTGGACGCCGAAACCCGTCGAGACCTGGAAAGTTCTGCCGAACGCTGCGTCGCCCGTGGCGGCAGCAAGATCCTCGTCGAAGACCTGCTGCTGGGCCTGCTGGAACGCCCGCAAGGCCTGCTCGCACGGGCGTTGCAAGATGCCGAAGTCGATGCCGGCGAACTGAGCGCCGCGCTGCAATCGCGGGTCGAGCACAGCGCCTCGCGTAACCCGGTGTTCGCCCCGGAACTGGTGCAGTGGCTGCAAGACGCGTTGCTGGTGGCCAACCTCGAGTTGGGCCAGAGCCAGGTCGAGCAAGCCGCGTTGATCCTCGCCCTGCTGCGCAACCCGATGCGTTATGCCGGCAGCCGTTATCAGTCGTTGCTGGCCAAGCTGAACATCGAGCGCCTGAAAGAATTCGCGCTGTCGCAGAAAGAACAACCGGCCACCGGTAAACCCGCCGTGCCCGGCGAATCGCTGCTGCAGCGCTTCACCCACAACCTGACCCAACAGGCCCGCGACGGCAAACTCGACCCGGTACTGTGCCGCGATGGCGCGATCCGCCAGATGGTCGACATCCTCGCTCGTCGGCGCAAGAACAACCCGATCGTGGTTGGTGAAGCCGGCGTCGGTAAAACCGCGATCGTCGAAGGCCTGGCCTCGCGCATTGCGGCTGGTGAAGTGCCGCAAGTCTTGAAAGGCGTCGAACTGCTGTCGCTGGACATGGGCCTGTTGCAGGCCGGTGCCAGCGTCAAAGGTGAGTTCGAACGTCGCCTCAAAGGCGTGATCGACGAAGTCAAAGCCTCGCCGAAACCGATCATCCTGTTCATCGACGAAGCCCACACCCTGATCGGCGCGGGCGGCAATGCCGGCGGCTCCGACGCGGCCAACCTGCTGAAACCGGCCCTGGCCCGTGGTGAGTTGCGCACCATCGCCGCCACTACGTGGGCGGAGTACAAAAAATACTTCGAGAAAGACCCGGCCCTGGCCCGTCGTTTCCAACCGGTGCAACTGCACGAACCGACTGTCAGCGAAGCGGTAACCATCCTGCGTGGCCTGGCTCAGGTCTACGAGAAGAGCCACGGCATCTACCTGCGCGACGACGCAGTGGTTGCAGCGGCCGAGTTGTCTGCTCGCTATCTCGCCGGCCGTCAGTTGCCGGACAAAGCCGTCGACGTGCTCGACACCGCGTGCGCCCGTGTGCGCATCAGCCTCGCCGCCGCCCCGGAAAGCCTGGAGCGCTTGCGTGGTGAGCTGGCCGAAGGTGGCCGTCAGCGCCAAGCCCTGCGTCGCGACGCCGAGGCCGGTCTGTTGATTGACCATGAAGCGCTGGACGCTCTGGAAGATCGCCTGGCCGACGCCGAAGAAGAAAGGGTCGCTCTGGAAACCCTCTGGACCGAACAAAAAGCACTGGCCGAGCGCCTGTTGGATCTGCGTCAGCAACTGGCCAAGGCCCGTGAAGCCGCTGCCGTCGAACCGACCATCACGGTTGAAGAAGACGCTGAAGGCACCGTGATTGAAACCCTGCCAATAGACGAAGCACAAAGCGTCGCGTCCCTGGAAACTGCGCTGAACGAAACTCACCGCGCCCTGACCGATGCCCAGGTCAAGGAGCGTCTGGTGAGCTTCGAAGTCTGCCCGCGTCTGGTGGCTGAAGTGATCAGCGCCTGGACCGGCGTGCCATTGGCGCAACTGGCCCGTGAGCACAACGCCAAGGTCGCGAGCTTCGCCATCGACCTGCGCACACGCATTCGTGGTCAGGAACAAGCGGTTCATGCCCTCGACCGTTCGATGCGCGCCACTGCCGCTGGCCTCAACAAGCCTGATGCCCCGGTCGGCGTGTTCCTGCTGGTCGGCCCGAGCGGCGTCGGCAAGACCGAAACCGCGCTGGCCCTCGCCGATTTGCTGTACGGCGGCGACCGCTTCATCACCACCATCAACATGTCCGAGTTCCAGGAGAAGCACACCGTCTCGCGTCTGATCGGTGCGCCGCCAGGCTACGTCGGTTACGGCGAGGGCGGCATGCTCACCGAAGCCGTGCGGCAGAAACCGTACTCGGTGGTATTGCTCGATGAAGTCGAGAAAGCCGACCCGGACGTGCTCAACCTGTTCTACCAAATCTTCGATAAAGGCGTGGCCAACGACGGGGAAGGGCGCGAGATCGACTTCCGCAACACGCTGATCCTGATGACCTCGAACCTGGGCAGCGACCGCATCAGCGAACTCTGCGAAAACGGTGCGCGGCCGACTGCCGAAGTCCTCGAAGAAACTATTCGCCCGGTGCTCAGCAAGCACTTCAAACCGGCGTTGCTGGCGCGGATGCGCGTGGTGCCTTACTACCCGGTCGGTGGCCCGGTGCTGCGCGAGCTGATCGAAATCAAACTCGGTCGTTTGGGCGAGCGCCTGAACCGTCGTCAGCTCGATTTCACTTACTCCCAGGACCTCGTCGATCACCTGGCCGAACGCTGCACCCAAAGCGACAGCGGCGCACGCCTGATCGACCACTTGCTGGACCTGCACGTGCTGCCATTGGTGGCTGACCGTTTGCTTGACGCAATGGCTACCGGCGAAAGCCTCAAGCGTGTGCATGCGACGTTCGATGGTGACGCCAGCGTGATGTGCGAGTTCGCCTGAGGTGGGTGTGATGTTCACTCAAGTGCCGCAACCGCTGGTCTATGCCGAAGCCTTGCTGGCGCAATTCGCCAGCCTGTCGCGCGCGGCGGACGGTGCTGCGCTGCTGGGTGACTTCGTGCGCGGTTTGGCCGAGCTCAGCGGCTGCGAGCTGACGCAGCTGTACCTGCTGGACGCGACCCATACCTGCCTGGGGATGAACGCCGAGTGCCTGAACGGCATTCTGCAACCTCGGGAAGGGGCGAGCCTGCCGGCGGATTACAACGGTGAACAACTGCTGCAATTCTCCTTGTGCCAGAACCGCGTGGTATGCCTCAGCGAGCTGAGCGGCAGCCTGCACGAAACCAGTTTTCTACCGCTCCAGGCCACGCCCTGGCAGTCACTGTTGTGCGTGCCGTTGGTCAATCAGCAAAAGGCTGTCGAAGGTTTGCTGCTGTGTGCCAGTCGCCGGCAGATTGACCTGCAAGGCTTTGCTGATTCCCTCGGTCAACTGGGCTCGTTCGTGCTCGGCCAATTGCACTTGCTGCAACGTTTGCGTCGGCCGGCCGGCGATACACGACCGGCATCGGTTAGCGTCCCGAGCGTCAGCGGTTATGGCTTGATCGGCAAGAGCGCGGCGATGCGCCAGACCTATTCGCTGATCAGCAAAGTGTTGCACAGCCCGTACACCGTGCTGCTGCGCGGCGAAACCGGCACCGGCAAGGAAGTGGTCGCGCGGGCGATTCACGACTGCGGTCCGCGACGTTCCCAGGCATTCATCGTGCAGAACTGCGCGGCGTTCCCCGAGAACCTGCTGGAAAGCGAGCTGTTCGGCTACCGCAAAGGCGCTTTCACTGGCGCCGACCGCGACCGTGCCGGGCTGTTCGACGCGGCCAATGGCGGCACCTTGTTGCTCGATGAAATCGGCGACATGCCGTTGTCCCTGCAAGCCAAGCTGTTGCGCGTGTTGCAGGAAGGCGAGATCCGCCCGTTGGGTTCCAACGACACCCACAAGATCGACGTGCGCATCATCGCCGCGACGCACCGGGATTTGGCGGTGCTGGTCAGCGAAGGCAAATTCCGCGAGGACTTGTACTACCGCCTCGCGCAATTCCCGATCGAGCTGCCGGCCCTGCGTCAGCGCGAAGGCGACATCCTCGACCTGGCCCGGCACTTCGCCGACAAGGCTTGCGCGTTTCTGCAACGCGATGCCGTGCGTTGGTCCGACGCGGCGCTGGATCACCTGTCCGGGTATGCCTTCCCCGGCAACGTTCGCGAACTCAAAGGTTTGGTCGAACGCGCGGTATTGCTGTGCGAAGGCGGCGAGTTGCTGGCCGAGCATTTCTCCCTGCGCATGGAAGCCATGCCGGAAGACAACAGTCTGAACCTGCGCGAACGCCTGGAGCAGGTCGAACGCAGTTTGCTGCTCGACTGCCTGCGCAAAAACGACGGCAACCAGACCCTCGCCGCCCGTGAACTCGGACTGCCGCGCCGCACGCTGCTTTATCGCCTCGGGCGCCTGAATATCAATTTGGGTGATTTCGATGGCTAACCCCATTTTTGAGCGGCGAAATCCTGTGGCGAGGGAGCTTGCTCCCGCTCGATTGCGCAGCAGTCGCAATCCAGCCAACACGGTCTGCCTGAATAAACGGGACAGCTGGTTTTGGGGCTACTCCGCAGCCCAGCGGGAGCAAGCTCCCTCGCCACAAAGGCAGCGCTCAGGCCCCATGGCTAGAGTGCTCGAACCTGCCTCATTCGCTTCTAACAGCGCCACCCAAACGGGTCGGCGCTTTGTGCTTTGTCTACCCCCTGGAGACCCTCTGATGCCTGTTCGTCACTGGCAAGCCGTCCTGCTGACCCTCGTCGTTCTATGCGGCCTCGGCGGCTGTAGCGGCAATTACAAATACAACGACAACACCTATCGCCCATTGGGTGATCCGCAGGCGGTCAATCGCGGCAAGTGACCGCAAGGAGTATCACCATGGAACTGGTTTTCGAAATGCTGAACACCAAGCAGTTCGTGCCCACGGATTTGTGCCAGAAGACCTTCAAGCAGGCCGGTGGCGTGATCGGCCGGGGCGAGGATTGCGACTGGATCATCCCCGACCGCAAGCGTCACCTGTCCAACCACCACGCGTTGATCAGCTACCGCGAAGGCACGTTTTTCCTGACCGATACCAGCAGCAACGGTATCCAGGACAGCGAAAGCGGTGCGCGTCTGCGCAAAGGCGAGCCAATGCGCATCGAACACGGCAGCGTGTACGTGCTGGGTGACTTCGAGATCCGCGCGCGGCTGGTGCGCGACCCGGCGACGTTCGACGTTGAAGTTGGCCGTCCGCAGGCTGCAGGCAGCATCATTCCGGACGATGCCTTCCTCGACCTCGACCCGCTGAATGCCCTCGACCAGCAAGAGCGTGTGTACTCGGAAATCGACGAACTGATTTCCCCGAGCACCACCATCGAAGACACCCGTCAGCGTGCCGACTACGCGCGCATCGACATGGAAAGCCTGATGGTCCCGGAGCTGATCGCCGCCCCGGCAGAACCTGCGCCAGCGCCGCCGCCGAAAGCGGTCGAGCGTCAGAGCGAAGGCTTCTGGGAACACTTCGGTGCCGCCCTCGGCGTGGACCTCAAAGGCCTCGACCACGACGCTCGCGAAGCCCTGGCGCTGAACGCAGCGCGTCTACTCAAGCAGAGTGTCGGCGGTTTGCAGCAGAGCCTGCGCACCCGCAGCGAGCTGAAAAACGAACTGCGCCTGGCCCAGACCACCGTGCAAGGCACCCACAAGAATCCACTGAAATTTGCCGTCGATGCCGGTGAAGCGCTGGGCATTTTGTTGCAGGGCAACAAGCCGGGCCAGTTGCCGGCCGAGCAAGCGATCTCCCGTGCGTTCCGCGATTTGCAGGCGCATCAGGTCGCGTTGCTGACCGCCAGTCGCGCCGCCGTTCGCGGCACCCTGGAGCACTTCTCGCCGCAACAACTGACCCTGCGCTTCGAGCGCGACAACAAGCCGTTGCTCGCCACTTCAGGCAGTCGCTGGAGAGCTTACGGGCGTTATCACCAGGCCCTGCGTCTGGACGATGACTGGAGCGAGCGCCTGCTGGCCCGCGACTTCGCCCAGGCCTACGAAGAGCAGATCCGCCTGATTTCCACCCTACACACCGACCACCAAGGATGATGCGCATGTCTCGCTGCTCGACCGCTTTTTTCAAGACGCTGACGGCGCTCATTGCCCTCGTGCTGTTGGCCGGATGCTCGTCGTTGTCGCCGTATTCCAAAGTGACCAAAGTCAACCTGAAGCTCACCGGCAGCGATCAGCTGAACCCGGACCTCAACGGGCGTCCGTCGCCGATTGTCGTGCGTCTGTTCGAGCTCAAGCACCCGGTGACGTTCGAGAACGCCGACTTCTTCAGCCTCTACGAACGCGCCAAGGAATCCCTGGTCCCGGACCTGGTGGCCAGCGAAGAACTCGAGCTGCGTCCGGGTGAAACCGTCGAGCTCAAGCTTAGCGTGGAGGAGGGCAGCCGTTACGTCGGCGTGCTCGCGGCCTACCGCGACCTGCCGGAAACCAAATGGCGCTACACCGTGCAAATCACTGCGCTGGAAGTCACCGTGGCTGACCTGACCCTCGATCAGGCCGGCATCCGCAATACCCACGAAACGCTCGCCAAGGCGGATGACTGAACATGAATGCGCATAAAGTCATTTGGCAGGAAGGCATGCTGCTGCGTCCGCAGCACTTCCAGCACAACGATCGTTACTACGACCACCAGATGAAGACCCGTACCCAGTTGCTAGGCAGCTACATCTGGGGCTTCCTGAACCTGGAAATCGACTTGCAGTTCCTCAACATGGGCAAACTGGTGATCAGCCAGGCCTCGGGGATTCTGCCGGACGGCAGCCTGTTCGAACTGGGCGGCAACACAGAGCCGTTGGCGCTGGACGTGCCGCCGAACACTGGCAACACGCCGATCTACCTGGCCCTGCCGTTGGTCACCGGTAACCACATCGAGTCTCGCCGCCCGGAGCAGTCCGACGTGCTGGCGCGCTACACCGCGTACGACGCGGAAGTCGCCGACTCCAATGCCGGTGACGACTCCGCCAGCCAGGTCAGCTGCGGTCGTCCGGACTTCAAATTGTTGCTCGGTGAGCAGCAGAGCGATCAGGCCTACGTGAAGTTGAAAATCTGCGAAGTGCTCGATACCACGCCCGACGGCGTGATCAGCCTCGACCCCGACTTCGTGCCGACCTATATTCAGGCGCACTCCTCCAGCTACTTGCTGTCGTGCCTCAAAGAAGTCATCAGCATGCTCGGCCACCGGGGCGACACCATCGCCGAGCGGATCAGCTCCAACGGCAAGGTCGGTGGCGCGGAAATCGGCGACTTCATGATGCTGCAACTGATCAACCGCACCGAACTGCTGCTGCGCCATTACCTCGGCCTGGAACAGGTTCACCCGGAGGAGTTGTACCGCACACTGCTGACCATGCTCGGCGATCTGGCGACGTTTTCCAGCGAGAACAAACGCCCGCGTCTGGACAGCCGTTACCAGCACAGCGACCAGGGCGCGAGTTTCCGCAAACTGATGGAAGCGATTCGTCAGGTGCTGTCGATGGTGCTCGAACAGCACGCCATCGAACTGGTGCTGCAAGCGCGTCAGTACGGGATCATCGTGTCGCCCTTGCACGACCACAAACTACTGGGTTCGGCCTCGTTCGTGCTCGCGGCCAGTGCCAACTGCGACTCCGAAGAACTGCGTCATCGCTTGCCGGCGCACCTCAAGGTCGGCCCCGTGGAGCGCATTCGCCAACTGGTCAACCTGCACCTGCCGGGCATCAAGGTCAAACCGTTGCCGGTGGCCCCACGGCAGATCGCGTTCCACTCCAACAAAACCTATTTCATCCTCGAACTCAGTTCCGAAGACCTGGCGCAACTCGAGCGCTCCGGCGGCTTCGCGTTTCACGTGTCCGGCGAATTCGCCGAGCTTGAACTGAAATTCTGGGCCATCAGGAACTGACCGACATGATCAAGGACATGGAATACAACCAGGACGACAAAACCGTCCTGCTCGACCGCCAGGGCCACGGCCCGGCGTCGAGTCCGCTGACTGACTTCGCTGCGCCGCCGCGTTTCGAACAGCTGGAAGAACGGATGATCTACGCCGCGCGCCTGCGCCCGGCCGAAGCGTTCAACATCAGCCTCAACTCGCTGGTGGCCGCGGCGTCCGAGCTGCTGTCGGAAGTGGTGCGGCTCAAGCACAGCGACACCCGCGAAGACCTGTACACGCTCAACGAGCGACTGACCGCCGGGCTCAAACTGTTTGAAGTGCGTGCGCTGCATAACGGCGCTGAAAGCAGCCAGGTGATGGCCGCCCGTTACGTGCTCTGCACCGTGGTCGACGAAGCCGTCGTCACCACGCCGTGGGGCAACGAAAGCGAGTGGTCGCAGATGAGCCTGCTCAGCAGCTTCCACAACGAAACCTTCGGTGGCGAGAAGTTCTTCCAGCTGCTGGATCGTCTGTCGAAAAACCCGGTCAAGCACCTGCCGATGCTGGAGCTGATGTACCTGTGCCTGTCCCTCGGTTTCGAAGGCAAGTACCGAGTGCAAGCCCGCGGCATGCTCGAACTCGAAGGCATCCGCGATGCTTTGTATCGGCAGATTCGTCAACTGCGCGGCGACGTGCCGCGTGAGCTGTCGCCGCATTGGGAGGGCTTGAACGATCAGCGTCGCAGCCTGGTGCGCATCGTGCCGGCGTGGATGGTGGTGCTGTTCACCGTGGTCTGCCTGGTGGTGATGTATTCGGGTTTCGCCTGGGTATTGGGCGAGCAACGCGAAACCGTTCTGCAACCTTACCAGCAGCTGGATCCGGTCGCGGTTCAGCCGCAGTCGAAGCCGTAAACAGGGACGTGTGATGAAAAAGTTTTTCAAGAAAGTCGGCGCATTCCTGCGCCAGACCTGGGTCTGGACCCTGCTGCTGGTGCTCTTTATCGCGCTGCTGGTGTGGTTCGTCGGGCCGCTGCTGGCGGTCAATGACTACAAGTTCTGGGAAGGTTCGACCTCCCGCCTGCTGACCATCAGTGTGCTGTTCCTGATCTGGGGCCTGACCATGGTCTTCGTCAGCTGGCGCGCTGGTGTGCGCAAAAAGGCCATCGAAGAAACCGAAGACGGCCAGGACCGTATCCGCCGCGAAGAGCTGATCGACGAAGAGCAGAAAGAGCTTCGCGCACGCTTCAAGGATGCGTTGAAAACCCTGAAGACCTCGAGCCTCTATCGCGGTCGCAGCGAGCGCTGGCGCAGTGATTTGCCGTGGTACTTGCTGATCGGCCCGCAGGGCAGTGGCAAGACCAGTCTGCTGGACTTCTCGGGCCTCGAGTTTCCGATCAACAAGATCGACCGCAAACTCACCCGCGACACCCTTGGCACTCGGCATTGCGACTGGTACTTCGCCGACCACGGCGTGCTGATCGACACCGCCGGGCGTTACCTGACCCAACCGGATGCGGAAGTCGATGGCAGCGCCTGGAGCACCTTGCTCGACCTGCTGCGCAAGCGTCGCCGCAACCGTCCATTGAACGGTGTGCTGGTGACCATCCCGGTGGAAACACTGCTGGGCGGCAGCGAGCAAGACCTCGACACCCTGGCTCGCCAGGTGCGTGCGCGTCTGCAAGACGTGCATCAGAAACTGCACGTCGACGTGCCGATTTATCTGGTGCTGAGCAAGGCCGACCGCCTGCTCGGTTTCGACGAGTTCTTCGATCAGCTGACCCGCGAAGAAAGCGATCAGGTACTCGGCACCAGCTTCCGCAAAGAGCAGAGCGGCACCGACGTGGCTGTGCTGCGCGCCGAGTTCGAAGAGCTGCTGCGTCGCCTGAACAGCCAGGTGATCATGCGCATGCACCAGGAGCGCGACACCCAGCGCCGTGGTCGCATCCTCGACTTCCCGCATCAACTGGGGCAGATCGGCGAGCGTCTGTGCCTGTTCGTCGACATGGCGTTCACCGGCAACCGCTACCAGCGTGTCAGCCAGTTGCGCGGTTTCTACTTGACCAGCGCACCACACCTGACTCAGGAAATGGACCAGACCACCGCCGGCATCGGCGCCAATCTGGGGATGAACGCTGGCGTGCTGCCGACCCTGCGCAGTGGCCGTTCGCGGTTCATTCACCATTTGCTCAGCCGGGTGATTTTCCCCGAGGCCGATCTGGCCGGTCTGGACAAGCGCGAGCGCAGCCGCATCCATTGGGGCCAACGTGCGTTATACGTGGGCGCACTGGCCGCACTGGCGCTGTTCGGCATGCTGTGGGCTGGCGGTTTCTCGGCCAACTATGAGCGTCTGGAAAACCTGCGCTCGTTGGCGCAAACCTGGAATCAGCAACGCTCGGCCCTGACTGCGCGCGATGATTCGATGGCGGTGCTCAAGACCCTCGACACCCGCTACGCGGCGACTCAGGTCTTCCCGAAAAAGGGTGACGTGTCGTACCACGAGCGCGGCGGCCTGTACCAGGGTGAAGACGCCAATCCGGTGGTAAAGAGCGCCTACGAGCGTGAGCTTGAAGCGCAATTGCTGCCACGGGTTGCGACCCTGCTGGAAGGGCAGATCCGCGCCAACATGAAGGACCGCGAACGCCTGCTCAACAGCCTGCGTGCGTACCTGATGTTGAACATGAAGGATCGCCGCGATGCTGCTTGGCTCAAGGATTGGGTCGCCACTGACTGGTCCCTGCGCTACGCCGGCAACACTGCAGTGCAGAACGGCTTGAACACGCACTTCGAGCGATTGCTCAAGCAGCCATTTATCTACCCGCTGAACGAGCAACTGGTGGCGCAGGCGCGTCAGGTGCTGCGCAGCGAGTCGCTGGTCAACGTGGTTTACCGGATGCTGCGCGAGCAGGCTCGCAATCTGCCGGAATACCGCTTCAGCCAACACTTGGGCCCGCAGGGTGCGCTGTTTGTCGGCACCGATTACGTGATTCCGGGGTTCTACACCCAACAGGGTTATCAGCAGTATTTCTCGGTCCAGGGCACGGCGCTGGTCACCGACATCCTGCGTGACAACTGGGTGCTGGGCGAAGGCTCGGGCATCAGCGGCATGGACTTGCGTCGCCTGATGGTCGAGCTGGAGCAGCTGTATTTTCGCGACTACGCCAACTTCTGGAGCGAAGCGGTCGGCCAGGTGGCATTGCCACCGATCAACGACGCCGGTGAAGGCGCCGAGCAACTGGCGGGCCTGACGTCCGCCAACTCCCCGGTGCTGCAACTGCTGGTGGAAGTGCGCGAGAACACCCGGTTCCCGGTGATCGCCGACAGTGCCGATGAAGCCGCCGAGGCGGCTGACAAACTGGGCGAGAAGGGCGGCAAGCTCGGCAAACTCGCTGCGGCCGCTGCTGATAAAGCCGCAGACATGACCAAGAACTTGCCGGACACCGCGAAGAAATCCCTGCAACGTCGCTTCGAACCGCTGCACCGCTTGCTGGACGACAACAACGGCCCGGCCGCTGACCTGACCCCGGCACTGACAGCACTCAACGACCTGCAACTGCAACTGTCGAGCCTGGCCCGTGCCAGTGCGCCGGAACAGGCTGCGTTCGAAATGGCCAAGACCCGCATGAGCGGCCAGCGTGATGCGCTGAGCAACTTGCGCAATGCGTCGAACCGTTTGCCGCGCCCTGTCAGCGTATGGTTCAACGTGCTGGCCGAAGACACCTGGCGTCTGGTGCTCAACGATTCCTACCAGTACCTGAACCAGCGTTATCAGAACGAGCTCTACAGCTTCTACGGCAAGGCGATCAACAAGCGTTACCCGTTCAGCGCCCACAGCACCAGCGATGTCGCAATCAGCGACTTCCGCGAGTTCTTCAAGGCCCAAGGCATCGCCGACCGCTTCTTCGACAACTACATGCGTCCATTCGTGAGTGGCGACCCAGGCAACTACCGCCTGCGCAGCATCGACGGTCACAGCATGCCGATCTCCAAGGTCTACCTCGACCAGATGGCCGCGGCACAAGTGATCCGCCAGAGCTTCTTCGCCAGCAACCCGGCCGAGCCGCAAGTGCAGTTCAAACTGGAGCCGTACACCCTCGACCCGGCCGTCAGCCGTTCCGAGTTCAAGTTTGGCGACAAGACCATTGAATACCGCCACGGCCCGATCGTACCGGTGTCCTTCAAATGGCCGACCGACGCTGAAGACGGTCGCACCAGCCTGGTCCTCGACAAAATGGCTGGCCGCCCGATCGGCATCGAGAAGAACTCCGGCCCTTGGTCGCTGTTCCGTCTGTTCGACCTGATGCAAACCGAGTACCTGACCGGTCGCGACGTGTTGGTGCTCAAGGCTGATGTGGGTGGCCTGCGCGCCAACTACTTGCTGACGAGCCAGCGCACGCCGAACCCGTTCGACATGGGTGTGCTGCGTACTTTCCGTATGCCGGTGCAGCTCTGATGCTGGTTGCCAGTCCCTGGCGCAGCGCTGCGCGTACCGATCCGGGCAAGGTTCGGGCGCGCAACGAAGATGCTTTTCTCGACTGTCCACAGCAGGGGCTGTGGGTGGTCGCGGACGGCATGGGCGGTCATCAGGGCGGCGACATCGCCAGCCAGTTGATCGTCGCCAGCCTGGCGGAGTTGCCGGTGCAGGACGACTTCGACGAACGACTCAAAGGTATTCGCCAGTGCCTGCACTGGCTCAACCGCCGATTGGGTCAGGAGTTGACCGTCACCGCCGGGCGCCATGACAGCATCATGGGCAGCACCGTGGTGGCGCTGCTGGTGGAAGGCAATCGCGCGGCCTGCATCTGGGCCGGTGACAGCCGTTGCTACCTGTGGCGCGGCCAGCGTTTGTATCAGCTGTCCAAGGACCATTCGCTGCAACAGCAATTGATCGACGAGCAGAACATGAGCGTCGAGCAAGCCCAGGCTCACCCGGCCGCCCATGCCCTGACCCGTGCGGTCGGGGCTGCCGAGCAGCTGACCCTGGACGTGCTCGAACTCGAGGTCTATCCCGGCGATGCGTTTTTGCTGTGCAGCGACGGTTTGTATCAAGGGCTGACTAGCGATGCCCTGGGCAACGCCCTGAGCCTGACCGCGCCGCACGTTGCGCTGGAACGTCTGTTCGACGGCGCTCTGCGTGGCTCGGCCCGGGACAATCTGACTGCCGTGGTGATCCGCCAATGACTGAACTCATGCCACTGATCGACGACCTGCTGGTGACCGAGGAAGAAGCCAATAACCTGACTTACTTCGCCTTCGCCACGCCTCTAAACGGAAAGCCGCATCAGGCCGAGCCTGCGCTGACGCCGACCCGGGCCAGTATCGGAGAACTGCCGGACGTGCTGGCGGGACGTTACCGCATCGAGCGCCTGCTCGGTGCCGGTGGCATGGGCGCGGTTTACCGTGCACGGGACTTGCTGAGCGAACAGTTCGGCGATCCCGATCCTTACATCGCGCTGAAAATACTCAGCGAAGAATTTGCCGAGTCGCCGGATGCCAGTGCCTTGCTCTACAGCGAGTTCGCCCTGACCCGACGACTGCGCCACAACAACGTGCTGCGACCGCACACCTTTGAAGTGGACACCGACTGCCAGCGCGCCTTCATCACTATGGAACTCATGCGGGGGCTGACCCTGGACAAATTGCTCTGCGAGCGGCCCCTGGGCCTGCCGTGGAAAGAACTGCGCGACATCGCGCTGCCGCTGCTCGACGCGCTGGCCTACGCCCACGCTCGCGGCGTGCTGCACGGCGACATGAAACCGAGCAACGTGATGCTCAGCGAAGAGGGCGTGCGCCTGTTCGACTTCGGCCTCGGCCAGGCGCAAGAGGGCATCTTGCCCGGCCTGCCACACCTGAGCCGCAACCGCTTCAACGCCTGGACCCCCGGCTACGCCGCCCCCGAACTGCTCGAAGGCCAGCCACTTTCGGCCAGCGCGGACGTGTACGGCGTGGCCTGCGTGATCTACGAACTGGCGGGCGGCAAACACCCGTTCCGCCGCTTGCCCTCGACCGAGGCCCGCGACGGGCACCTCGAACGAGAACTGCAAGCACCCAAGCATCTACCGAAACACTGCTGGCCAGCCCTGCGAACGGCGCTGAGTTTCAACGCGGCAGAACGCAGCATCACTGCCACCCAATTGCGTGACGCCTTGGGCGCCACTTCGTCCTGGCTACAACGTCTGCGACTTCGGGCGTAACGGATGACATTCGAACAGGGAGCACTTTATGTTCAACCCAGCTAACGAAACGCACTTCAGCCTGACCGTTGAAGACTATGTGGGCGACCTGCAAGTGCTGTCGTTCACCGGCACCGAAGGCATCAGCCAGCCGTATCGCTTCGACCTGGAACTGGTCAGCGAAAACCCGGACCTGGACCTGGAAAAGCTCCTGCACAAGCAGGCGTTCCTCGCATTCGACCCGAAAGGCAGTGGCATCCACGGCCAGATCTACCGAGTCGCCCAAGGCGATGCCGGCAAGCGCCTGACCCGCTACAAAGTCTCCTTGGTGCCGCAGCTGCAATACCTGCATCACCGCACCAACCAGCGCATCTACCAGCAGATGTCGGCGCCGAAAATCATCGCGCTGATCCTCGAAGAACACGGCATCAAGAGCAACGCCTACCGCTTCCAGCTGAACACCCCGTGCCCGGACCGCGACTACTGCGTGCAATACGACGAAACCGACCTGCACTTCGTCCAGCGCCTGTGCGAAGAGGAAGGTATTCACTACCACTTCCAGCACAGCGAAAAAGCCCACCTGCTGGTGTTCGGCGACAACCAGACCGTGTTCCCCAAACTCGGCCAGCCAACGGCTTATGTACAAGGCAGCGGCATGGTCGCCGACGAACCGGTAATCAAAGGCTTCAAACTGCGCCTGGAAACCCGCACCGGCCGCGTCACCCGCCGCGACTACGACTTCGAAAAGCCCAACCTGCGACTCGAAGCCAGCTATAAACCCGACGGCGAAAGCACCGAACCGGACCTCGAAGACTACGACTACCCCGGCCGCTTCCTCGACCGCGCCCGCGGCAAATTCCTCAGCCAACGCGCCCTCGAACGCCACCGCGCCGACTACCAGCAAGCCGAAGGCCATGGCGACCAGACCACCCTCGCCAGCGGCCACTTCCTTGAAATCTCCGACCACCCGCGCACCGAGTGGAACGACCTCTGGCTACTCACCGAAATCGTCCACGAAGGCAAACAGCCGCAAGTGCTCGAAGAATCCGTGACCAGCGACACCACCAACAACAAAGACGACTTCCACCAGGGCTACCGCAACCGCTTCCTCGCCACCCCGTGGAACGTCTTCTACCGCCCCGCCCTGGAACACCCCAAACCCCGCGTCCTCGGCAGCCAGACCGCCATGGTCACCGGGCCCAAAGGCGAAGAAATCCACTGCGACCAATACGGCCGCATCAAAGTGCAATTCCACTGGGACCGCGAAGGCCTGGCGGATGACAAAACCAGCTGCTGGATGCGCGTCTCTTCGAGTTGGGCTGGCGACCGCTATGGCGCCATCGCCATCCCGCGTATCGGTATGGAAGTGCTCGTCACCTTCCTCGAAGGCGACCCCGACCAACCGCTGGTGACCGGTTGCCTGTACCACAAGGAAAACCAGGTTCCCTACGAACTGCCGGCGAACAGAACCCGCACCGTGTTCAAAACCCTCAGCTCACCGGGGGGCGGCGGGTACAACGAACTGCGGATTGAAGACAAGAAAGGGGCGGAGCAGATCTTTATTCATGCCCAGCGGGATTGGGATGAAAACATCGAGCACGACCAGAAGATTCGGGTGGGGAATGAACGCCACGATACGGTGGTGAAGAACACCTACACCGAGCTGAAGGCTGAGGAACATCGAACCACGATTGCTGATCGCAAGAGTGAAGTGCGGGTGGATGATCACCTGACGGTTGGGCAGAACCAGCATGTGAAGTTGGGGACTGCGCAGCTGACCAGTGCGGGGAAAGAGATTCACCTCAAGGCTGGGGACAAGATTGTTATCGAGGCCGGGATGGAGCTCACGGTTAAGGCCGGGGGGAGTTTTATCAAGCTGGATGCCGGTGGTGTGACCGTGGTTGGGCCGGTGGTGAAGATTAATGCGGGTGGTTCGGCGGGCTCGGGGACCGGGATTGGGATTAAACCACCGGTGCTACCGGGGGCGGCGGATAAGGATAAAGCGGGGAGTTTGATGGATCAGGCGTTGGGGAATGCGGTGCCTGAGAAGGTTAAGCCGAAGGCTTTTTTTGTGTTTTCTGAGTGATCGACATGAATGGTGTTTTGAAGAAGAGCAATGGCTTCGCTGTAGCGGTTTTCACCGCGTTGCTGCTGAGCCTGTTTCATGGCAGCGTTTATGCGGATGAGTGCCCGTCTGAGGATTTTGCCAAGTTCCTTCCGGCGTTCTCTGCGAATGCTGAAACCCAGCAGCGGTTGACTGCGATGACTGTGAAGTCGCTGGTTTTGAAACCGGTGGGAGAGCATGGGGTTTTTGAGCCGCAAACGACGGGAGTCAGCAGCTCCAATTTGGCGTTTCCGCTAATGGCGCCCGTAGCCACGGACAAGACAGAAGGTGTCGAAGTCGAAGCGGTCGACGACAGGCACTTCAACGTTGTGGATAAGCGCGCGGGTAACAGCAACATAAAGATCTTGAATTTTTCTCGTCAGGCATGCTGGGTACTTGAGGGGATTGAAGATTGGTCGATCAACGAGAAAGACCTTGTGGTAGCGAGTACTCTAACCATGAGTACTGCTGAGAATTTTTGTTATCAACGCGCACGAAACTTCGGAAGACTTGGTGGACTGAAAAAGTATCCTCTGACAGGAGAGCTTTTTGAGGCTTCGTTGGAAAATTATGTTTGTGCGGCTGCTTCCGGTGATCCCCAGGCGAGTTTGAGTGCTGCCAGTTTGAGTCTTTCTGGAATGGCGTCGCAGTTGGAGACAGGCAAGGTAGAGGCGCTATTCAAGGCTGCAGCCACCACTCTTGCAAGTGGAGCTTCCGCGCTGTCCACATTTTACTGTTATGGCAATGACACGGATCCTGAGGGTCCTTGCCAGCATCCGGAAGAAGCAGAACGGGAGTTGATTCGCGCCGCATCCATGGGCTCACCCGATGCTATGAACAAACTGGGTGAGACATTTGAGGAAGGCAGGTTGGTGACCAAGGATACTTCCAGAGCGAAGGATTGCTATCGCTTGGCCGCCAGTAAAGGAAACACAATCGCCCTGAATAATTCAACCAGATTAAAGTCGCAAACCGCTGAATCGACTGAAGTTAGCCATTGCTATTAATTTGCAGGAAGCAGAAATGACAGAACCACTAGATTTAACGGGTAATTACGAGAACCGTGGCTATGTGTACAAAATGGGTGGCGATGGCATAAAGACTAATGCCGCCGGCAATAAACTAATCGATTGTTCACATATGGTTAATTTGTTGTTGACAGGCGCTGGCTACAAAATTCCGTATGAAGATACACGTGTGATGGTGGACTCTTCTTATTACACAGCTGTGGTGCCTCCGGACGTTAAGAAGGGGGATATTGCCCTTTGGATTGATGAGACTCCGCTGGGTGGAGGTGATAAACTATTCCATACTGGTATTGTCCAGGAAGTTAATTCAACCGGTACAGCGGGAAAGTTTTTCGGAGCTCAAACAAAAAAAGGACCATCATTTACCTATTTCGGTACTAAGGATCCAGCGTTCTATTGGCCAATCCCAACGAAATTCCTCAGGGCTAAAGAAGAGTATAGAAATGGTACGGCGGAATCGCCTGCGCCAACTCCGAAGTCTGAGCCAAAGGCCACGAATTCACCGGTCATGACTTTCCAATACCCTGTCCGGAAGGCAGATGGGCGCCAATACGAAACTGCGGATGAGTTTTACTCCATGCTGGAAAAAGAAGTTTCTGGAAACTATCTTTTGGGAGGGCACAATTTTTGGCATGGTGGTATTCATATAAGTGAACTTGGTGCGCCTCAGTGTTTAGAGGAACAGCCTGTTCGATGTATTGCTGATGGGGTTGTTGTCGCATATCGCTTAAATGAAAACTACGTAACGTCTAAATTCGAGCAGGGTGACTCCAAAGTGGACTTGAAGTATTCAAGTTCATTTTGTTTGGTGAGGCATGATTATAAGGCGCCGGGGAAGCCTAATGAAATAGGTGATGCGATATCAGAAAGTGTAATGACGTTTTTCAGTCTTTATATGCATTTGTTGCCTTTTTCAGCCTATCCTTCCAAGGCGAAAGTTGAAAGGCTAAGGCCAGTATATTGGCAGGGTAAAATTAGGGCTAGGGTCGCTGCAAAAGGTCTGCAGTTACGAAATCCTCCTGAGTCAAAAGTCAATGGCGCGAAAGCAGGGGATAAAATCAGTGCCGACATGGTTCTTTGCGCTTCCAGTATTATTGAGTTTGATAGCGAAAAAGTTCTGAACTTGTATGTGAAAGACAAACTTATGAAGATGGCCGAGTGTACGTTTGTTCCGAGTAACTCATCGGTTCCTACTGGCTTGAAAAAGGGTGGCGCAATTCCACCTGCCTTCTGGGTTTGCGTGGAAAATGTTAAACCCAATCATCTTGTTGATTGGGAACCTGTTACACCCACAAATTTTGATAATGTTGTGCTTACAAATATACCTATAAAAGCGGGAGATCCGATCGGCTACCTTGGTTTGAATGAAGTGCTTGCCGGCCCCGCTGGCGGAAAGTTAAGTAAACATCAGGTTCATCTGGAAGTTTTTAGTAGTGATGATATTTCCACTCTTGTGAAGAATCCGAAGGAATTGATGAGTGGGAATCAGCACCTTGTACTCGATGTGGGAACTGATTTATATAAAAAGTCTGAGGTGGATGGCAAGGTATCTTTCTCTCCGCAACTATCACCTGTTACAGAAAAGATCATTTTTCCTGTAAGTAAGGCGAAAGTTTCAAAAGATTCAAGTGGGAAAGAATGGTTTGGGTTGTCGATTAAAAGCGAGTCGCTTTCATTGGATGGCTTCTTGAAGAAAGAAGGTGCCACCATTCTAAGTCAGCATGATTGGGAAAAGCTAGGATTTAGTATCGTTAAAGAAAGTGATGAAAGCTCTGATGGTTTTTTAGATGTTGATGCGATGCCGGATTTTTTTAAGAAAATCTACTCCGAAATCGATAGTAAAGGCGTGGCCGACGGTAATGTAACTGTCGAAGAGTTACAGACGGCACTTCGAGACGCAGACCTGCGTAGTCGTTGGGCTAAACTTATTGCCTATCATCCTACGGAATGGCAGGCAAAATCATCTGAGGCGAAGTGGGCCAGGCTGAAGGAGCTTCTTGTAGACACTCCTGCGGTATTGAAACTCGAGCAAGAAAGAATAGATAAACTTGTCTTTTGGGACGAAATGGCAGGAGCTATGCAGGTCGCCTTGCCAAAGTCAATTTATCACTTCCATCCAATAGCATTTATCGATAATTTAAAGAAGGTTCATGTTATGACCCTTGAGGAAGCGCGAATTCGTGCTTTCTTGAGAATGCTGAAAATTGGTGAAGGAACTATTGGTCTAGAAGGGTACGAGCATTTGTTTGGTGGAGAGTCTTTCATTAAAGACTATGGAAAAACATTTGCAGATCATCCGCGCCTTCTTATGGAAAAGACCGTAAAAAAGACAGGCCAGATTATTTCTTCATCTGCTGCAGGAGCATATCAAGTCATGAGGTATGCTTGGGATGACCCTGGCATCATCAAGCTCCGGGAGGAACACGGTATTACCGATTTTACTCCAGAGATGCAAGATAGATATTGTGTTGTTATTTTAAAATATCGTAGGGACGCGCTTCCGGAAATTATGCGTGGGGATATAAAAGCAGCCATAAAAAAATGTAATAAAGAGTGGGCAAGCCTTCCTGGATCTCCTTATGGTCAGCCCACGGTAAAGTTAGAGGATGTTGTGGCTGAGTATAACAATATGGTCAGTCAAGAGTTGTCCGGTGAAACTGATCTGCCAATGAAAGTTGGGTTTATTGCTGATTTGATGGAGTGATTCTTGTGATTTTCAATAAGAAGTATTTGGCTGGATTTGTAACTTTTTTCTGTGTTTCGGCAATGGCAGTTTCTGCACCTAATTCCAGTTTATCTGAAAAAATAGATATTTTGGAATGTGATGGGTCCAAAGTAGAGCTTGTATCTATTTGTCAGAGTGAGACGGTAGCAAAATCAGAAGACCACAGCGGTCTTCCAGTATGTATAGATCAAATAATTAAAATAAATGGACAGGAAAATCGTCGGGAAATCGAAAAAGTATCGCAGTTGACCAGTAATGGATCTACAGTGAAAATTCTTTCAAACGTAGTTGTTTCGATGGCCTGCATTAAGGGCAGTAAGGGAAGCTTGATTTCCATCGGCGGTTACGGTGGCTGCGGTGCATGCCCGGAGTGGCATGGTTACTATTCGGTAGATGGGAAGTTGGTAAACTACGTTTATAGTAATTCATTTCGCTCTTTTGGGTCCCTAGGGTCGCGTGAAGATTTAATTAATAAGTATGGTGTGAGTAAAAGAGATTTAGTGGATGAAAGCTCTTTTGCAAAAAAAATAACGTACCCTGGCCTTTGACTCTTGTGATTGGCGGAGGGGTACCTGCAGTGTGGCTGCTCCTCTCATATCGTTATGTTGAGGGGCTAGCGAAAAGGGGACTGATTTATTTACGGATTTATTTGCGAGGTAGGTTTATCCGTCGATAAATAATTGTGGTCCCCTTTTTTGTACTCGGGAACCGCTGATTAGTACTTATTGGGAAATGAACGTGCCGAAGCAATGCGTAACCCGGTTTCCGAAGCGCAGAACCTGAATAAATCAAGGTCGAGTGTTTGGTTTCCATTGTTTGTTTAAACAGGTTGTTTCGATGCGTAAATTTTGTTTTTTATTATTAGTGTTTATGCTCTGTAGAGTCTCCGTGGCTCAGGATGATAGCCTCTATCTGCGGGGGGCGGTAGTAGATGGGCCCTATAAAATAACTATTGTCGAAAATGCGGAGTTATCGGTTTTGGACACGGGAGATGCAGAGTATCCCGTGTCTTTAGTCCTCGACGTGAAAAACAACGATGGAGTATCGGCTAGACAGTTAGTTTATAAATATGATGTTGCTGGTTCGTCACCCAAGGTCGAGTCGATATTTTTTTATCCGGTTCAGGGTGTAAGAAATGTCTTTGTTTTGGTTTCTTGGGAAATTAACAGTAGAGGCATTGGTACCTACGGTACTCTGTATCAGGTCTATGCTTATGCACGAAGTAGTAATGGTAGGTTGATCTCCAATCAATTGATTCAGGCTAATAGGTACTTGAGCGGGATCGATGGCTTTAGTGAGGGTGTGCCACAAACGTTTGCTTATAAAGATGCGGCCTCGATAAAGGCCTACGTAAAGAAGCACCTTAATACGCCATAACCCCTTACGAAGGGATCTGTAGAAAACTACAAGGATGATTGGGATGAATCAGTTTATCAGGCTAATTGTTGGAGTAGTGTTTAGTGGCCTCCTAGGTTTGCCCACTGCGTTTGCGCAGGATGATTGCAACGAGATCACCATAAGCGAGCAAGTTGATAGGTGTTCTGATGTCGCGAAGAACGCTGCCGATTCTCAGTTGAATACGAGTTACCACCAGTTGATGGCTCGACTCGAAACGCAGTATCAAGCCGAACCCGACACAGGGGCGGCGTATACGGCGAAGGTCAAAGAAGCACAGCGTGTGTGGATAAAACTGCGCGATGCGAATTGTCCGCTCGAAGCGTTTGAGATTAAGCCTGGCACGTCCGTCTATGTAGCGACGGTGAACAATTGCATCGCAAGAATGAGCCGAGAGCGCATAGTCTTTCTGGACAATATTGCGCCCGACATCGTGAGTGGCTCCGCTGTTGGGCGTGGATCAGGTGTCTCGTGTCCATCCCAGAACTTTGCTCAGTTTCTGCCGGCATTCTCTGCCAGTACTGAGTCCCAGAAACGTCTAACCGCGCTGGCGGTAAAAATACTGGTGTTGAAGCGGACTTCGGACCCTGGTCGCTTTGAACCGCAAATTACTGCTGAGACAGGCTCGAGTTTGGCGTTTCCGTTGATGGCTGCGATGGAAGGCAAGACTGAGGGGGTTGAGATCGAAACGGTCGACGACACTCACATGAACGTTGTGGATAAACGGGCCGGTAACAGCAATATCAAGATTTTTAACTTTTCTAAAAAGTCGTGCTGGGCGCTGGTGGGGATTGAGGATTGGTCGATAAGCGAGAAGGAGCTTGTTGCATCCAGTAAACCCGGAATGAGCCGTGCCGAGAATTTCTGCTATCAACGTGCGGAGGGTTTGGGTGGTTTAGGCGCGCTTGAACAATACCGGCTGACTAAAGAGTTGCATGAAGCGTCCCTGGAAAATTATGTATGTGCTGCAGAGTCGGGTGATCCACAGGCGAGTCTGTCGGCGGCAAGCTTGAGTCTTTCGCAGATGGCACCTCAGTTGGAAACCAGCAAGCTTGAGGCTCTGTTTAAAGCGGCATCGACGACACCGAGCGGCGCGTTGGGTTATGCCACTTATTTTTGTAACGGTAATTCCACTGACTATAACGGCCCTTGCCTGCACCCCGAGCAGGCAGAAAGGGAAGTTATTCGCGCGGTTTCCATGGGATCCTCAGAGGCGATTAACTATCTGGCTTCTTCTTTTGAGAGTGGCGAGTTGGGAACGAAGGATATGTCCCGGGCGTTGGCCTGTTATCAGTTGTCAGCTGACAAAGGTAGCCCGCAGGGTAGCGACAGCGTGAAGCGCTTGGTTTCGCAAGGCTCAGACATAAAGGCTAGCCACTGTCTGTGAATTTCGCTGGGCAGATATAAACGTTGAAGAAGGGGACGTTCAACTGGTCGATCGTATTGAGGCTCGGTGCGATTTTGGTTCAGCAAGAAGGGGGACGCGAAGCCCCCCGTTCTCTATTCGCGAAGTTGCTACGCCTTCGCCCGATGCTCCGCCGGATTCGGCGAATCAATATGATCCAGCGCTCGCTCCACCAACAACCGGACCCCATCCGCCAATCTGCTGAGCGCCAAGGCTAAGGAGCGCCGTGCACCGTCCGCGTCATCGGCCAGGTTGGCCGCGATGGCGCTGATGGACAGCAGGTCTTCTGAGGCGTTGGCCAGGAGGGCTTCGGTGTCGATGTCGGGGGAGACGGTGAAGAGTTTGCCTTTGCGTTTGGGTTTTTCGTTGGGTGGTGGGGCGAAATGGTGGTCGAGGGCGCGTTCGGCGGCTTCGTGGAGTTTTCTGGAATCGAAGGATTCGTAGGGGGATGTGGCTGGGTTTTCAGGAGGATTCGGTGTTGGCTTGATCATTGAAATAGTACCGATATTAGGAGCTAACACCGTTTCGCTTGCGCTTCGAATGAGGTGGCAGCTGTGTATAGGTGTGCAAGACCGGAATCGGCAAACCGGCAAACCCGAAGGTCTCCCACACACAGCCGCCATAACGATTCGCGAGCATAAGAAAACGCTCGATGAATAGCCATAACCGATTGTGTGCCGATTCTGGACTTGCACGTCCGAGTCACCGATTTTGCGGTGACGAACAGAGGTTATCGATGAGGGACCAAGCTGCCTAGTTCATGGACAGCCCGGCGTTTTGAAGGAAATGTCCGAGAAGTTTGAGGGCATCAAGATCAAAAGATCGCAGCCTTCGGCAGCTCCTACAGGAATGTGTTTCTTCAGGTGTAGGGCGGGTGTTGGAAGTGACGCGGAGCGTCACGGGATGCATTCCCACGCGGGAGCGTGGGAACGATCAAGGTGGAGGCGGGGAAAGCGTGACTTGGCGGTCATCATACGGGAAAAGCGGTTCATCTTCTTCTAACGCAACCCGACGGTGGCGTTCTGGCTTGAAGCCGCTACACTGCGCCGGCCGTTCACTTTTCTCTTGAGGCTGTGCGCATGAAATTTCGTTTTCTTCTGTGGATGCTGGGTTTGTTGATGGGTAAGGCCAGTCGGACTAATCCTGCGTTTCAGCAGCAGTTGGGTGACAAGGCATTGGTGTTTCAGCTACAGACCCTGGACGGGAAGGTGGCGCGGCATTTCTTTGTGAAGGATCAGCGCATTACCAGCAAGTCGGGTGTGTATGCCGAGCCGGCGTTTGCGATTGCCTTTAAAGACGCGGCGTATGGTTTTGCCACGATGCAGGCGAAGAACAAGCAGTTGGCGTTTATGACGGGGATTCAGGACAAGTCGATTCAGATCAAGGGCAACCCGGCGTTGGTGATCTGGTTTCAGGGGTTGACCAAGTATTTGAAGCCTAGGAAGGCTAAAGCTTGACGCAGGTCTTTGGTCAAAGGGCTTTTGTGGCCAGGGAGCTTGCTCCCGCTGGGCTGCGAAGCGGCCCCAAACCCTGAGACTTCGGTTGCATCTGACACACCTTGGTGGCTGGGTTTGCGACTGCTGCGCAGTCGAGCGGGAGCAAGCTCCCTCGCCACAAAAAAATGCCCCACACTCGATCAAGTGTGGGGCATTTTTTATGGCTGCATTCAGGCCTGGCTAAATTGCGAAGCCAGTTCACGCAGCAGCACTTCAGCCTCAAGCACTTTGCTGACCACGTCGTTGGCTCTGTCGCGAGTCAGCCCCACACGCTCCAGCAACGCATCCGGAATATCTTCATCCGGTCCCGAACCAATCCCGCGACTACGCAGCAAACGCACGGCCAGGCAGACGAGGTTCGGGTATTCGGCGTAGTCGCCGTCGTAGCTTGGGTCGTGCTGGAAGCGCAGGGCGGTGGCCAGTTCGTCGGGCATGTCCCAGAAGCGCATCAGCCATGAGCCGATCTGTTCGCGACTGATGCCCAGCAGGTGTTGTTCCACGTAGCTGTGGCACAGGTGCGGGTTGACTTCCAGGTGGCGGCAGATCAGCGAGAAGTGCGGCGGAAACACGTGGGCCAGCAGCAGGTAACCGAAGTTGTGCAGCAGGCCGGCGAGGTAGGTCAGGCCGGCTTCCGGGCGCTGGGCGCGGGGCATGGCGCGGGTCAGGCCTTCGATGACGGCGGCGGTGTAGATCGATTGCTGCCAGTACGGCGTGGTGTGTTGCGGGTGGTCTTTGGGCAGGCTCAGGGTTTTGCCCAAGGCCAGGCCCAGCGCCAGGTTGATCACCAGGTCGAAACCCAATACCCGGACGATGGCGTCTTCCACTGAACGAATCTTGCCCGGCGAGGCGTAGAACGGCGACGCCGCCCAGCTGACGACTTGTGCGGCCAGGGCCGGGTCTGTTTCCACTACGCCGGTGATGTCGTCGATGGTGGCGTTGGGGTCGACGCGCAGTTTGATGATTTTCTGCGCGGTTTCGGCCAGCGGCGGAATCTCGATGGTCTCTTCCAGGCGCTGCTGGATGCGCCGCGCGGTGAACGCTTGCACGGCCTGGGTGATTTCCTCGCGGTCATCGTCGGGGCGGTCGAGGTTTGGACGGATGCGGTTCACGGCTTCGCCGAAATTGCCGGCGCTGGCCTTGGTCAGCATGGTTTTGAAATCGTCGCTGGAGATTTCCAGCAGCACGCCCGGCTCGCCCGAGTTGATCAGCAACGTCGGTTCGCGCAGCAGGCTTTCTTCATACAGGCACGGCGAACTGGTGAGCGCCGGCAGGCCGGGCAGCAGGCTCAGGCTGTGTTTGCCGAGCATTTTTACCAGGCGTTCGGTGGATACAGCGGTCAACCGGCGACCGGTGAGTTCGGCGAGGCGGTTGAGGTCCAGCAATTGGCTCTGGGGGAACAGCACCATGAGCGCGCCGACCGCATCGTCCAGCAAAACTGCCTGCACTTTACGCGCGGCGTTCAGGCCGTGATGGTCGAGGACTTCTTCGTAGGCGATGCCCAGCTTGCCGAGCAGCAGCCGAATAACAGACGGAGCGTGCGGGGTTTCGGGGGCGAGGGCAGCTTCTGTCATGGTCTGTATCCGTTTGCAAACAATTGCAGAAGTATAACCAGCTTGTTTAACGCCAGGGTCCAGAAACTGCGACAGTGCTCACACTTGGCCGTATTGCTGCCCATGGCGTAGCCAGCGGTCGAGCAGCGGGCTGACGTGATCCGGCCAACGCTCCAGCAGCGCCTGAGCGGCGTCGCGCACGGCAGGCAGCAAGTCGGCGTCGCGCATCAGGTCGGCGACCTTGAATTGCAGCAGACCGGTCTGGCGCGTGCCGAGCATTTCGCCGGGGCCGCGCAGTTCGAGGTCTTTTTCGGCGATGACAAAACCGTCGTTGGTTTCGCGCATGATGCCCAGGCGCTGACGGCCGATCTGCGACAGCGGCGGATGGTAAAGCAGCACGCAATGGCTGACGGCGCTGCCCCGGCCGACACGGCCACGCAGTTGGTGCAGCTGCGCGAGGCCGAGGCGTTCGGGGTTTTCGATGATCATCAGGCTGGCGTTGGGCACGTCCACGCCGACTTCGATCACGGTAGTGGCGACCAGCAGTTGCAGGTTGCCGGCCTTGAACTCGGCCATCACCGCAGCTTTCTCGGCGGGCTTCATGCGACCGTGGATCAAGCCGACTTTCAACTCGCCGAGGGCGGCGGTGAGGTCTTCATAAGTGGTTTCGGCGGCCTGACAGGTCAGCTCTTCAGACTCTTCGATCAGCGTGCACACCCAATAGGCCTGACGCCCTTCGGCACAAGCGCTGCGCACTCGCTCGATCACTTCGACGCGCCGGGTGTCGGTGACCAGCACCGTGTTTACGGGCGTACGGCCGGGCGGCAGCTCGTCGAGGATCGAGGTGTCGAGGTCGGCGTAGGCGCTCATGGCCAGCGTCCGGGGGATCGGCGTGGCGGTCATGATCAGCTGGTGCGGACACATCCGCCCGCCGACGCCTTTCTGTCGCAATGCCAGGCGCTGCTGCACGCCGAAGCGGTGCTGTTCGTCGATGATCGCCAGCGCCAGGTTCTTGAACTGCACCTCTTCCTGAAACAACGCGTGGGTGCCGACCACCATTGGCGTACCGCTGGCGATTTGCTCCAGCGCGGCTACACGATTTTTACCCTTGAGCTTGCCGGCCAGCCACGCGACTTCGATGCCCAGTGGTTCGAGCCAGCGCTTGAAGGTGATGAAATGCTGCTCGGCGAGAATTTCTGTGGGCGCCATTAATGCGACTTGATACCCGGCCTCCAGCGCTTGCAGTGCGGCGAGGGCAGCGACCACGGTTTTGCCGGCGCCGACGTCGCCCTGAATCAGCCGCAGCATCGGTTCGTGCTGACTGAGGTCGTAAGCGATTTCGTTGCCGACCCGTTGTTGGGCGCCGGTCGGGGTGAAGCCGAGGTTGGCCAAATACTGCTGTGGCAGCCTTGAGGCTTTCGGCATCGACGGCGCGCGCAGGGCACGCATGCTCTCGCGCAGGCGCTGCTGGGACAGTTGATGGGTCAGCAGTTCTTCGAAGGCCAGACGGTGTTGGGCCCAGTGATGACCGAGGGCGAGTTCGTCGACATCGGCATCGGCGGGCGGGTGATGCAAGTAGCGGATCGCATCGGCCAACGGCGCCAGTTGATAGTCCCGGGCCAGTTCGGTCGGCAGCCAGTCGGGCAGGCTGCTGGGGCCGAGCAGGGTCAGGGTTTGCATGCACAACTGGCGCAAACGCTGTTGGGTCAGGCCTTCGGTGAGCGGGTAGACCGGGGTCAGGGTTTCATCCACCGGCGGCGGCTCGTCGCCGGTGATGGCGCGGTATTCCGGGTGGTAGATCTCCAGCCCCGACGCACCGGGCCGCGCTTCGCCGTAGCAGCGAATGCGTGTGCCGCGTTTGAGGCCTTCTTTCTGGGCGTTGCTGAAATGGTAGAAGCGCAGGCTGAGCCCGCCGGTGCCGTCCTGCAGACGCACCACAAGGCTGCGGCGCCGGCCCATGACCACGTCGGCGCCGCTGACGGTGCCTTCGATCACGGCGTCTTGCCCAGGTCGCAAATGGCCGATCGGGACCACACGGGTGCGGTCCTGATAGCGCAGCGGCAAATGGAACAGCACGTCCTGGAGGTTCTCCAGGCCGACCTTGGCCAGTTTCTCGGCCATGGCTTCGCCGACACCCTTGAGTGCCGTCACCGACACTTGCGACAACTCGGTCATGGCAGCGACTTAACCGGCCACCACCGGCGCTGGCGGCTTGGCCACCGAGCACAGGCGAATGGAGTCGGCGAGGATTTCAATCGCCTTCGGCCGCGGAAAGCTCGCGCGCCAGGCGATGGCCACGGTGCGAAACGGCACGGGCGCGCTCAGTGGGCGCACTTCGATCACGCCTGGGGCGTAGTGGTGGCTGTCCACCGCCGATAGCGGCAGGATCGAAATGCCCAGGCCCGATGCGACCATGTGGCGGATGGTTTCCAGCGAGCTGGATTCCACCGTGGTGTGCTTGGCGCCGTCGTTGCCTTTGGTCAGGGTCGGGCAGGCTTCCAGCACTTGATCGCGGAAGCAGTGGCCTTCGCCGAGCAGCAGCAGGCTCTTGTCGTTGAGCAGGGCGGCGTCGATGGATTCTTTTTGGGTCCACGGGTGCTGGGCCGGCATCAAGACGTAGAACGGCTCGTCGTAGAGCTGCAAGGTCAGCACGTCGGCTTCGTTGAACGGCAGGGCGATGATGATCGCGTCGAGCTCGCCGTTGCGCAGTTTGTCGCGCAGCACGTGGGTGAAGTTTTCTTCGATGTACAACGGCATCTGCGGGGCGACCCGATGCAGTTGTGGAATCAGATGCGGAAACAGGTACGGGCCGACGGTGTAGATCGCGCCGACTTTCAGCGGGGCGGTCAACTGGTTCTTGCCGGCCTGGGCCAGTTCGCGGATGCCTTGGGCTTGTTCCAGGACTTTCTGTGCCTGGGCGACAATGCCTTCGCCGACCGGAGTCAGGCGCACGGCGCTCTTGCTGCGCTCGAAAATCAGCACACCGAGTTCGTCTTCAAGCTTTTTCACGCCCACCGACAGGGTCGGCTGGCTGACGTGGCAACGCTCGGCGGCGTGGCCGAAGTGCTGCTCTTGGGCGAGGGTAACGATGTAGCGTAATTCTGTCAGAGTCATAGCAAGCGTCCATGAAGTTGCGGGCCAAGCATACCGGCTGCAATCGATAGACGCACGTTATCAGACTGAGTGTGTTGAGTGACACTGGGCAATGCAGGTTTGCCGTTGCCAGATATGCAAAAGGCACCTTTCGGTGCCTTTATGGTTGTTGCATAACCTGTGGGAGCGGGCTTGCCCGCGATGGGGCCATCATATCCAACATCTTTGTTGACTGTTATATCGCTATCGCGGGCAAGCCCGCTCCCACAGGTTTTTGTATTGTGTTTAGCGGCGGCGTTCCAGCGAGTAAACGAACGGCGCAACGATTTCGATGGAGCCGTTGTTCAGCATGTCGGCCGGTGGCTTGGGCAGCGGTTGGGCGCGGCGGATCATTTCCAGGGTGGCCCGGTCCAGATCGGCGTTGCCGGAGCGACCCACCAGTTCGAACGACAACACGTTCCCTTCGGCATCCACCACGAAGCGCAGACGGTTCAAGCCTTCCTTGCCCCGCTGCTGTGCACTGGCCGGGTACTTTTTGTACTTGGCCAAGTGCGCGAGCAGGGTGCCTTGCCAACTGGCCTTGGCCGCTTGCTGCGCCGGCGATGGGCCGGGTGCCGGCTGAGCGGATTTCTCCGTCGGTGCCTGGGTCGGTTGCGCGTCGCTCGGTTTTTCCTCGGAGGGTTTCTCCTTTGGCGGCTCCGGCTTTTTCTCCACAGGCTTGGGCGGTTGAGGCTTGGGCTTGGGTTTGACCGGTTTCGGTACGGCGATCTCGGCCTTCGGCGCTTCAGCAAGTTTGGGCAGCGGCAGTTCTTCCACCGGGGCCGGTGGCTGTGGCGGCGTAATCACCTTTGGCGGTGCGGGCGGTGGCGGGGCCGGAACCGGCGCCAGCTCGACCATCATCGCTTGCGGCGGCAGCTCGATCGGCGGGCGCGACGTCCAGTTCAGCGCCAGCGCAATGGCCAGCGCATGAACGCCCAGCACCACGGCCAGGCTCCCGCTGTAACGCGTCAGCTTTTGGCGCGTGTTGATCATTTCTTGGCTGCCGTCTCGAGTCCGACCAGGCCGACCTTCAGGTAGCCGGCGGCGCGCAGGGCGTCCATCACGCTCATCAGGTCGCCGTAGTCCACGCCTTTATCGGCCTGGAAGAAGATCGTCGTGTCTTTCTTGCCCTGGGTCTTGGCGTCGAGCGTGGCACCGAGGGCTTCGGTCTTCACTTCGTCTTCGCCGAGAAACAGGCGCTGGTCAGCCTTCACGCTGAGAAACACCGGTTTCTCTGGTCGCGGCGCCGGTTTGGCGGTAGAGGCGGGCAGGTCGACCTTGATGTCCACGGTGGCCAGCGGCGCCGCCACCATGAAGATGATCAACAGCACCAGCATCACGTCGATGAACGGCGTGACGTTGATTTCGTGGTTCTCGGCCAGATCGTCGTCTGCGCCTTCTTTCAAATGCAGGCCCATGGCCGATTACCCCACTTTCACCATGTGCGGTTGCGAGCTGCGCTGCTCGGTCGGCAGGTGGTCGAGATCACGGCTGACCAGCAGCAGGACTTCTGCCGAGGCGTCGGACACTTGTGCCTTGTAACCGGCAATGGAACGGGCGAAGACGTTGTATATGACCACCGCAGGAATCGCTGCAACCAGGCCCAGCGCGGTTGCCAGCAGAGCTTCGGCGATGCCGGGAGCTACGACAGCGAGGTTGGTGGTCTGGGTTTTGGCGATGCCGATGAAGCTGTTCATGATGCCCCACACGGTACCGAACAGGCCGACGAACGGCGCGGTGGAACCGATGGTGGCGAGTACGCCGGTGCCGCTGCTCATGTTGCGACCGCATGCAGCGACGAGGCGCTCCAGGCGGAAGCTCACACGTTCCTTGATGCCTTCCTTCTCGCGGCTGTTGGCCGACAGGCGCATTTCTTCCAGCGCGTCGTGGACCAGCAGGTTGGCAAGGGTGCCTTCCTTGGCCGCTGTCGCGCTGGCTTCTTTAAGGGTGGCGGCTTTTTTCAGGTGAGCGATTTCTACGCGTAGACGACGTTTGGCGCCGATCAGCTCGAAGCCCTTGGCGATCCAGATGGTCCAGGTGATGATCGAGGCGATAGCCAGGCCAATCATCACGATTTTCACGATGATGTCGGCGTTCTGGTACATGCCCCATGGCGACAGGTCATGGGCCATGCCCAGGGAGTTGTCGGCTTCTAGTACTTGCGGCGCGTCAGCAGAGTCCACGGCCAGATCCGTCGCGACAGGCGCCACGGCAGGTGTTTGAGCTGCAGGCTGTGTGGCCGGCGCTTGTGCATCGGCGAAGGCGGCGGTCGGCGCCAGCATCAGGCTGAGCAGCAGGGCGGCCACCGCGCTCCAGGCGCGAGGTCGTTTGGTTGGCGAAGCGGGGAATTGATTGGGTGTCATGCTGGCCGGACCTGAAAGGAAAAAACGGTAAATGTTCTTCCAGGCCTCGTGAGGCCGAGAACAAAAGTGGCAGGCATTATTGCAAGTAATTCTTGTTAACAAAAGTAATAGAGTATCTTTTTTTCCTTCATTGCTAGCCGCGTGTCCTTTGCCGACGCTAGTCTGTAGCTTTCCGATAGGAGTTTTCTAATGTCCGCGCCTTCTGTTTTGATCGCCGGTTGCGGTGATGTCGGCAGTCGTCTGGCCACGCAATTGCTGGCTTGTGGGTGGGAGGTTCATGGCTTGCGACGTGATGTCTCACGCCTGCCACAGGGCGTGATCGGCGTTGCCGGCGACTTGTTCAATAAAGACTGCCCGGCGACCTGGCCAATCGGTGCGGTGGATTACCTGGTGTATTGCGCGGCGGCTACCGATCACGATGAGGCGGGTTACCGCGCCGCTTATGTGCAGGGTTTGCAGCACGTGCTGGAATGGCTGAACGACTATGGGCAAGTACCCAATCGACTGCTGTTCGTTTCCAGCAGCAGCGTTTACGGCCAGCAGGATGGCGAGTGGGTCGATGAAGCATCGCCGACGGTGGCGGGCGGTTATTCGGGTCGTTTGATGCTCGAAGCCGAGCAGGTGGCGCTCGATAGCGGCATCCCGGCCAGTCTCGTGCGCCTGACCGGTATTTATGGTCCGGGTCGAGAGAGGCTGCTGACCCAGGTCCGCCGCGGCTATCGCGTGGCGATCGATCCACCGTTGTACGCCAACCGCATTCACGTCGACGATGCGGCGGGGTTGCTGGCGTTTCTGCTTGAGGCGGATCGACGCGGGGTGGCGCTGGATGATTGCTATATCGGCGTCGACGATGCGCCCGCGCCGTTGGCCGAGGTAGTGGGCTGGTTGCGGGAGTACCTGGGCGTGACTGAATGGGCTGAAGACGCCAGTGTGCGTCGTGCCGGCAGCAAGCGCTGCAGCAATGCCCGGGCGAAGGCGTTGGGCTGGGAGCCGAAGTATCCGAGTTTCCGCGAAGGGTATGCCGCGACTCTCGAAGGCCGCTGCTGACTTCCAGTCACCACGAACCAAATGTGGGAGCGGGCTTGCTCGCGAAGGGGTCGTAACATTCAACATCATCGTTGGTTGTTACACCGCTTTCGCGAGCAAGCCCGCTCCCACATGGATTCTGCGTTGGCCTCAGGGCCGGGTTACTGTTTTTCCAGCAACCACTTGCGATCACCCGGGGTGAACTGCGGCATTTCATCCGCCTGTGCGGTGTTCACTGCCTGGAGGATTTCCAGTTCCTTGCCCTTGCGCGCAAAGATCCAGGTGTTGCCCTGACCATTCGCCTGCAGCCACATGTTGTCATTGCCGCCGCTCATCGACGCGCAATCACCGGCCAGGCACAGGGCATAGCGATCCGCCCCCGGCAGGCCGGCAACCTGGCCGTCAGCCTGGAATTGCACGGTATTGCCTTCACCGGGGCCGCTGACGATTTTCCAGCTGCCGCCCATGTAGGCTGAATACAGTGCGCGTTCGAAACTGGCACCCATCGGTGCGCCGTCCGGCACCGTAACCTGCGCACGGTCGAATACTTGCTCCGGCTCATTGTCGCTGGCGACCTGGCTCAGTTGCTTGCCGTCACGCTTCAGCTCACTACCCGAGCTGCCATAAAAGTCGACTTTCCAGGCGCCGGACTCTTCGCCCAGCAGCTTGCCGTCGACATTTTCAAAACCGTTGGTGTAGCGGGCCTGACCGGCCTTGGTGTTGACGTCCCATTCCAGGTTCGGGCCATAGGCCTGGAGCGCTTCGCGCAGGGGGCCGCCTTTGGCTGCCGCATCGATCGCCACTTGATTGATCCAGGTGCCGCTGATGTCGCGGTCGGCAGGGTTGCTGGCACAACCGCCCAAGAGTAGGGCGACCAGCGAGAGAGCTAGCGCTTGGCGCATGGTGGAATCCTTTCAAAGCAAGATCGGCGCAGCCTTTAGAGGGCTGCGCCGGACACATTACTCGATGACCAGAATGGCATCCATCTCAACCTGCGAACCCTTCGGCAGGGCTGCTACGCCGATGGCGGCGCGGGCAGGGTAAGGCTGGTCAAAGTACTTGCCCATGATCTCGTTGACCTTGGCGAAGTGGCTCAGGTCGGTGAGGAAGATGTTCAGTTTGACGATGTCCTTGAACGAACCGCCAGCGGCTTCAGCCACCGCTTTGAGGTTCTCGAACACCTGGACGGTCTGGGCTTCGAAGCCTTCAACCAGTTCCATGGTTTTTGGGTCCAGAGGAATCTGGCCCGACATGTAAACGGTGTTGCCAGCCTTGATCGCCTGGGAATAAGTACCGATGGCGGCCGGGGCCTTGTCGCTGTTGATAACGGTCTTGGTCATGTATGACTCCTTGTGAAGGGTGGGCTACGCGCGCATGCGGGTGATGCGGATGACCCCGGTCAGGGCGCGCAGTTTCTTGATCACGCGGGCCAGGTGTACGCGGTCGTGCACACTGACCACCAGTTGGACCACGCTGATACGACCGTCGCGTTCGTCCATGCTGATTTTTTCGATATTGCCGTCGGCCGCGTTGACGCTGCTGGCCAGCAGGGCGATCAGGCCGCGCTGGTGTTCCAGTTCGACGCGCAGCTCGACATTGAATTCGCCGGTGACATCCTTGGCCCACGAGAGCTGGATGCATTTTTCCGGGTTGTGACGGATTTCGCTGATGTTGCGGCAGTTGTCCAGGTGCACCACCATGCCTTTGCCCGCGGACAGATGGCCGACAATCGGGTCTCCCGGGATCGGCGTGCAGCACTTGGCGTAACTGAGTACCAGGCCTTCGGTGCCACGAATCGCCAGCGGGCCTTCCGGGCTTGGCAGCTGTTCGCCTTCGCCGAGCAGGCGACGGGCGACCACGTAAGCCATGCGATTGCCCAGGCCGATGTCTTCGAGCAGGTCTTCGATCAGTTCGAGGCGGTATTCGTGGAGCATCAACTGCACGCGCTCGGCCGGGACTTTTTCCAGGGAGCTGTCGAAGCCGTTGAGCACCTTGTTCAGCAGGCGTTCGCCGAGGCTGATGGACTCGGAACGGCGTTGCAGTTTCAGCGCATGGCGGATGTGTGTCCGCGCCTTGCCGGTGACCACGAAGTTGAGCCAGGCCGGGTTCGGCCGCGCGCCGGGGGCGCTGACGATCTCGACCGTGGAGCCGCTTTGCAGCGGTTCGGACAGCGGCGCGAGACGACGATTGATCCGACAGGCAATGCAGCTGTTGCCCACGTCGGTGTGCACCGCGTAAGCGAAGTCGACCGCCGTGGAGCCTTTGGGCAGCTCCATGATCCGGCCTTTAGGCGTGAACACGTAGACCTCGTCCGGGAACAGGTCGATCTTCACGCTCTCGATGAATTCCAGCGAGTTGCCGGCCCGTTGCTGCATTTCCAGCACGCCTTTGACCCACTGACGGGCGCGGGCGTGAGTGCCTTTGGGTTGCTCGTCGCCGCTGGATTTGTACAGCCAATGGGCGGCAATGCCGTTGTTGGCCATTTCTTCCATTTCACGGGTGCGGATCTGGATTTCGATCGGTACACCGTGCATGCCGAACAGCGTGGTGTGCAGCGACTGGTAGCCGTTGGCCTTGGGGATCGCGATGTAATCCTTGAAGCGACCCGGCAACGGTTTGTACAAATTATGTACAGCGCCTAGCACGCGGTAGCAGGTATCGACCTTGTCGACGATGATCCGGAACGCGTAGACGTCCATGATCTCGTTGAAGGCCCGACGCTTGCCGCGCATTTTCTTGTAGATGCCGTAGAGGTGTTTCTGACGACCGCTGACCTCGCCCTGAATGCCGTCGATGGCCAGGCAGTGGCTGAGGGACTCTTCGATCTTGTTGACGATTTCCTTGCGGTTGCCCCGGGCGCGTTTGACCGCCTGGTTGATCCGCGCGGAGCGCATCGGGTGCATGGCCTTGAAGCCGAGGTCTTCGAACTCTATGCGAATGGCGTGCATGCCCAGCCGGTTGGCGATGGGCGCATAGATTTCCAGGGTTTCCTTGGCGATCCGCCGGCGTTTTTCACCGGACAATACTTCCAGGGTGCGCATGTTGTGCAGGCGGTCGGCCAGCTTGACCAGGATCACGCGAATATCGCGCGCCATGGCCATGGCCATTTTCTGGAAGTTTTCGGCCTGGGCTTCGGCTTTGGTCTCGAAGTTCATCTGGGTCAGTTTGCTGACCCCGTCGACCAGTTCGGCCACGGTTTCGCCGAACTGCGCTTGCAGCGCTTCCTTGGCAATACCGGTGTCTTCGATCACGTCATGCAGCATGGCCGCCATCAGGCTTTGATGGTCCATGTGCATGTCGGCAAGAATATTCGCAACCGCGAGTGGGTGCGTGACGTACGCCTCACCGCTGCGGCGGCGTTGACCGTCGTGGGCTTGTTCGGCGTAGAAGTACGCTCGGCGGACCAGGTTGACCTGGTCCTTGCCGAGGTAGGTCGATAAGCGATCGGCGAGGGCGTCTATGCTCGGCATGATAATTCCTGCCGTTCGTTGTGACCCCGCGCCGTGCTACGTCGACCAGGCATGGCCTTATACTGCCTCGTTGGACTCGTCCTCGAACGCTGCGAACAGCGGTTCGTCTTCGACGATTTCAGCGTTGGCGATGAACTCGTAGCTCATCAGGCCTTCAGCGATTTCACGCAGCGCTACAACAGTAGGCTTGTCGTTTTCCCACTGAACCAGGGGCTCTTTGCCGCCGGTGGCCAGTTGACGGGCACGCTTGGTAGAGAGCATGACCAGCTCAAAGCGGTTTTCCACGTGTTCTAGGCAGTCTTCAACGGTTACGCGGGCCATGGTATTCCTCGGAGCGAATGCAATATGCGCGCTGCCCGGTTGGGCGAGCGGACTCAACAGTTTAAAAAATCACCAGCGATTAGGGAAGCGCTGATTTTTTGATCAAGCCCTTCAATGCGCTATAAGTGCCAATGTAAAGCCCTTGCAGCGCTTTTGGAAAGGGCTGTTTAGTCGAGCAGTTCAGCCAATAATTTACCGTGACGCTGCTGCTGACGCTTTTGATGCAGCTGATTGGCGCGGAAAATCGCCTGCAAATCCCGCAGCGCGTGGGCGAAATCGTCGTTGATGATCAGGTAGTCGTAGTCGACGTAGTGGCTCATTTCGCTGACGGCTTCACGCATCCGGCCTTCGATGACCTCGTTGCTGTCCTGGCCGCGATTGTTCAGGCGTTGACGCAAGGCTTCCAGGGACGGCGGCAGAATGAAGATCGAGCGTGCTTGGGGCATCAACTTGCGCACTTGTTCTGCGCCCTGCCAGTCGATTTCCAGAATCAGGTCGTGGCCTTCATCCAGGGTTTGCTGCAGGTGGCTTTGTGAGGTGCCATAGAGATTGCCGAACACTTCGGCGCGCTCGAGGAAATCCCCGTGCTCGATCATCTTCACGAACTCGCTGCGTTCGACGAAGTGATAGTTCACACCGTTCACTTCACCGGGGCGCATGGCGCGGGTGGTGTGGGAGACCGAGACACGGATCTCCTGGTCGGCGTCGGTCAGGGCCTTGACCAGGCTGCTCTTGCCCGCGCCCGAAGGGGCGGAAATGATGTACAGGGTGCCGGTACTGTGGGTCATGTCGGGTTTGCCTTACTCAATATTCTGCACTTGTTCGCGCATCTGCTCGATCAACACTTTGAGGTTGACCGCCGCTTGGGTGCTGCGCTGGTCGAAGGCTTTGGAGCCCAGTGTGTTGGCTTCGCGGTTGAGTTCCTGCATCAGGAAGTCCAGGCGCCGACCGGCAGCGCCGCCGGACTTGAGCACCCGGCGAACTTCGATGATGTGAGTGCTCAGGCGATCCAGTTCTTCGGCGACGTCGCTCTTTTGCGCGAGCATGACCATTTCCTGTTCCAGTCGCTGCGGGTCGAGGTCGGCCTTCATGTCGGTGAAGCGGTCGAGAACTTTCTGGCGTTGGGTGGCCAGCATCTGCGGGACCAGCTCACGCAGGATCACCACATCCCCTTCAATGGAGGTCAGGCGCTCGTCGATCAATCGCGCGAGCTCAGTGCCTTCGCGCTCGCGACCGGCCTTGAGTTCTTTCAGGCCCTGATGGAACAGCGTTAGGGCTTCGGCATTCAGCGCTTGCGGGTCGGCGGCATCAGCCACCAGTACGCCGGGCCAGGCCAGGACTTCCAGCGGGTTCAGTGCGGCGGGGTTCTTGATCAGACTGGCGACTGTTTCGGCGGCAGCGACCAGTTGAGCAGCGCGCTCACGGTCCACTTGCAGCGGTTTGCCGGTGCTTTCTTCGGTAAAGCGCAGGGTGCATTCGAGCTTGCCCCGGGACAGTCCCTGGCGCAGGGCTTCGCGGACCGCGCCTTCGAGGTCGCGGAAAGACTCCGGCAAACGCAGGTGGGGTTCCAGGTAGCGGCTGTTGACCGAGCGCAATTCCCAGCTCAGGGTGCCCTGGACACCGGCTTTCTCGACGCGGGCGAAGGCGGTCATGCTGTGCACCATGGAGGTACCTCGCAATGCAGGTCGGCGCGTAACCCATGGTTTGGCGGACCCGCTATCTGTGAATTAAAGCCGACAGGCAGCAAAGGCGCAGGATTGTAGCGCAGTGGGGCGGATGCGCCCAAACACACGCTGTGACAAAGAGCTGCACGCCGTCGGCTAAGCTCTATTCAGAGGCTTCAATCGTCGGGCGATTTTTTTAGAAGTGCCCACTGGCGGCCCACGGCTCTATAATGCTCGGCAGTTTTCCGTCCTCCGTACAGGTAATCCCTATGAAACGTCCAAGTGGTCGCGCTGCCGATCAGCTCCGCTCGATCCGCATTACCCGCAACTACACCAAACACGCCGAGGGATCTGTACTGGTCGAGTTCGGTGATACCAAAGTCATCTGCACCGTCAGCGTCGAGAACGGCGTGCCGCGTTTCCTCAAAGGTCAGGGCCAGGGTTGGTTGACCGCCGAATACGGCATGTTGCCCCGCGCCACCGGCGAGCGTAACCAGCGTGAAGCGAGCCGCGGCAAGCAAGGCGGTCGTACTCTGGAAATCCAGCGTTTGATCGGCCGTTCCCTGCGCGCTGCGCTGGACATGACCAAGCTGGGCGACGTCACCCTGTACGTCGACTGCGACGTGATCCAGGCTGACGGTGGCACCCGCACCGCGTCCATTACCGGTGCGATGGTTGCATTGATCGACGCCTTGAAAGTGATCAAGAAGCGTGGCGGCCTCAAAGGTGGCGACCCGCTCAAGCAAATGATCGCTGCCGTTTCGGTGGGCATGTACCAGGGCGAGCCTGTGCTTGACCTCGACTACCTGGAAGATTCGGCTGCCGAGACTGACCTCAACGTGGTGATGACCAGCACTGGCGGCTTCATCGAAGTACAGGGCACTGCCGAAGGCGCGCCGTTCCAGCCGGAAGAGTTGAACGCGATGCTGGCGCTGGCGAAGAAAGGCATGATCGAGATTTTCGAACTGCAGAAGGCTGCACTGGCCGACTGATCGGACCTGCTCCACGCAAGGAGGACGCCATGAGTGACGAGCAACTGCCGCTACCCACACCGAGCCGAGAGGTTCGTCAGTGGGCGATGTTTTGTCACCTGTCCGCCTTGCTGGGGATCTGGCTGCCGTTCGGTACGCTGATCGGGCCGCTGATTCTCTGGCAGATGAAACGCGAGTCAGACCCGTTCATCGACGCGCAAGGCAAGGAAGCGCTGAACTTTCAGATCACCGTCGCCATTGCTTCGGCCATCTGCTTCCTGCTGATGGTGGTGATCGTCGGGTTCTTCCTGTTTGGTCTGGTCGCGATTGGTGCGCTGGTGCTGACGATCATTGCTGGCGTGAAGGCCAATGAAGGGTTCCCTTACCGGTATCCGTTCACCTGGCGCCTGATCAAATAGGCCGAGACGCGGTCCCCTGTGGGAGCGGGCTTGCTCGCGAAGAGGCCATAACATTCAACATCATCGTTGACTGTCAGACCGCTTTCGCGAGCAAGCCCGCTCCCACATTGAGTAATCATTGCGCACAAAAAAGCCGACAGCGATGTCGGCTTTTTTGCATCTGCGATAAGACGCTTAGATTGTCAGCGTCCAGTCGTAGTCCACGATCAGCGGTGCGTGCTGAGAGAACCGTGGCTGACGTGGCAGGCGTGCGCTGCGTACGAAGCGGCGCAGGCCAGGGGTCAGCAACTGGTAATCGAAACGCCAGCCCAGGTTGAGCATCTCGGCCTGTTCGTTGTCTGGCCACCAGCTGTACTGGTCGCCTTCACGGCTGACTTCGCGCAGGGCATCGACATAACCCATGTTGCCGACAATCTCGTCCATCCAGGCGCGCTCAGGTGCCAGGAATCCCGGGGATTGCTGGCTGTCGCGCCAGTTCTTGATATCCAGCTTCTGTTGCGCCACGTACAGCGAGCCACAATAAATGTACTCGCGACGTTTGCGCCGCTGTTTATCCAGATAACGGGCGAAGTCGTCCATTAGCTTGAACTTCTGGTTCAAATCTTCATCGCCGTTCTGCCCCGAAGGGAGCAGCAAGGTCGCGATGCTGACCTTGTCGAAATCGGCTTGCAGGTAACGCCCGTAGCGGTCGGCTGTCTCGAAGCCGAGACCGCTGATGACTGCCTTCGGTTGCAACCGCGAGTACAAAGCCACGCCACCTTGGGCGGGAACTTCAGCTTCGCAGGCATAAAGGAAGTAGCCATCCAGTTGGAAGGCTGGATCGTCCAGTTCAAAGGCGGAGGCGCGGGTGTCCTGCAGGCAGATGACGTCGGCATTCTGTGCTTGCAGCCAACTGAGCAAACCACGCTCGACTGCAGCCTGAATCCCATTGACGTTCACACTGATGATCCGCATAAGTGGCCCCAAAAATCGCGTGCGGGTATGATACACGGCGTCTACCTAATTAGCTAAATCCGTGGTATTTGGGGTTTTTTTCATGCAAGCGTATCAGCGCGACTTCATTCGTTTTGCCATTGATCGTGGCGTTTTGCGCTTCGGTGAGTTCACCCTGAAGTCCGGGCGCACCAGTCCTTACTTCTTCAATGCCGGCCTGTTCAACTCGGGCTCTGCCCTGGCGCAGCTGGGTCGTTTCTATGCGGCAGCCATCGCCGAGAGCGGTATTTCGTTCGACGTGCTGTTTGGCCCGGCCTACAAGGGCATTCCATTGGCGGCGACCACCGCCGTGGCGTTGGCCGAACATCATGGCCGTGATCTGCCATGGTGCTTCAACCGCAAGGAAGCCAAGGCCCACGGCGAAGGCGGCAGCCTGGTTGGCGCGCCATTGACCGGCGACGTGCTGATCATCGACGACGTGATCACCGCAGGCACCGCCATCCGTGAAGTGATGCAGATCATCGCTTCCCAGGACGGCGCCAAAGCCGCGGGCGTGTTGATCGCCCTGAACCGTCAGGAGCGTGGCAACGGCGAATTGTCGGCCATCCAGGAAGTGGAGCGTGACTTCGGCATCCCGGTGATCAGCATTGTTTCGCTGAATCAGGTGCTCGAGTTCCTGGCGGATGACCCGCAGCTCAAGCAACACCTGCCGGCGGTTGAAGCCTACCGCGCACAATTCGGCGTCTAACCGCATCCCCTGTGGGCGCGGGCTTGTGTGGCGAGGGAGCTTGCTCCCGCTGGGCTGCGTAGCAGACCCAAGGATTTTGTGAGTGCTGCGCACTCAAGCGGGAGCAAGCTCCCTCGCCACAAAAGGTGGATTGTCACAGGGATTGCAGGCAAAAAAAGACCCCGCTCAGCCAGGCTGAGCGGGGTCTTTTGGTTTGTGTGGCTTAGTGACGCTTGCGATTACTGATCAGCGTACCCACACCCGTATCGGTGAAGATTTCCAGCAGAATCGCGTTTGGCACCCGGCCATCGATGATCAACGAGCTGCCCACACCGCCTTGTACCGCTTCCAGCGCGCAACGAATCTTCGGCAGCATGCCGCCGTAGATAGTGCCGTCGGCGATCAGGTCGTCGACCTGTTGAGTCGTCAGGCCGGTCAGAACCGTGCCCGACTTGTCCATCAGGCCGGCAATGTTGGTCAGCAGCATCAGCTTTTCAGCCTTCAGCGCTTCGGCGACTTTACCGGCCACCAGATCGGCGTTGATGTTGTACGACTCGCCGTTGGCGCCGACGCCAATTGGCGCGATCACCGGGATGAAGTCGCCTTTGACCAGCAGGTTCAACAGGTCGGTGTTGATCCCGACTACTTCGCCGACGTGGCCGATGTCGATGATTTCCGGCTGGGTCATTTCCGGCGTCTGACGGGTGACGGTGAGCTTTTTCGCGCGAATCAGCTCGGCATCTTTGCCGGTCAGGCCGATGGCGCTGCCGCCATGACGGTTGATCAGGTTGACGATGTCTTTGTTGACCTGGCCACCGAGGACCATTTCCACCACGTCCATGGTTTGCGCGTCAGTCACGCGCATGCCATCGATGAAGTGGCTCTCGATCGACAGACGCTTGAGCAGGTCGCCGATTTGCGGGCCGCCACCGTGAACCACCACCGGATTGATGCCGACGGCTTTCATCAGCACGATGTCGCGGGCGAAGCCGGTTTTCAGCTCCTCGCTTTCCATCGCGTTGCCGCCGTATTTGATCACCAGCGTCTTGCCGACATAGCGGCGAATGTAAGGCAGCGCTTCGGACAGGACCTTGGCGGTGTTGGCGGCGGCTTCGCGTTCGAGGGTCATTCAGGGCTCCGGGTGCTTCGTTAAATCAAAACGGTAATTGGAGATCAGGTGCAACGCGTTTCAGCTGGACGTGGAACACATCCTTGATGCGCTGCAATTCAGCCTCGTCATCGGCCTCGAAGCGCAGCACCAGCACCGGTGTGGTGTTGGAGGCGCGAACCAGGCCCCAGCCTTTGGCATAGTCGACTCGCACGCCGTCAATGGTGGTCAGGTCGGCGCCTTCGCCCCATTGCGCATCGTGCAGTGCATCAATGATGCTGAATTTGCTCTCTTCGGTCACATGGATATTGATCTCTGGCGTAGAAATATCGTTCGGGAAGGTCGCGAACAACTCTTCCGCGGTGGATTTTTCCTTGCTGAGGATCTCCAGCAGCCGTGCGGCGGCGTAAATGCCATCGTCGAAACCGAACCAGCGCTCCTTGAAAAAGATATGCCCGCTCATTTCGCCGGCCAACAGGGCGCCGGATTGTTTCATTTTCTTTTTGATCAACGAGTGACCGGTCTTCCACATCAGCGGACGACCGCCGTATTCCTTGATCAGCGGAATCAGGCGGCGGGTGCATTTGACGTCGAAGATGATTTCCGCGTCCGGATTGCGCGCCACGACGTCGCGGGCGAACAGCATCAACAGGCGATCAGGGAAGACGATGCTGCCGGTGTTGGTGACAACGCCCACACGGTCGCCGTCGCCGTCGAAAGCCAGGCCCAGGTCAGCGTTGGTTTCCTTGACCTTGGCAATCAGGTCCACGAGGTTTTCAGGCTTGCCCGGGTCCGGGTGGTGGTTCGGGAAGTTGCCATCGACTTCGCAGAACAGCGGGATGACTTCGCAGTTCAGGGCTTCGATCAGCTGCGGGGCGATCACGCCGGCCGCGCCGTTGCCGCAATCGACCACCACTTTCAGGCGGCGGGCCAGTTTGATGTCCTGGACGATTTCGGTGTTGTAGCGGTCGAGGATCTCGACCTGGGTGATGCTGCCCTTGCCGCTGCTCAGGTTGTTGGTCTTGAGGCGGTCGTGCAGGGCCTGGATCTGTTCGTTGGCCAAGGTGTCGCCAGCGATGACGATCTTGAAGCCGTTGTAATTCGACGGGTTGTGGCTGCCGGTGAGCATCACGCCGGATTTGCCGGCCAGTACGTTGGCGGCGTAGTACAGCGCAGGCGTTGGCACCAGGCCGACGTCGCTGACGTGGCAACCGCTGTCGGCGAGACCTTTGATCAGTTGTTCGACCAGTTCCGGACCGGACAGGCGACCGTCACGGCCGACGGATACGTTGGGTTCGTTCTGGGCCAGGCTCTGGGAGCCGATGGCGCGACCAAGCCAATAAGCTGTTTCAGCGTTCAAGAATTCCGGGACGGTGCCACGAATGTCGTAGGCGCGGAAGATGCTGTCGGGGAACTTGGGTGCGACTTGGGCTGGGGTGCTCATTTCTGGAAATGCTCCATCTCTAAAGTGGCTGGACAAGCCTGCGAAAAACTCGTGGGCTGGCTCAAACTGAAGGGTATGACGGCGTTTTCGGCAGAGAGTTCGTGGTGTGTAAAGGCCATGCCATCAGCATCGGCGAGCAATTGGCCGGCCAATGCCTTGATTTCCAGTGGTAAACCTTCCAGATGACGTCTTTGCAATTTTCATCCTTAAAATGCAGAGGACAGGTCAGGCCGGGCAGCGCTCCCAGCCTGAATGCTGATGATTAGTGGCTGCCCGAGTGTCCGAAACCGCCGGTACCACGCTGGGTTTCGACGAACTCTTCGACCATTTCAAAATGCGCCTGGACTACCGGCACCAGCACCAATTGGGCCAGGCGTTCGCCTACCACCATGTTGAAATCGGTCTGGCCACGGTTCCAGCACGACACCATCAGCGGGCCCTGGTAATCGGAGTCGATCAGGCCGACCAGATTGCCCAGCACGATGCCGTGCTTATGGCCCAGGCCCGAGCGCGGCAGAATCAACGCCGCCAGGCCCGGATCGCCGATGTACACCGACAGGCCGGTAGGGATCAGCAGGGTTTCGCCCGGCTTGATGACGGTGTCTTTTTCCAGCATGGCGCGCAGGTCGAGGCCGGCGGAGCCTGGCGTGGCGTACTGCGGCAGCGGAAATTCGGTACCGATGCGGGGGTCGAGGATCTTGGCTTGCAAAGCGTGCATGTAAATTAAACCTGGTTCAGACGTTCGGCGATAAAAGTGATCAGCTGGCGAGCAATTTTGCTCTTGCTGGTCTGGGCGAAGAGTGTGGCGTGCAGCTCACGGTCGATCACGCTGCAGGCGTTTTCTTCGCTGTTGAAGCCAATACTCGGGTTCGCGACGTCATTGGCGACGATCAGATCGAGGTTCTTGTCTTTCAACTTGCGTGCAGCGTAATCGAGCAAGTGTTCGGTTTCGGCGGCGAAACCGACACTGAACGGACGGTCGGGACGGGTGGCGATGGTGGCCAGGATGTCTGGGTTGCGCACCATCTGTAGCAACAAGCCGTCGCCGTTCGTAGGGTCTTTCTTGAGTTTCTGTGGGGCGACGACTTCCGGACGGTAGTCCGCGACCGCAGCAGAGGCGATGAACAGGTCGCAAGGGATCGCCGCTTCGCAGGCGGCGAGCATGTCGCGGGCACTGACCACGTCGATACGCGTGACGCGATCCGGGGTCGGCAGGTGCACGGGACCTGTGATCAGGGTTACGCGAGCGCCGGCTTCTACCGCGGCCTCGGCCAGGGCGAAGCCCATTTTCCCGGAGCTGTGGTTGGTGATGTAGCGCACCGGGTCGATGTTTTCCTGGGTCGGGCCGGCGGTGATAAGCACATGTTTACCGGTCAGCGCCTGGCGCTGGAAGCAGTCTGCCGCGCACTGGGCGAGGTCGGTGGCTTCGAGCATGCGGCCCATGCCGACGTCGCCGCAGGCCTGGCTGCCGGAGGCCGGGCCGAAGACCTTGAGGTCACGGCTTTCGAGGGTGTGCAGGTTGGCCTGGGTCGCCGGGTCGCGCCACATGGCCTGGTTCATCGCTGGCGCCACCGCGACCACCGCGTCGGTGGCCAGCACCAGCGTGGTCAGCAGGTCGTCGGCGATGCCTTGGGCCAGGCGGGCGATCAGGTCCGCGGTGGCGGGGGCGATCAGCACCAGGTCGGCCCATTTGGCCAGCTCGATGTGGCCCATCGCGGCTTCGGCCGCAGGGTCCAGCAAATCGAGATGGACCGGATGCCCGGACAAGGCCTGCATGGTCAGCGGGGTAATGAATTCGCTGCCGCCGCGGGTCATGACCACGCGCACTTCTGCGCCCTGGTCGATCAGGCGGCGAACCAGCTCGGCGCTCTTGTAGGCAGCAATACCGCCGCCGACGCCCAGAACGATGCGTTTCCGATACAGCCGCTGCATAGGTCTGCCTTTCATTTCGTTGATGACTGCATGGCGATACCCCCTCCCCAGGAGTGAAATCGCCTGCAAAAAAGATGGGCTACGATATCACAGCGACCGCTACGGAACAGCGGCGCCCACAGACATGGAGGTGTTATGAGCATTCGCGATTGGCCGGCGGCCGAGCGGCCGCGGGAGAGGTTACTGGAGTTAGGCTCGGGGAGTCTTTCGGACGCCGAACTGCTGGCGATTTTTTTGCGTACCGGCGTATCCGGCAAAAGTGCGGTAGATCTGGCGCGACATTTGTTGACTCAGTTTGGCGGCCTGCGTTCGCTACTGGAGGCTGATCAAAAAACATTCAGCAAACAGTTAGGGCTCGGCCCTGCGAAATTCGCTCAGTTGCAGGCAGTTCAGGAAATGGGCAGACGGCATTTGGCTGAACGCTCGCGCTATAAGTCGGCGTTGGAAAATCCGCAGGCTGTGCGTGATTATCTGAAGTCGATGCTCCGCCATGAGCCCCACGAGGTGTTTGGCTGCCTGTTTCTGGATTCCAAGCACCGGGTATTGGCGTTCGAAGCGCTGTTCCGCGGCTCCATCGACAACACCAGCGTCTATCCCCGGCAGGTGGTCAAACGCGCTCTGGCCCATAACGCCGCAGCGCTGATCCTGTGCCACAACCATCCGTCGGGTAACCCCGATCCCAGTCAGGCCGACCGAATGCTGACCAAGCGTCTGCAAGAGGCGCTGGACCTGATCGATGTGCGGGTACTCGATCATTTCATCGTCGGTGACGGCGATCCGCTGTCCATGGCCGAGTACGGGTGGATGTGAGGGAGGCAGCGGCAAGCTTCAAGTTTCAAGCGGCAAGCTGGAGCAGTGCGCGGAATGCTTGCCGCTTGCCGCTTATGGCTTGAAGCTGATTTTTGAGTAGTCCTGCCGGCCAAACGGACTGACCTGATAGCCCTGCACATCCTTACGTGTCAGCGCGAAGGCTGTCGGGTGCACCAGTGGCAGCCACAACGCCTGTTGCTGGATCAGCGCCTGGGCCTGTTCGTAAAGCTTGGTGCGCACACCTTGCTCGCCGGTGGTCTTGCCGGCGCTGATCAGCTTGTCCAGGTCCTGGTTGCAGTAGCGGGCGAAGTTGGTGCCGGATTTGACCCCCGCGCAGGAAAACTGCGGTGTGAGGAAGTTATCCGGGTCGCCGTTGTCGCCTGCCCAGCCCATGAACAGTAGATCGTGCTCGCCGGCCTTGGCGCGGCGAATCAGTTCGCCCCATTCGATCACTCGAATCTCGGCCTGGATGCCGATTTCCGCCAGATCGGACTGCAGCAATTGCGCCCCGAGGCTCGGATTGGGGTTCAGCAGGCTGCCGGAAGGGCGGGTCCAGATGGTGGTCTGGAAACCATTCTTGAGTCCGGCCTTGGCCATCAGCGCACGGGCCTTTTCGACGTCGTGCGAGTAGCCCGGCAAGCCTTTGGCGTAGCTCCAGGTGTTGGGCGGATATGGGCCGTTGGCGGGTTCGGCGGTGTCTTCGAACACGGCTTTGACATAGTTGGCCTTGTCGAACGCTAGATTGATCGCCTGGCGTACTTCAGGTTTATCCAGCGGCGGATGCTGGCTGTTGATGCCGACGAAGGCGGTCATGAAGGCGTCAGTCTTTTCGACTTTCAAGGTTGGCTCTTTCAGCGCGGCCCGTACATCCAGAGGCTTGGGTGACAGGGCGATCTGGCATTCGTTGCGGCGCAATTTCTGCAAACGCACGTTGGCATCCGGAGTGATGGCAAAGATCAGCGGGTCCACCGACGGCTTGCCACGAAAGTAATCCGGGTTGGCTTTGTAGCGAATCGAGGCGTCTTTCTGGAAACGCGTGAAGATGAACGGGCCGCTGCCGATCGGCTGGCTGTTGAGCTTTTCCGGAGTGCCGGCCTTCATGAGTTGGTCGGCGTATTCGGCCGAATAGATCGAGGCGAAACCCATGCTCAGGGTGGGCAGGAAAGTCGAGTCCGGGTGATCGAGGGTGAAGCGGATGGTAAGCGGGTCCAATGCGTCGATCTTCTTGATCAGCGCGGGTAACTGCATCGACTGGGCGTGCGGGAAACCGCTTTGGGCGACTTTGTGCCATGGGTTCGCCGGGTCGAGCATGCGGTCGAAGCTGAACTTCACGTCTTCGGCGGTCAGTTCACGCGTCGGGCTGAAGTATTCGGTGCGATGAAATTTCACCTGCGGGTGCAATTTGAAGACGTAGGTCAGGCCATCGGGCGTGACTTCCCAGCTTTCCGCAAGGCTGGCGACCACTTTGCCGCTGGCCGTGTCGAAGTCCACCAGGCGGTCCATCAGCACATCGGCCGAGGCGTTGGTGGTGGTCAGCGAGTTGTATTGCACCACATCGAACCCTTCCGGGCTGGCTTCGGTGCAGACGCTCAGGGCGGCGGCCATAGCCTGTGGGCTCAGTAGAAGCGGGGCGAGCAGCAGCGGTAGGGCAGCGAGGCGCATGGTCGGATTCCTTTACAGATCGAAGGCCCATCTGCAAGTGCAGTCTGGAAAAGTCTTACCCTAGTGGGCTCTTTTGCAAATGACTATCCCCTTTTTCATTTTAAGGGGACTATGTGCGCTTGTTTCGGTGATGCGGACCGAGGAAAACCCGGAATCGGTCGGTTGGCCGATTCTCTGCGACGAGCGGTCTTAATCGGCGACAGCCTTTATCCAAGGCGCCCGGTGGCCGAAAAATGGGGAATTTATTAAGTCCGCGCACACGGAATGTTGTTGCTCTTCAGTCTTTCTGGTATAAAGCAGCGCTCTTTTCTAGGGGCCCGGTTCCTTCACTGTAGGTGTAGCCGGTAAGACCTCTAAAGAAACGCGGCGCCTGGCGCCAAATGACTGAGAGATTAAGCGGCCAACCCATGCCGGGTTGGGCATGTGGTTTTAGAGGGCTGAGGCATGTCGAGAGTATGTCAAGTTACCGGTAAGGGTCCGGTGACTGGGAATAACATTTCCCACGCAAACAACAAAACCCGTCGTCGTTTCCTGCCGAACCTGCAGCATCACCGCTTCTGGGTTGAAGAAGAGAAACGTTTCGTGCGTCTGCGCGTATCTGCCAAAGGCATGCGTATCATCGACAAGCGTGGCATCACTGTCGTGCTGGCCGAAATCCGCAAAGCCGGCAAGATCTAAGGGAGCTAATCATGCGTGAATTGATTCGTTTGATTTCGAGCGCCGGTACTGGTCACTTCTACACTACCGACAAGAACAAGCGCACTACTCCGGACAAAATCGAGATCAAGAAATTTGATCCGGTTGTTCGTAAGCACGTGATCTACAAAGAAGGCAAAATCAAGTAATTGATTTTTCCCTCTTACGAAAAAGGCCCGTATCGCGAGATGCGGGCCTTTTTTGTGCCTGTCTATTTTGTATTGCCTGGACCGGCCCCTTCGCGAGCAAGCCCGCTCCCACATTGGATTTGTGAACGACGCAGATCAAATGTGGGAGCGGGCTTGCTCGCGAAGGGGGCGGCCGGGGCAGCACAACTCCTCAAGCCTTCTGTTCAAACACCACATAAATCTTGCGGCAAGGCTCCAGCACTTCCCAAGTCCCACGAAAGCCCGCCGGGATCACGAAGCGATCACCTACACGCAAGGTCTTGGCATTGCCATCGTCGTCGCGCAGCACTGAAACCCCCTGAAGGATTTCGCAGTATTCGTGCTCGGTGTAGTTCACTCGCCACTGGCCGACTTCGCCTTCCCAAACACCTGCACTCATCTGGCCGCACGGGCTGTTGTAGTGGTTGTACACCGCTTGCTCGGGGTCGCCCTTGAGGACTTTTGCAGGGTCGGGCCGGTAACGATCGGGCTGGGTGTTGGCCTGGCTGAAATCGACGATATCCTGAATGCTCATGCTGGTATTCCCCCGTGATTGCGCTGGAAAATTGAAAGTCTATGTTTATTAAAATGAACATCGCAAGGCCGTTTGCCAGCCTTGTGTCAAATATATTGAAACTTCACCGGCCGCTGGTTTAGGGTAATGGTTGCCTTGAGCCGAAAAGCAGGCTGGCCGGGCAGAATTCCTGACAGCGCCCACATAGAACGCGGGGCACTCGTATTCAATAAGAGGAGGACACTCGAATGACCACCCTGACTCGTGCCGACTGGGAGCAGCGGGCTCGCGATCTGAAGATCGAAGGCCGCGCCTACATCAATGGCGAATACACCGATGCCGTCTCCGGCGAGACCTTCGAGTGCATCAGCCCGGTCGATGGCCGTCTGCTGGGCAAGATTGCCAGCTGTGACGCCGCTGACGCCCAGCGTGCCGTGGACAACGCCCGCGCGACTTTCAATTCCGGCGCCTGGTCGCGCCTGGCGCCGACCAAACGCAAAGCCACCATGATTCGTTTTGCCGGCCTGCTCAAACAGCACGCCGAAGAGCTGGCCCTGCTCGAAACCCTGGACATGGGCAAGCCAATCAGCGATTCCCTGTACATCGACGTTCCCGGCGCGGCGCAAGCCCTGAGCTGGAGCGGTGAAGCCATCGACAAGATCTACGACGAAGTCGCTGCCACCCCGCACGATCAGCTGGGTCTGGTGACTCGCGAGCCGGTCGGCGTGGTCGGCGCAATCGTGCCGTGGAACTTCCCGTTGATGATGGCCTGCTGGAAGCTCGGCCCGGCGCTGTCCACCGGTAACTCGGTGATCCTCAAGCCTTCCGAAAAATCGCCGCTGACAGCGATCCGCATTGCGGCGCTGGCGGTTGAAGCCGGTATCCCGAAAGGTGTGCTGAACGTGCTGCCGGGCTACGGTCATACCGTCGGCAAGGCCCTGGCCCTGCACAACGACGTCGACACCCTGGTGTTTACCGGTTCGACCAAGATCGCCAAGCAACTGCTGATCTACTCCGGCGAATCGAACATGAAGCGCGTCTGGCTCGAAGCTGGCGGCAAGAGCCCGAATATCGTGTTCGCCGATGCGCCGGACCTGCAAGCCGCCGCCGAAGCCGCTGCCGGTGCCATCGCCTTCAACCAGGGCGAAGTCTGCACCGCCGGTTCGCGCCTGCTGGTCGAGCGTTCGATCAAGGACAAATTCCTGCCGCTGGTGATCGAGGCCCTGAAAACCTGGAAGCCGGGCAACCCGCTGGACCCGGCCACCAATGTCGGTGCGCTGGTGGACACCCAGCAGATGAACACTGTGTTGTCTTACATTGAGTCCGGTCACACCGATGGCGCCAAACTGGTGGCGGGCGGCAAGCGCATTCTTCAGGAAACCGGTGGCACTTACGTTGAGCCGACGATTTTCGATGGCGTGAGCAACGCGATGAAAATTGCTCAGGAAGAAATCTTTGGTCCGGTGTTGTCGGTCATCACCTTCGACAGCGCTGAAGAAGCCATCCAGATCGCCAACGACACGCCTTACGGTCTGGCCGCTGCAGTCTGGACCGCCGACATCTCCAAGGCTCACCTGACCGCCAAGGCTTTGCGTGCAGGTAGCGTGTGGGTCAATCAGTACGACGGCGGCGACATGACCGCGCCGTTCGGTGGCTTCAAACAGTCCGGCAACGGTCGCGACAAATCGCTGCACGCGTTCGACAAGTACACCGAGCTGAAGGCGACCTGGATCAAGTTGTAAGTCAGTAAAGGAGCCCGAATGTAAATTGGGCTCCTGAACGACACAGATCCCCTGTGGGAGCGGGCTTGCTCGCGAAGGCGGTGTAACAGCCAACATCAATGTTGGATGTGATGGCCTCTTCGCGAGCAAGCCTGCTCCCACAGTGTTTTGTGCTGTACATAAAATATCCACAGGAGTGTGGAACATGCGTTGGGCGACGTATTTCGCCGTTTTGGCGTCTGTCTTGAGTGTCGGCCTGGCCCTGGGTGTCAGCATGCCGTTGGTATCGCTGCGTCTGGAAGGCTGGGGTTACGGCTCGTTCGCGATCGGCGTGATGGCGGCGATGCCGGCCATTGGCGTACTGCTGGGGGCGAAAGTCTCCAGCCACCTCGCGGCCCGTCTTGGCACGGCCAATCTGATGCGCCTGTGCCTGTGGGCCGGGGCGGTGTCCATCGGGTTGTTGGCAGTGTGGCCGAGCTATCCGGTCTGGTTGGTGTTGCGGTTGATGATCGGGGTGATCCTGACCCTCGTCTTTATCCTCGGTGAAAGCTGGATCAATCAACTGGTGGTTGAGCAATGGCGCGGTCGACTGGTGGCGCTGTACGGCAGCAGTTACGCGTTGAGTCAGCTGGCCGGGCCGTTACTGTTGGGGGCGTTGGGCACCGAGCATGATTATGGTTTCTGGGTCGGCGTCGGTTTGCTGATGACGTCACCGTTCCTGCTGTTGGGCCGCAGCGGCGCACCCACCAGCGAAGCTTGCAGCGTAACCCTCGGTGACTTGTTGACCTTCTGCCGCGGCTTGCCGGCGATTGCCTGGGCGGTGTCGCTGTTCGCGGCGTTCGAAGCGATGATCCTGACCTTGCTGCCGGTCTATTGCCTGCGTCAGGGCTTCACCACGGAAATCGCCTTGGCGATGGTCAGTACCGTGGTGGTGGGTGATGCCTTGCTGCAGTTGCCGATTGGTGCGCTGGCCGATCGCTTGTCACGGCGTACGTTGTTCACCGGCTGTGCGATGCTCTTGTTGCTGTCGAGCCTGGCGATTCCGTTGCTGATCGACACGTTAGTGATCTGGCCGTTGTGGGTATTGTTTGGTGCCAGTGCCGGCGGTTTGTTCACCTTGTCGCTGATCTTGATTGGCGAGCGCTATCGCGACGATGCCTTGGTGCGCGCCAATGCCCATATCGCACAGTTATGGGGAATTGGTTGCCTGATCGGGCCCTTGGCGGCCGGTGCCGGGAGCCAGTGGATCAGCGGGCATGCCTTGCCATTGCTAATGGCGGCGGGCGCGTTGGGGTTGGTGATTCTGGTGTCGCGGCAAGGGGCGTTTGGTGTGGTTGCCGAACCAGCCTGAGCGCTGCACAACCCTGTGGCGAGGGAGCTTGCCTGTGGCGAGGGAGCTTGCTCCCGTCGGGTCGCGCAGCGGCCCTGAATCATGCCCACCGCTTATTCAAATAGAACACGGATGCCGATTTGCGACTGCTGCGCAGCCGAACGGGAGCAAGCTCCCTCGCCACAATTCATCACCAGCCTTCTGACTACAGCATCCGCTCCAGGCCGACCATGCTGCTGAGCCATGAATTGAAACGCCGCCACCAACCCCCTGGTTCTTTGGTCAATGTGTGCGGCTTGCCGTCATCTTCGGTGACCCAGACGATTTGACCCTTTTCCAGCCGGGCCTGATAGCTCAGGGCAGGCGCCATACCCTCCAGTGCCAGTTCACGCACTCGTCCGGCGAGCTGCGGGTTGTCCACCAGTACCCCGACTTCGGTGTTCCACAGTACCGAGCGCGGGTCGAAATTGAACGAGCCGATGAAGGCTTTCTGTTGGTCGAAAATCATCGCCTTGCTGTGCAGGCTGGAGTCAGAACTACGGTAGGAGCTACTGCCGCCGTGAAACAGGTTCGATCCGCTACCGCCGTTGTCTCCATTGTCGTCGGGCTGACGGCGTAATTCGAACAGCTGCACCCCATGCTCCAGCAAGGCTTTGCGATAAGGCGCGTAACCACCGTGCGTGGCTGGTACGTCGGTGGCTTCCAGTGAGTTGGTCAGCACACTGATCGATACGCCGGCATCGGCGCGACCGGTCAGGTAAACCAGCCCCGGTTGGCCGGGTACCAGGTAGGCCGAGACCATGATCAGCTCTTTGCTGACCCCATTGAGCTCGGGCGCCAACTGGGTGGTCAGCAGCAAGTGCGGGTCAGGTTCGCCGTCGGACAGCACCTTGCTCGGTGCGTCCCACAATGCCTGGTTCCAGGCCCAGATCAGCTCCCGGCGCCAGACATCCAGGCGCGGGTGAGTGGTGTAGGCCATTAACTGCTGATAAAGCGCGTGGTTCTGTTTGCGCGTTTCCTCCAGGGATTCGTCCAGTCGGACCCGGGTGTTTCTCAGATCCCTGGCTGTCGGCTTGGTCGAGAGAAACTGCTCGATCGGCTTGCTCAGGGCGCTGTTCCAGTACTGGTCGAAGCTGTGTCCCAACTGCTCTGCAACCGGGCCGACACTGAGCATGTCGATGTCGGTGAAATTCAGGTTGGGCTCGGCATCGAAATACTCGTCCCCCAAGTTACGCCCTCCAACGATAGCCGCGCTGTTGTCCGCCACCCACAGTTTGTTGTGCATGCGCCGGTGTTGCTGCGACAGGTTGAAGAACCGGCCCATCGTTCGCGTAACGACGGTGCTGCGGCCCAGGTGCAGCGGGTTGAATACGCGGATCTGAATCTTCGGATGGGCGGCGAGGGTCGCGATGATCCGGTCCAGGCCATCGCTGGTGGTGTCGTCGAGCAGAATCCGCACCCGCACGCCGCGGTCGGCGGCCTTGAGCAGCTCGCTCACCAGTATTCGTGTGCTGATGCCGTCATGGACGATGTAGTACTGCAGATCGAGGCTGCTTTGGGCGTTGCGAATCAGCTCGGCGCGGGCGGTGAAGGCCTCGGCGCTATCGGAGAGCAAGCGAAAACCCGATTGGCCCTCATGGGGGGCAGCCTGTGCCTGGATCGACCGGCCGAACGCCGAGTTCGCCGCCGGTAGGGCCTGACTCGGTTCTCGGACGACATCAAGGCTGGTGCAACTGCCGAGCAACAAGGCGAGCAACAAAGCGAAGGGCCGGACCGGAATGAGTATCAAGGCAGGATTTCTCGCGTCGGGGTCAACGGAAGTATGGCACGGCATTGGGATCGCACACGTTTGAAGGGTGGCATGACTGTGATTGATCGGATCCGACGGTGAGAAACGAAAAGAGCCACAGGTTCTGTCGCCGATGCCCAATTGATATGGCGACTTCCCCTACATAAAAAACCTACAAGAAACGGAATGATCGCCGGGTATTCGACGTGTCGGAAGAAAGCCTGATTTCCCGCTGCATTCGACGCGTTGGTACTTTCATCCATTCACAGGTAAGTGTTTATGAAGAAGCTTGTTTTGATGGCCGCTTTAACAGCAGCCATCGCTCCATTAACCGTTCAAGCGGCAAGTGTCGACCTGAATATCAGCGGTACGGTCATTCCGACTTCCTGCATTCCTGCTTTCGCCGGTGGCAGTAACGTCGATCTGGGGCGGATCTTTTCCTCGACGTTGAGCGCGACAACACAAAACGATCTCCCGCCGCGAGACATCACGTTGAAGATCGCATGCGACGCACCCGCTGCGGTGGAGATTGCAGTCACGGACAATCGGGGCGGTACCAAAGTGCCGGGCCTCACGTTCAATGGCCGCTCCGGTGATCAACTTTACTATGGCCTCGGCAGCACGAATGGCGTCGGCATCGGCGGTTTCGGCCTACTGACCGGCCAGCCCCTGACCGATGGCAACCCGCAGACTTTCCTGGTGCGCTCTCCGGCCAATCCGGTATGGCGAGTTCCGGTCAGCGGCCTGATGTCCAACGCCCCGGTTTCGTATTCCTGGGGGCCTGGTGCAGCAGCCGGCCCGGCCGCCGCGCGTCTGCATGTCTTTCCGATGAAAGTGGCTGCGGCTATTCGCCCGACCTCCGAACTGCCCGCGACCACCGACGAGTTTCCCCTCGACGGTTCGGTGACGTTCGACGTGTTCTACCTCTGAGCCGACGCTGCATAACGGGCTGACGGTCATACCGCTATTGGCCGTTTCCTGGCGTGTTATCGGGCATCGACAGGCATTGCGTTCGCCGTGCTGGTCGATGCCCTCTGGAGAACTTCATGTGTCCCCCTAAATCTTTGCAGGCGCTCGGTGCCATTGCGGCCCTGTGCCTGTCATTTTTCAGTGCGCTGGCGATGGCGGCTGGCATGGTGCCGCAAACCCCTGTCGTAATAGTCGATGAGGCATTGGGCGAAGCGACCCTCAATGTCAAAAACTCCGACGAACAACCGGCATTGCTCCACAGCACGATCGAACACATCGCAGAGGATGACGAACCGCTGTTGCTGCTGACTCCACCCGTGGCCCGGGTTGAGCCGGGGCAGAGCCAGCAGGTCAGGTTCATCTTGCGCAGCACTAAATCTCTGGAAACCGAACGCCTGAAACGGGTGGTGTTCGAGGGAATAAAGCCTCGTCAAGGCGCCGACGGTGCTCGGCTCAGCCTGGGCGTGCGGCAGAACATTCCGGTGATCTTGCGCCCGGCCAACTTGGCAGTGGACCGCGCGCCCTGGAAACATCTGCTCTGGAGCGTTGTTGGCGACCGGGTGCAAGTGAGCAATCCCGGCCCCTATGTAGTGCGGCTCGCCAAATCGGTGAGCTTGATCCCCAGTGGCGCGATGCTCGATCTCGGGCGCACCTACATTCTGCCCGGCGAAGTACTGACGCTCACCGCCGTGTCGACGTTGGGCACCCATGTGCGGATTTTTCCCGCGACTACTTATGGATTCGCCGTCGACAGCCATGATGCGCCGTTGAGCCGCCGATAATGAGTCGCCGCAATCCTTGGTATGGCGGCTTACGTTGCTGGGTCGGCAGTCTGATTCTGGTGATTGATGTGACAGGAAAAGCCTGGGGCGAAACGCCGATCGAATTCGATCGCGCGGTGCTTGAGGCCCGGGGCATCGACCCGAAAGTCGCCGAGCATTTTCGCGATTTACCCCGTTTTCAGGCCGGCCGTACGCGAGTCCTCTTGCAGGTCAATGGCTCGCCCATCGGGCAGGTGTTGGCCACCTTCGATGACGAAGGCCAGTTATGCCTTGATGCGAACCTGCTCGATTATGCCGGTATTGCTGCGCCGCCAGGTTTGCCCGACAGTGCTGACGACAAAGCGTGTTTACGGGCAACCGAGGGGATAGCCGCTGCGCAGGTGCGACTCTCTCCAGGCCAGCAACAAGTGGCGCTTCTGGTTCCCACTGATCTGTTGCTCGCGCAGCCTCGGCTACAGCGAAACTGGGCGTCAGGTGGTGTGGCGGGGGTGTTGAACTATGACGCGCTAGTGGTTTCCAGCTCAGGCGCGGACGCCTCCAGGCAGTATCGCAACCTGGGTACGGAACTGGGATTCAATGCCGGAGACTGGGTCGTGCGCAGTCGCCAGAATTACACTGCCTTCGAGGGGGTGGCGCGGTTTGAAACGTTGTACACCCAGGCATCGCGAACCTGGGAGCGTTATCAGGCCAATGTACAACTTGGCCAGCTCAATATGCGTTCGTCGCTGTTTGCCGGTGAGCCCTTTACCGGCATCCAGGTCCTGCCGGAAACAGCGTTCGCCTTGCGCAGTCAGGAAGGTCTCGGCGTCGGAACGGCGGTCGAAGGGATAGCTTACTCACCGTCACGGATAGAAGTGCGCCAAAGCGGTGTCGTGATTTACACCACCCTGGTTCCCGCTGGGCCATTCACCTTGCGCGATATACCTGTACTCAGCCTTCAACTGGACCTTGAAGTCACAGTCATCGAAGAAAGCGGCGAACAGCGCCACTTCCGGGTGCCGGCAGCCAATGTGCGTCCGCTGAGTGGGTTGACCCCACCGGGCTTCGCCATCGCGGCGGGCCAGGTGCGGCGGTTCACCCATGACGAGCGTGAGACACCCTCGTTTTTTGCCGCCAGCAAGGATTGGCAGTGGGGCTCGGACTCGTTATTCACCGCCGGTTGGATGGGGAGCAGCGCCTATCAGTCATTGGGCTGGGGAGTGCAACAAGCCTTGACGCGCGACTCGATGGTGAGCATTCAGCACTTGAGTTCGCGTACAGCGTCAGCGGGGCAGGGCCAAAGCCTGCAGGCGACTTTCAGCACCTCGTTGGGCCCCGGCTTGTCCGCCAGCTTGACCGCAGCTCAGCGCACTAACGGGTTTCGAACCTTGGCGGACATCGGGTCGGAATCTCTGAACGATGACCCTTATGGCCGGGCAGAACGTCAATGGGGGGCTTCAGTTAATTATTCAGATCGGCATTGGGGCGCGTTCAGTGGTTCGATGACCCGCTATGCCATGGCCGGTAGCTCGGATCGATCGCGGATCAGTGCTTCATGGTCTCGGGAATTCGGTGCTGCCAACCTGTCGCTGAATGTGCAGCGCGAAAGTGGTGACGATGATCGCGGTACCGGCGTTTACGCCACCCTTGGCTTTCCCCTCGGGCGAAACCGTAGTCTGAGGGTATACGGTCGTCAGGATCGCCAGCAGGGGATGCGCACCGGCGCACGTTACAACGAACAAGTCAGCGAGACATCGAGCTACAGCATCAATGCCGAACGTGCCGATACCGGTCAGACAAATCTCGACGGGCGCATCAGTCTGCTGCCTCGTTACACCAGTGTCGACCTCGGCTATTCGCACAGCAGTGTCGGCACCCGCAGCTATGATTTCGCGTTGCGCGGCGGTGTGGCTGTTCACGAAAGTGGACTCACGCCATCACCTTATGCACTGCGCGATACTTTTGGTCTGCTGAAGATTGGCTCCGATGCCGGGGTAAAAATCAGCACGCCTCAGGGACCGGTCTGGACCGATGGCACTGGCAGGGCGGTAGCGGCCAGCCTGCCGGCGTACCAGAGCAGTCGTCTGGAAATAGACACCGTCAGCCTGCCGCGTAATGTCGAAGTGCTCAATGGTTTTCAGGAAATCGAAACCGGACGCGGCGCGGTACCTCGACTCGACTTTAAGCTGAGCAGCGCCCGCCGGCTGATGCTGCATGTGCGAACCGAGGCCGGGCAATGGGTACCCAAGGGAGGGGCGGTGTACGACAGCGAGGGTGTGTACCTGACCAGTGTGGTTGAGACCGGTCTGGTGTACATCGCCGATGCTCCCGAGTGGCTTGGGCTGCAATTGACGTTGCCCGACGATCGTCGCTGCCTGCTTGAGTTCGACACCCGCCAACTCCCAGAAACCACCGCGCCTTACCAGACCGCCGAAGTGACCTGTCGGGCGGGTGATAGTTGATCCAGAGGACGTTCATGAAAGATTTTGTCAGGCTCTTGTTGCTGGCATTGTGGCCGGTCGCGCTACCAAGTTATGCGCAGGCGGACTGCACGATGCAGCTCAATCCCATGGTGCTGGATTATGGTTCGCATACCCGTGATGGCTTGCAGGCGTCGAATACGGGGTCGGCTCTGAGTTTCGGCATTCGGCGGATATATCTGAACGTGCAATGCAGCGAGCCGCAACCGATGACGCTACGGTTCGAGGCGCCGGCTGTCGACGCGCAGCACTATCGGTTCGGGCCGGGCTTTATGCAGATGCGTCTGGTTGCTACACGACTCGATGGCCAGGCAGTCAACTGGTTAAGAGAATCCGATGGCGCGCACAACGTAGCGCTGCTGCGGCCAGGCGATCGCATCCGACCCAGGCTCGACGGTCAGCCTCTGGCTGGCCAGCATTGGCGCCTGGAACTGGATATCGAAACCCTCGTCTCCCCACAAGCGACACGCGTTCGCGACATAACCCCGTTCCAGGCATGGGGACGATTTCAGCTGGACTGATCGTTCAGCCCTCAGCCAGCAATTTGATAGCTGTCGCACCGACCTTGCGCACTGCTTCTTCGATCTGCGGGGTTGTTTTGGCCGCGTAGTTCATTCGCAGGCAATTGCGGTATTTGCCCGAGGCGGAAAAGATACTGCCGACAGCAATCTGTACGCCTTGATCATGCAGCGCCCGATTGAGTTTCAGGGTATCGAAGCCCTCCGGCAGTTCGACCCACAGCATGAAGCTGCCTTGCGGACGGCTGGCCCGGGTACCGGTGGGGAAATAGCGGGTCACCCAGTCGATCATCGCGTCGCGATTGCGCTGGTATTGCGTGCGCATCCGCCGCAAATGTGGTTCGAAGTGCCCGGCCTTGAGGAATTCGGCAATCGCAATCTGCGGTTGCGGCGCGGTAGAGCCCGTGCTGATGTACTTCATGTGCAGCACCCGTTCCAGATAACGGCCCGGTGCGACCCAACCAATGCGCAGGCCTGGTGCCAGGGTCTTGGAAAAAGAACTGCAGAGCAGGACGCGGCCGTCTTCGTCGAAGGATTTGATCGTGCGTGGGCGAGGGTAGGTGTAGGCCAGTTCGCCATACACATCGTCCTCGATAATCGCCACGTCGAAACGCTGTGCGAGCGTCAACAACGCACGTTTGCGCGCCTCCGGCATGATGTAGCCAAGCGGGTTGTTGCAGTTGGGAGTCAACTGTATGGCCTTGATCGGCCATTGCTCCAATGCCAGTTCCAAAGCTTCGAGGCTAATGCCGGTGAGCGGGTCGGTGGGGATTTCCAGCGCTTTCATGCCCAGGCCTTTGAGCGTCTGCATGGCGCCGTGAAAGCTCGGCGAATCCACGGCGACGATGTCACCCGGCTCGCAGATGGCGCGGATGCTGGTGGACAGTGCTTCGTGGCAACCGGTAGTGATCACCAGATCGTTGGCGCTCAACTGGCAGCCGGAGTCGAGCATCAGGCGAGCGATCTGCTCGCGCAATTCAAGGGTGCCATAGATGTTGTCGTAATACAGACCGGGCATGTCCTGCCGACGGCTGATTCGCGCCAGGCTGCGCAGCAGCGGTTTCATGGTCGGCGTGGTGATGTCCGGCATGCCGCGACCCAGTTGCACGACGTCCTTGCGCGGCACGGCGCGGATGAGTTCCAGCACCTGGTCCCACTGCGAAATATCCACCGGTCGCTGGGCCGGCCGGCCAACTACTGGCAGCTCCGGCAGTTCGCGACTTACGGGCACGAAGTAGCCGGACTTGGGTTTGGGCATCGCCAGACCAACGTCTTCCAGCACTCGATAGGCCTGCTGCACCGTGCTCAGGCTGACCCCGTGTTCGACACTCAATGCCCGCACCGAGGGTAACCGGTCGCCGGGGCGATAGAAGCCCTGTTCGATACGCGTGCCGAGCAACTCGGCGAGGTTGACGTAAAGGGTCATGGCGCAGTCTCGGTGTGAGTGATTCGGTTAACCAGTACAGATGGGGCGAAAATATGTGATTCAGAGGCTGAAACGGAAAATCTGTATGGAGTTAATACACATTCGTTGAATCTGTAATGCTTTTCGCCGTCCGCGCATCATGAAAGCTCTGGCTACCCAAGTAAACAGGAGCGACGAAAATGAACGGCTTGAGCGATGTGCGGCTGACGTTACACAGTCAGGAACTGGCGGCAGGGCAAAAGAACGGTGCATGCGAGGCGGTCATGCGCAACGCACCGTCCGGCCTGGGTCGCTGGGGTCTGTTCTGGCATCGTCTGCACACGCGCAAGGTGTTGCTGGAATTGACGCCGGAACAGCTCAGGGATGTCGGATTGAGTCGGGAGCAGGCGCGGGAGGAGGGGCTTAAGCCGTTCTGGCGGATCTGAGTTCTATGACGTTCTTGCGGGCCTCATCGCGGGCAAGCCCGCTCCCACAATGGTTGCTGGTGTTCACAAGAATTGTGTTCACCGCTAATCCCTGTGGGAGCGGGCTTGCCCGCGATGAGGCCCGTAAGAACGCAGCTAACCGATCAGACCAACTCCTTCATCCGATGCCACAACATCCCCAGCGCCAACAACGGCGAACGCAAATGCCTGCCACCCGGGAAGGTGATATGCGGCACCTTGGCAAACAGGTCGAAACCACCGCTCTGCTGGCCGCTGATAGCCTCAGCCAACAACTTGCCCGCCAGATGCGTGGCGTTCACCCCATGACCGGAATAGGCCTGGGCGTAATATACATTCGGCTGCTCCTTGAGCCGACCGATCTGCGGCAGGCGATTGGCGCCGATGCCAATCATCCCGCCCCATTGATAGTCGATTTTCACCCCGGCCAGTTGCGGGAACACCGCCAGCATCTTCGGTCGCATGTACGCGGCGATGTCTTTCGGGTCGCGCCCTGAATAATGGCAGGCACCGCCGAACAGCAAACGTCGGTCGGCCGAGAGTCGGTAGTAATCCAGCGCCACCCGTTGATCGCAGACCGCCATGTTTTGCGGTAACAAGGCGTGAGCCTGTTCTTCACTCAAGGGTTCGGTGGCGATGATGTAACTGCCGGCGGGCAGCACCTTGCCGCCGAGTTGCGGATTGAGATCGTTGAGGTAGGCGTTGCAACCCAGCACCAGCGTCTTCGCGCGAACCGTACCCTGGGCGGTGTGGACTTTGACCTCGGGGCCGTAATCGATGCGGGTCACCGCCGATCGTTCGAACAGCTTCACGCCCAATTGCCCGGCGGCGGCCGCTTCGCCCAGTGCCAGGTTCAGTGGGTGCAGATGCCCGGAGCCCATGTCGATCAAACCGCCGACATAGCGGTCGGAACCCACCACGCTGTGCATTTCGTGGGCTTGCAGCAGACGGGTTTCGTAACGATAACCGAGGCTGTGCAGCTCGATGGCGTCTTCGGCGAAGCCTTCCAGGTCTTGAGCCTTGTTGGCGAGATCGCAGTAGCCCCAGGTCAGGTCGCAAGGGATCTGAAAACGCTCAATCCGCTGTCGGACGATTTCCACCGCTTCCAGGCCCATCAATTTCATCTGACGCACACCGTCTGCACCGATCACGTTGGCGAACTGATCGAGGCCATGGCCGACGCCGCGAATCAACTGCCCGCCATTGCGTCCGCTGGCGCCCCAACCGATCTTGTGCGCTTCCAGCAGCACCACGCTGAAGCCGCGTTCGGCCAGTTCGAGCGCGGTGTTCAGCCCGGAGAACCCGCCGCCCACCACGCACACGTCCGCAACCAGCTCACCTGTGAGTACCGCAAGATCGGGCTGAGGCAGGCTGCTGGCGGCGTAATAAGAGGCCGCGTGTTGATGGCTCGGGGCAGGTTGCTGAACGGGGACGTTCATATCCGTCATCCTGATGCGTGTGTTTGAAAAAGTTGACGGAGCATAAGCCGCCGCTTCGGACGCGGGCAACACCGGTCGGTTGGCGCTGTCTGGATCGGGGCTTTTGCGTCAGAATCCCGGTCTATTCCACATTTGGTCACCGCTTCGATGAGTTGCAACAGTCAGAAGATTCGCGCGCTACGCCAGCAGATTCCCTCTTTCGAGTGCGTGCCCGGCTGCCATGACTGCTGTGGGCCGGTGACCACCTCGCCCGAAGAAATGTCCCGCCTGCCGCGCAAGACCCGGGCCGAGCAGGATGCGGCGATGGATGAACTCAATTGTGTCCATCTGGGACCCAACGGCTGCACGGTGTATGACGAACGACCGCTGATCTGTCGGCTGTTCGGCACCACCAAGACATTGCCATGCCCCAACGGGCGGCGACCGGTGGAGCTGATCCATCCGCGGGTCGAGAAGCAGATTCATGAATACATGGCTTCTACCCGGCAGGTGCTGGTTTGATCGTTCCCACGCTCTGCGTGGGAATGCCTCTTCGGACGCTCTGCGTTCGGCTCTGGATGGGACGCAGAGCGTCCCGGGCTGCATTCCCACGCGGAGCGTGGGAATGATCGGGTGGGTCAATCCGGAATCGGCAGGTTCAAGCTCTCTTTCACTTCTTCCATCACGATATAACTCTTGGATTCGCGCACATGCGGCAACTTGAGCAAGATGTCGCCCAGCAGTTTGCGGTACGAGGCCATCTCGGAAATCCGTGCTTTCACCAGATAATCGAAGTCCCCTGATACCAAATGGCATTCCAGTACGTGGGGCAGTTTCAGCACCGCGCGTCGGAACTCTTCGAAAGTATCGCCGGATTTGTAGTCGAGGCTGATCTCGACGAACACCAGCAAGCTACCCTTGAGGTGCTGCGGATTCAGGCGGGCGTTGTAGCCCATGATGATCCCTTCGCGCTCCAGTCGCCGTACCCGTTCGGTGCAGGGCGTGGTGGAGAGACCGACCTTTTCCCCGAGTTCGGTAAAGGAAATGCGCCCGTCCGCTTGCAGGATCCGCAGGATGTTGCGGTCGATCTTGTCCAGCTCACGTTTGGTCTGAGTGTTGGTCCGCATAGGGGATGCGCCTCCGTGAAAAGGGTTTTTGCCGAGAATTGTCGCCAAATATAGGCACTTATATAGTGAAAAGCACTGGCTAATCTTTTTTAAACTGCCCACATCTTCGGTCTGCACACTAAACGTCAGCGGTAAGCCGCGATGAGGGATATGAAAATGCGCGTTCTGGTCTTGGGTAGCGGCGTCATCGGTACCGCCAGTGCCTATTATCTGGCACGGGCCGGCTTTGAGGTGACGGTGGTTGACCGTCAGCCAGCGGCGGCCATGGAAACCAGTTTCGCCAACGCCGGGCAGGTTTCGCCGGGTTATGCCTCGCCGTGGGCCGCGCCGGGCGTACCGCTCAAAGCCATCAAGTGGCTGTTGCAGCGTCACGCGCCATTGGCAATCAAGGCCACCGCCGACATCGACCAATACCTGTGGATGGCGCAGATGCTACGCAACTGCACCGCCAGCCGTTACGCGGTGAACAAGGAGCGCATGGTGCGCCTGTCCGAGTACAGCCGCGACTGCCTCGACGAACTGCGCGCCGAAACCGGCATTGCCTACGAAGGCCGCAGCCTTGGCACTACCCAGCTGTTCCGCACCCAGGCGCAACTCGATGGCGCCGCCAAAGACATCGCCGTGCTGAAAGAGTCCGGCGTGCCGTTCGAACTGCTCGACCGTGCCGGCATTGCCCGGGTCGAACCGGCCCTGGCCAGTGTCACCGACATTCTCGCCGGTGCCTTGCGCCTGCCGAACGACCAGACCGGCGACTGCCAGATCTTCACCACCCGCCTGGCTGAAATGGCCACGAAACTGGGTGTGGAATTCCGTTTCGGCCAGGACATCCAGCGCCTCGACTTCGCCGGTGATCGCATCAACGGCGTGTGGATCGACGGCAAGCTGGAAACCGCCGACCGCTACGTGCTCGCTCTCGGCAGCTACTCGCCGCAATTGCTCAAGCCGTTGGGCATCCGGGCGCCGGTGTATCCGCTCAAGGGTTACTCGCTGACCGTGCCGATCATCAACCCGGCGATGGCCCCGACGTCGACCATTCTCGACGAGACCTATAAGGTCGCGATCACCCGTTTCGACAATCGCATCCGCGTCGGCGGCATGGCGGAAATCGCCGGTTTTGACCTGTCGTTGAACCCGCGTCGGCGCGAAACCCTGGAGATGATCGTCAACGACCTTTATCCTCAGGGCGGCGATCTGGCCCAGGCGAGTTTCTGGACCGGTCTGCGTCCGACCACTCCGGACGGCACCCCGATTGTCGGTGCCACACCGTTCAAAAACCTGTTTCTGAATACCGGCCACGGCACGCTCGGCTGGACCATGGCCTGTGGTTCCGGTCGTTTGCTGGCTGACCTGATGGCGAAGAGAACGCCGCAGATCAGCGCCGAAGGCCTCGATATTTCCCGTTATGGCAACAAACTCAAGGAGTCCGCAAAACATGTCAATCCAGCGCCAGCTCACCAATGAGCGCATGAGCCAGATCGTTGTCCACAACAGTACCGTGTATCTGGCAGGGCAGGTCGGCGATGACATGAGCGCCGGGATTGAACAGCAGACCCGTGAAACCCTCGCCAACATCGAGCGTTTGCTGGATCTGGCGGGGACCGACAAGAACCGCCTGCTGTCGGTGACGATTTACCTGAAAGACATCGATGCGCACTTCGCAGGCATGAATTCGGTGTGGGACCAGTGGCTGCCAAAAGGCGTCGCACCGGCCCGAGCTACCGTTGAATCGAAGCTGTGTGAACCGCAAATCCTGGTCGAGCTGTCGGTTGTTGCCGCGCTGCCATAACGCTCAGCCAGAAAGATCCCTCTCCCGGTGCTGTTGGCGGTTCACGCTGTCAGCCAGCGCCGGTTTTTTTTCAATGACCGACTAGAAGTCTGCCGCCATGCGTCCAGCCCGTGCCCTGATCGACCTCCAAGCCCTGCGCCACAACTACCAGCTCGCCCGCGAAGTGACCGGGGCCAAGGCCCTCGCGGTGATCAAGGCCGATGCCTATGGTCATGGCGCGGTACGCTGCGCCCAGGCGCTGGAAGCCGAGGCGGACGGGTTTGCCGTTGCCTGCATCGAAGAAGCATTGGAGCTGCGCGCCGCTGGCATTCGTGCGCCGGTGTTGTTGCTCGAAGGTTTTTTCGAAGCCGATGAGCTGTCGTTGATCGTCGAGCATGATTTCTGGTGCGTGGTGCATTCGCTGTGGCAGCTCGAGGCCATCGAAAAAGCCGCGCTGAGCAAACCGATCACGGTCTGGCTCAAGCTCGACTCCGGCATGCATCGGGTTGGCCTGCACCCGGCGGATTACCAGGCGGCCTATCAACGGCTGCTGGCCAGCGGCAAAGTGGCGAAGATCGTGCTGATGAGTCACTTCGCTCGCGCCGATGAGCTGCACTGCCAGACCAGCGCCGAACAGGTTGCGGTGTTCGAGGCGGCGCGTCAGGGGTTGTCGGCTGAAATCAGCCTGCGTAATTCGCCGGCGGTGCTCGGTTGGCCGCAGATTCCGAGCGATTGGGTGCGCCCGGGCATCATGCTCTACGGCGCAACGCCTTTCGAAGAGGCCAATGCCGTGGCGTCCCGCCTGCAACCGGTGATGACCCTGGAATCGAAAGTGATTTGCGTGCGTGAACTGCCGACCGGCGAACCGATTGGTTACGGCGCGAAATTCATCACACCCAAGCCGATGCGCGTGGGCGTGGTGGCGATGGGTTATGCCGACGGCTATCCACGTCAGGCACCGACCGGTACGCCCGTGATGGTCGCCGGGCAGCGCAGCCAGTTGATTGGCCGCGTGTCGATGGACATGCTCTGCATCGACCTGACCGACGTGCCGCAAGCCGGCCTTGGTTCGCCCGTCGAGTTGTGGGGCAAAAATATCCTCGCCAGTGACGTTGCGACGGCCGCGGGCACGATTCCTTACCAGATATTCTGCAACCTGCGTCGAGTGCCGCTGCTCTATTCCGGGGCCTGACGAAAAACGTTCCCGACCGAAAGTCGCTTCGCCAAACAGGATTCAGGCCCAAGTGTTGTAAATACTGAACGCTGTCGCCATGATAACGCTCAATATTCCTGCAAACCTGAACCCCTGGAGGCTCCAGCATTGGACGTCGGTGAACGACTGCAATCGATCCGTAAGCTCAAAGGTCTTTCCCAGCGTGAGCTCGCCAAACGCGCGGGTGTTACCAACAGCACCATTTCGATGATCGAGAAGAACAGCGTCAGCCCCTCGATCAGTTCGCTGAGGAAGGTTCTGGGCGGGATTCCCATGTCCATGGTCGAGTTCTTTTCCGAAGAAATCCTGCAGGAAATACCGACTCAGATCGTTTACAAAGCCCACGAGCTGATCGACATTTCCGATGGGGCAGTGACCATGAAACTGGTCGGCCGGGCTCATCCGAGCCGGGCTATCGCGTTCCTCAATGAAATCTACCCGCCAGGCGCCGACACCGGTGAGGAGATGCTCACCCATGAGGGCGAGGAGACTGGAATTCTGGTGGAAGGTCGGCTGGAACTGGTGGTCGGGCTCGAAACATTTGTGCTCGAAGCCGGCGACAGCTACTACTTTGAAAGTACCAAGCCACACCGTTTCCGTAATCCGTTCGATGCCCCGGCGCGACTAATCAGCGCAGCCACTCCAGCGAATTTCTAAGAGAAGAGGCGTCCTGCCCGGTTTGCGCAGACGCCCCTGCTGTATTTCCTTCCCACGATAAGACCCCTTCGACTTTGGGGTTGTTTCAGTGTGACGGGCTTACCGCTATACTTGCGCCCGCCTGCGAACCGTGGCCGTGGGCGTGACTAGCCACCATTGAGGGTGTACGCGTGAACCTAATTATGAAAATGCTGGCCGCACCAGCAACCGTATTGGCCCTTTGGGCAGTCAGCGCACAAGCTGCGACCAACGACGATATTGCTAAACGTCTTGAACCCGTTGGCCAGGTTTGTGTGCAGGGCAAAGAGTGCAAGGGGATGGAAGTCGCTGCTTCTGCGGGTGGTGGTGATGCCAAAACCCCTGACTCAGTGATTGCAAAACATTGCAACGCATGCCACGGCACCGGCCTGTTGGGCGCGCCGAAAATCGGCGATGCCGCCGCCTGGGGCGAGCGCGCCAAGAAAGAAGGCGGCCTCGACGGCTTGCTGGCGAAAGCAATCTCCGGCGTCAACGCGATGCCACCAAAAGGCACTTGCGCCGATTGCTCTGATGGCGATCTCAAGGGCGCCATCCAGAAGATGTCCGGCCTGAAATAAGCCTTCATTTTCAGCGAAAAGCCGCTTTCGAGCGGCTTTTTTGTGCGTGCGATTTTCCGCTGAGGCTATGCTTTGCGGCGAATCCCCGGCAAGCTCGGTCCAACCCCAACTCATGGAACGGCGGGAGGATCAGATGGTGCAGTTGTGTTCTATCGAACAGGCGGTCGATGACGTCCTGGCGCGGTTGCCGGCGCATATCCACATGGGATTGCCGCTGGGGCTGGGCAAGCCCAATCACTTCGTCAACGCGCTGTATCAACGGATCGCGCAACTGCCCGAGCGGCAACTGACGATTTACACCGCCCTGTGCCTCGGACGCCCGCCATTGGGCGATGGCTTGCAAAAGCGCTTCCTCGAACCTTTCATCGAGCGAGTGTTCGGCGATTATCCGGAGCTGGATTTTCTCGCCGATTTGCATCGCGACAGCCTGCCGGCCAACATTCACGTCCATCAATTCTTCCTGCAGCCAGGCAGCCTGCTAAACAGTGCTTCGGCCCAGCAGGATTATGTCAGCAGCAATTACAGCCACGCGGCCCGGGACATCAATGCCGCTGGCTTGAACCTGGTGGCGCAATTGGTCGCCAGCCACAGCGAGCATCCCGATCGCCTGAGCCTGAGCTGCAACCCGGATATCACCCTCGACTTGTTTCCGATGATCGCCAAGCGTCGGGCGGCGGGGGAGACGATCCTGATGGTGGGCCAGGTACACAACGATTTGCCGTACATGCCCGGCGATGCGGAAATCGGCATCGACACCTTCGACCTGCTGATCGACGCGAAAGACAACACCACGCTGTTTTCCACGCCGAATATGCCGGTGGGTTTCCAGGATCATTTCATCGGGCTGCACGCCAGCACGCTGGTGCGCGACGGCGGCACCTTGCAAATCGGCATCGGTTCCATGGGCGATGCCCTGACGGCAGCGTTGCTGGCGCGGCAGACTGACAGTGACGGTTACAAGGCGTTACTAGGGGATTTGAATCTCAGCCAGTGGGCGCAGTTGATTGAGCGTGAAGGAGGTATCGAACCTTTCGCCAAGGGCCTGTACGGTTGCAGCGAAATGTTCGTCAACGGCTTGCTGGTGTTGGCGGATGCCGGGATCGTGCGGCGCAAGGTCTACCCGGATGTGCCAACCCAGCAGCAGGCGAATGCCGGCACGCTGGAAGAGGCCGCGCAGACTGACGGCATCTCGGTGCACGGCGGGTTTTTCCTCGGGCCGCGCAGTTTCTATGAGCGCTTGCGCGAGTTGCCGCAGAGTAAGCGGCTCGAATTCAACATGACCCGCATCAGCTACATCAATGAGCTCTACGGTCAGGAAGAGCTCAAACGCTTGCAGCGCCTCGATGCGCGCTTCATCAACACCGTCTTCACCATGACCTTGCTCGGCGCCGGCGTGGCCGATCAACTTGAAGACGGGCGGGTACTGAGCGGTGTCGGCGGGCAATACAACTTCGTCGCCCAGGGCCATGCGCTGCAAGGCGCGCGTTCGATCCTGCTGCTGCGCAGTTGGCGCGAGTCGGGCGGTGAAGTCAGTTCGAATATCGTCTGGGAGTACGGCCACTGCACGATCCCACGACATCTGCGGGACATCGTCGTCACCGAATACGGCATCGCCGATTTGCGGGGCAAGACCGATGCGGCGGTGATCGAGGCGTTGCTCAACATCAGCGACTCACGCTTCCAGCCGGGGCTGATCGAGCAGGCGCAGAACGTTGGCAAATTGCCGAAGCATTTTCGCCTCGATCCGCGTTTCGCCGACAACAGCCCACAGCGTTTGCAGGCCATTCAGGTGCGGCATTCGAATCTGTTTCCGGAGTATCCGCTGGGTTGCGATTTCACCGCTGAGGAGCGGGACTTATTGCGGGCGCTGAACTGGTTGAAGAGCAAGTTCAAGCTCACCGAGATTCTGGAATTGGGCAAGGCTGCGCTGGATGCGCCAGCGGCTTCGGAGTTTCCGGTGCATCTGGAAAGGATGCAGCTGACGAAACCGGAAGGGCTGAAGGAGGATTTGTTTCAGCGGTTGTTGCTGACCGGCCTGAAGGCCACTGCGCAGTAACAGTCACCACAAAAAACTGTGGGAGCGGGCTTGCCCGCGATGGCGGTGGAACAGCCAACATCAATGTTGAATGTTATGACCTCATCGCGGGCAAGCCCGCTCCCACAGGTTCGGTGATGCAGAGGGCTTATTCGATGAAGGTTACAACGCCATCCTTCAGCGACTGCACCCGCGCCAACGATTCAACGCGATAACCCTGGGCATCCAGTTCCGCACGGCCGCCCTGGAACGATTTCTCGATCACAATACCCAAGCCAGCAACGGTCGCGCCGGCCTGTTTGATGATCGAGATCAGCGCTTGCGACGCCTTACCGTTGGCCAAAAAGTCGTCGATGATCAGCACGCGGTCGCTGCTGGTCAGGTGGCGCGGGGAGATCGCCACGGTGCTTTCGGTCTGCTTGGTGAACGAGTAAACGGTCGCCGACAGCAGGTTTTCGGTCAGGGTCAGGGACTGATGCTTGCGGGCGAAAATCACCGGCACGCCAAGGTTCAGGCCGGTCATGATTGCCGGGGCAATGCCCGAGGCTTCGATGGTGACGATCTTGGTGATGCCCGAGTCCTTGAACAGCGTGGCGAATTCGTCGCCGATCAGCTTCATCAGGGTCGGGTCGATCTGGTGGTTCAGAAAGGCGTCGACTTTCAGGACCTGGTCGGAAAGCACGATGCCTTCTTCGCGAATTTTCTTGTGCAGTGCTTCCATGAAGCTTTCCTCTACTGACGCCGTGTGCGGCTGGCGTGTAAAAAGTGTTCGGTTAAAAAGTAGCCAATTCTAGCGCTTTAACATCGCGCGTATATCCGCCAATGCGGTATTACCGCGGACGGCTTTGACTTCAACAGGGGTGTCGTCATTGCCTTCCCAGGCCAGGTCGTCCGGCGGCAGTTCATCGAGGAAGCGGCTGGGCGCGCAGTCGATGATCTCGCCGTATTGCTTACGCTTGGCGGCGAAGGTGAACGCCAACGTCTGACGCGCTCGGGTAATCCCGACGTAGGCCAGGCGACGTTCCTCTTCAATGGTGTCGGCTTCGATGCTGGAGCGGTGCGGGAGAATTTCCTCTTCCATGCCCATGATGAACACGTAAGGAAATTCCAGACCCTTGGAGGCGTGCAAGGTCATCATCTGTACGCCTTCGGCGCCGTCTTCCTCTTCCTGCTGACGCTCCAGCATGTCGCGCAGAACGAGTTTGCCGATGGCGTCTTCGACGGTCATCTCGCCTTCTTCGTCTTTCTCCAGGGTGTTCTTCAGCGCCTCGATCAGGAACCAGACGTTACCCATGCGGTAATCGGCGGCCTTGTCGCTGGAGCTGTTGGTGCGCAGCCAGTTCTCGTAGTCGATGTCCATGACCATGCTGCGCAGGGCCGAGATCGGGTCTTCGCCGGCGCACTGTTCGCGGACCTTGTCCATGAAACGCTTGAAGCGTGACAGGCGATCGGTGAAGCGCGTGTCCAGATGCTCGCCCAAACCGATTTCGTCGGTGGCGGCGTACATCGAGATTTTTCGCTCGGTGGCGTAGTTGCCCAGCTTCTCCAGCGTGGTCGAACCGATCTCCCGGCGTGGGACGTTGATCACCCGCAGGAAGGCGTTGTCGTCGTCCGGGTTCACGATCAGGCGGAAGTAGGCCATCAGGTCTTTCACTTCCTGACGTCCGAAAAAGCTGTTGCCGCCAGACAGGCGATACGGAATCTGGTGGTGCTGCAGCTTCAGCTCGATCAGCTTGGCCTGGTAGTTACCGCGATACAGGATCGCAAAATCGCTGTATGGCCGATCCGTGCGCAGGTGCAGGGTCAGCAGTTCCACGGCCACGCGCTCGGCTTCGGCGTCTTCGTTGCGGCAACGGATCACGCGGATTTCGTCGCCGTGGCCCATCTCACTCCACAGCTGTTTTTCGAACTCGTGCGGGTTGTTGGAGATCAGCACGTTGGCGCAACGCAGGATGCGGCTGGTGGAGCGGTAATTCTGCTCGAGCATCACCACTTTCAGGGATGGGTAATCATCCTTGAGCAGCATCAGGTTTTCCGGCCGGGCGCCGCGCCAGGCATAGATCGACTGGTCGTCATCGCCCACCACGGTGAACTGGTTACGCTTGCCGATCAGCAGTTTCACCAGCAAATACTGGCTGGCGTTGGTGTCCTGGTATTCGTCCACCAACAGGTAGCGGACCTTGTTCTGCCATTTTTCCAGGATATCGTCGTGTTCCTGGAACAGTTTTACCGGCAGCAGGATCAGGTCGTCGAAGTCCACCGCGTTGAACGCCTTGAGCGTGCGCTGGTAGTGGGTGTAGACGATGGCGGCGGTCTGTTCCTTGGGATTGCGTGCGTTTTCCAGGGCTTCGGGCGGCAGGATCAGGTCGTTTTTCCACGAGCCGATCATGTTCTTGATCTCGTCGACGCCGTCGTCGCCCGAGTATTCCTTCTGCATGATGTCGGTCATCAGGGCTTTGACATCGGTCTCGTCGAAGATCGAGAAACCCGGCTTATAGCCCAGCCGCACGTGTTCCTTGCGGATGATGTTCAGGCCCAGGTTATGGAAGGTGCAGACCGTCAGACCGCGGCCTTCGCCGCCCTTGAGCAGGGTGCCGACCCGTTCCTTCATCTCCCGCGCGGCCTTGTTGGTAAAGGTCATGGCGACAATGTACTGGGCGCGGATGCCGCAACTCTGGATCAGATGCGCAATTTTGCGGGTGATCACGCTGGTCTTGCCGGAGCCTGCACCGGCGAGCACCAAAAGAGGGCCGCCGACGTAGCTCACGGCTTCTTGCTGCCGGGGATTGAGTCGGGACATACGAAATCAGGGAGTCATTAGCGAAATGGGCCGGCATTTTAACAGGCTCAGCGAATTGTGCTGCTCTCTCCGACTTGTGACGTAACACGCGATCTCTATTTGCCGGTTTTGATACTTTCACGCAGGATGCGTATTGAATTTGCGTCTAATGTTCGTATTCAAGACACAAAAGCCGTGTTTGATAACCGATGTCATTTGGTCATTGGTTATCTGCGCGGCATAATGCCCGCCGCCTACATCTTTGCAGAGTCTAGGGAGCTAGCTTGTCTACGCCTGTCGAACCCTTGCGTTTGCTGTTACTGGCCGAAGAGCCAGCGTGGGCAGCGTTGTTGCGCGAGTGTCTGGCTCCGATGGGGAGTTCGGCTGTGCTGCTCAGCGCGCCGAGCTGGGAGTCGGTCAGCAACCTGTTCGATGACAACCGCAGCGCGGTGTTGTTGACGATTCCTGCTCTGCAGCCGGCACCCGGCCGTTGCAACCTGCCGACGGTGTTGCTGCTCGAACACGAGCCGCTGGCGCCGCCCGACGGTGTGAGCGACTGGCTGGTGCGCAATCTGCTGGATCCCGGCATGTTGCGCCGCTGCCTGCGCCATGTGCGTGAACGCGGCGTGCTGGAAAACACGTTGCAGCGCCTGGCCGAGCAGGATCCGTTGACCGGTATCGCCAACCGTCAGGGTTTCCAGACCTTGCTGGCGGCGCGCCTGGCCGACAACGAAGGTCGAGGCTTGGCCCTCGGTCACCTCGACCTCGACAACTTTCGACACGCCAACGACGCGCTCGGCCATCAGGCTGGCGATCGGCTGATCCTGCAAGTGGTCTCGCGGCTGAAAAGCCAACTGGAGGCCAGCGATCAACTGGCGCGGCTGGGTAGCGATGAATTTGCCCTGCTGATCGACACCCGCCGCGCCCCTCAGCGCGCCGAATGGATGGCCGAACGCATTACCGAAGCGCTGTCCGAACCCTATTGGATCGACGGTGAAAGCCTGTTGATCGGGTCCAGCCTCGGCATCGCTCACGCACGAGCGCAGGCCGGCGCCGACCCGTTGATGTGGCACGCGCATATCGCCATGCAACAGGCCAAGAGCACTCAGGGCTGCACCTTTCACATCTTCAACGAACGGATCAATCGCAATGCCCGCAGCATCGCCGACCTTGAAAGCGAGCTGCGCCGGGCCTTGCGCCGCGATGAGCTGGAGCTGCATTACCAGCCACGCCTGAACCTTGAGGACGGTCAGATCGTCGGCCTCGAAGCGTTGGTTCGCTGGCGTCATGGCGAACGCGGCTTGTTGCCCCCCAGTGAATTCGTGCCGCTGGCCGAGCAAAGCGGCTTGATCGTGCCGCTGGGTTACTGGGTGATTTCCCGGGCCTTGCGGGACATGCAGGCGTTGCGAGAACGAGGTCTGCCAGCGCTGCACATGGCGATCAACCTGTCGTTCCGGCAGTTTCAGGACAGCCAATTGCTGACGACCCTGAGCCGGCTGATTGCCGAGCGAGGCGTCGAGGCGCAATGGCTGGAATTCGAACTGACCGAAACCGCGGTGATGCGTCGCAGCGATCTGGTCAAGCAGACCATGGACGCCCTCGGGCGTTTGGGCGTGCGCTTCTCGCTGGACGACTTCGGCACCGGGTTCTCTTCGTTCGTGCACCTCAACAGCCTGCCGATTGCGTTGTTGAAGGTGGACAAGAGCTTTGTCGGCGGCATGGAAGAGCGGGAAGAGAATCGCAAACTGGTGCACGCGATGATCAACCTGGCGCACAACCTCAACCTCGAAGTGGTCGCCGAAGGCGTGGAAACGCCGGAACAACTGGATTTGTTGCGCGGCTTTGGTTGCGATCAGGTGCAGGGGTATCTGATCAGCAAGCCGTTGCCGTTGGCGGAACTGGTTGAGTACCTGACGTTCGGCAGCAGTCAGCAGCCCGCACTGGAAGTCGTGGTTTAAACACGGACAAATGTGGGAGCGGGCTTGCTCGCGAGAGCGGTGTATCAGTAAACGTAGATGTCGACTGACACACCGCTTTCGCGAGCAAGCCCGCTCCCACAGGGGATCTCAATCTGGCTGGGCGATTTGGAAACTCGCCCCTGACGACGGCTCCCGCCGAATCATCCGCTTCATCTTCCACTCAAACGCCAGCGTCAGGCTCACCGCCGCACACGCCAGCCCCAGCGCCAGCCCCCACCAGACCCCCGTTGGCCCCCAATTCAAATGGAAGGCCATCCACCAGGCAGCCGGTGCGCCAATCAGCCAATAGCAACCCAAACCCACCAGGAACGTGGTCTTGGCATCCTTGAGCCCGCGGATGCAGCCCATGGCGATGGTTTGCGTGCCGTCAAACAGCTCGAACCATGCCGCCACCGCCAACAGGCTCACGGCCAGGTTGATGACTTCGCGGAACGCCGGGTCGTTGTGGTCCAGGAACAAGCCGATCAATTGATGCGGCAGCAGCCAGAAGACCATCGCAAAACCCAGCATTGCCGCCGCACCAAAGGCGATCCCGACCCGTCCGGCCTGCCGCGCATCAAGCAATTGCCCGGCACCGTAATGTTGGCCGATGCGCATGGTGATCGCGTAGGAAAGCCCCGCCGGAATCATGAACGCCACCGAAACGATTTGCAGGGCGATCTGGTGCGCCGCCAGTTGCGTACTGCCCATGGTGCCCATGCACAGCGCGGCGAAGGCGAATAGACCGACTTCCACCGCATAGGTGCCGCCAATCGGCAGGCCCAGGCGCCACAATTCTTTCAAGTACTGACGGTTGGGCCGCGACAGACCCTGGCGCAATGGATACGCGTCGTAGGCCGGATGCCGACGAATATGCAGCGCGAGCGCCAGCGCCATCAGGTTGGCAACGATCGCCGTGACCAGGCCGATGCCCACCAGGCCCATTTTCGGTAGACCGAACATGCCGGTGATCAACGCATAGTTGAGCAGGAAGTTAGCCACGGTGCCGGCGAGGCTGATGACCATCACCGGTGTCGCCCGGCCGATGGCGCTGGTGAAACCACGCAGCGCCATGAAGCTCAGGTAGCCAGGCAGGGCGAACGGCAGGATCAACAGAAACTGGCCGGCAGCCTGGACGTTGGTTTCGGTCTGGCCGAACAGCAGCAACACCGGTTTGAGGTTCCACAGCAGCAAACCCGCCACCAGCGCCATCAACCAGGCCAGCCACAGCCCGGCCTGGGTCAGCCGCGCTGCGCCAATGATGTCGCCCGCACCCTGACGAATCGCCACCAGGGTGCCGACGGCGGCGATCACGCCAATGCAGAAGATCGACACGAACGAATACGTCGCTGCACCCAGACCGCCGCCGGCCAGCGCTTCGGGGCTCAGGCGCGCCATCATCAACGTGTCGGTGAGGACCATCAACATGTGCGCCAACTGCGAGGCAATCAACGGCCCCGCCAGCCGCAGGATGGCCCAGAGTTCAATACGCGCTGGATGCTGCATGGTCATCACGCTCGATTGTCAGAGATAACAGGAAGCGTCGATTCTCGGCGCTCTGCGGGGTTTGCACAAAGGGATAAAAAGGATGGGTGGCATGATTAAAACTCATGCTGGGGAGTTTCTGATAAGTTGATTCCATCGCGCTATAGGAGCCTTCCTGATGTCCCGTCGTCTTCCTCCCTTGTACGCCCTTCGAGCATTCGAAGCGGCGGCGCGGCATAGCTCGTTTACCCGCGCGGCCGAAGAACTGTCGATCACGCAAAGTGCGGTCAGTCGGCACATTCGTACGCTCGAAGAGCATTTTGCCTGTCGGCTGTTTCATCGCAGCGGGCGCAACCTGCAACTGACCGAATCGGCGCGGCTGATCCTGCCCGGCATTCGTGAAGGCTTCACCGCCCTCGAGCGGGCCTGCAATACCTTGCGTGCCGAGGACGACATTCTGCGCATGAAAGCCCCATCGACCCTGACCATGCGCTGGCTGTTGGCGCGGCTCAGCCGTTTTCGACACTTGCGCCCGGGCAACGAAGTGCAACTGACCAGCGCCTGGATGGACATCGATACGGTGGACTTCAACCATGAGCCCTTCGACTGCGCCGTCATCCTCAGCAACGGGCATTTTCCCCCAGACTGGGAGGCGACTTTCCTGTTCCCCGAAGAGCTGATTCCGGTAGGCGCGCCGAATCTTCTGAAGGATCAACCATGGGACGTTGCGCGCCTGGCCAGTACCGAGTTGCTGCACCCGACGCCGGACCGCCGCGACTGGCGCAACTGGCTGGAGCGCATGGGCCTGACCGATCAAGTCTCGCTCAAGGGTGGGCAGGTGTTCGACACGCTGGAGCTGGGCATGATCGCCGCTGCCCGAGGTTACGGCGTGTCCATGGGCGATTTGCTGATGGTGGCGGAGGATGTCGCACAGGGACGTCTGAGTTTGCCGTGGCCGACGGCCGTCGCCAGTGGTGAGAATTATTACTTGGTCTGGCCGAAAACCCGCCCCGGCGGCGAACGTTTGCGTCGCCTCAGCGATTTCCTGCAAGGCGAAGTCCGGGCCATGGAATTACCGGATGTCGAACGCTTGGGCTGAATCGATAGAGCCGCCGCAATGGCGGCCTTGAGCCATATCCCCGTTAATTACTCAAGTATTCAGTGTTGCCGCCGAAAATCTGCTGATGGGACCTTGGTGCAGGTTCCGTGTTTTCCCCACAATCAGAAATTTTGCCGAGTGTGCGATGGATCAGAATGATCCGGCCACTGGGTCAGGAGCTGTCATGTCTCAACCTCGTGCTCGGATTGCCTCACAGCTGGGTCTTGCGCTTGCCGTGATTCTGGCGATTGTCATCAGCGGCAGTACCGTGTTCGCCCTGCGCTCGCTGGACACCGCCAACCTCGCCACCCGCGAAGAGCATCTGGCCAGTGAGGCCCGCTTGCTTGCCGATCAGTTGAGCACCTTTCACGGCACTTTGCGTGAAAGCACCCAGCGCCTGGCCGGCCTGTTCGAGAAGCGCTTCAGCGCCGGTTTGAGCGTGCATCCGGATGAGCCGGTGACCGTGGCGGGTGTGCAGACCCCGGGCCTGCACTTGGGCAGTGAAGTGTTGAACAACAACTTTGCGGAAGTCGACGAGTTCAAGCAGATGACCGCTGGTGTTGCGACCGTGTTCGTGCGCAGCGGAGAAGAATTCATTCGGGTCAGCACCAATGTCACCAAACAAGACGGCAGCCGTGCCATTGGCACTCTGCTCGACCACGCGAACCCGGCTTACGCCCGTTTGATGGCGGGGCAGAGTTATGTGGGGCGAGCGTTGCTGTTCGAACGCTTCTACATGTCGCAGTACACCCCCGTACGCGACAGCAGCGGTAAGATCATTGCCGTGCTGTACGTAGGATTCGATTACACCGACGCGCAGAACGCGCAGTTCGCCAACCTCAAACGCTTCCGCATCGGCCAGACCGGTTCCCTGGCGTTGTTGGATGAACAAGGCAAATGGCTGGTGCCGATTGCCGGTGTGCAAGCGCTGGATCAGGCGGTCCCGAGCATCGTCGGTCTGGCCAAGACACCGGGCAAAGGCGACTTCTGGAACGACAAGTCGCAAGACTTTTACAGTGTTGCCGTGCCGTTCGAAGGCGGGCCGTGGTCGGTGGTGGCGAGCATGCCGAAAACCGAAATCCGCGCGGTGACCTGGAGCGTCGGTATTCAATTGGCGATCGGCAGTCTGCTGGCGATGTTGCTGGCGGTCGGTGCGGCGGTCTGGTTGCTGCGCAGCAAACTGGCGCCGCTGGGGGATCTGGTGCGTCAGGCCGAAGCCTTGGGCGCCGGTGATTTGAGTGTGCGCCTGAACGTGTCGAGCAACGACGAAATCGGTCAACTTGCCCGCGCCTTCAACCAGATGAGCCAGGCCTTGTCGACCATGGTCGAGCACATTCGTAAGGCCTCGGGAGAGGTCAACAGCCGTGCCCAGGCGTTGTCCGGTTTGTCCGGTGGCGCCTATGAAGGGATGGAACAGCAGTCCGGCGAAATCACCAGCATGGCCGGCGCCGTAGAAGAATTCAGCGCCACCTCGTTGAACATCGCCGACAACATGGGCAATACCCAGCGACTGGCGCAGGAAAACGCACAACAAACCCAGATCGGTCGTACGTCGATGGACGAAGCGTCCTCATCCCTGGAGCAAATCGCCGGTGCTCTGAACAGCACCGCGACGGTGATCAATACCTTGGGGCAGCGCTCCCAGGAAATCGGCGGCATTGTCGGGGTGATTACCGCGATCGCCGAACAAACCAACTTGCTGGCGCTCAACGCCGCCATCGAAGCCGCCCGCGCCGGTGAGCAGGGCCGCGGGTTTGCGGTGGTGGCCGATGAGGTGCGCAACCTGGCCTCGCGTACGCGCCAGGCCACTGATGAAATTTCCGGGATGATCCAAAGCATCCAGCAGGAAACCGGCAACGCCATCAGCACCATGGAGCAGGGCAACGTGCTGATGCAGGAAGGCCTGTCGCGCAACGCCAACGTCGCCTCGGCGCTGGCACGGATCGATGAGCAAAGCCGCTCGGCCGGTCAGCAATTCGCCGCCATCACCACCGCGACCCAGGAACAAAGCAGCACCGCGACCTTGCTCAGCAGCAATCTGCAAAGCATCGCTTTGGCGAACAGTGAACAGCGCGAAGTGGTGTCGAACCTGGCTGTGACTGCCAAAGAGCTGGAGAAGCTGGCGGCGGACTTGCGGCATGAGGTTGACCGGTTTCGTTGAGTCGCCTCTGAAATCCCTTCGCGAGCAAGCCCGCTCCCACAGTAGATCTGCGGTGAACACAGTATGTGTGAACACCCGAGATCAAATGTGGGAGCGGGCTTGCTCGCGAAGGGATCGACCCCAATTCAAGGATTTGTCCCAAATCTGCGGATCAATTCCTCTCTAGTCGTATTACTTGGCATTTAGCACCAGTGTCTCGATTTTTATGCTTGCTGAAACGTTTCTTCAAGTCTATAAAATTGGCACAACTCCAAGAAAGGCTGCTGCCATGACCCCGCTCAAACTCTTCGTTGCTCTCAGCGCACTGTCCGCTGCTTCCCAAGCCATGGCTTGGGACTACGTCCTGCTCGACACCGACAAAGCCGCCCAGAACTGGCAGATCACCAGCCAGCAACTCGGGGTAAAAACCGACAAACCCTTCAGTGTGACCCTACGCACCTTGCATGGCGGTCGGCAGGAGGGTGTCAGCATCGTCGACATTGATAACGGCACAATGAAACTCTCGGTGGTACCGACTCGTGGCATGAACGTCCTGCAGGCCTCGGTCGGCAATGTGCGTATGGGCTGGGATTCGCCGGTCAAGGAAGTGGTCAATCCATCCTTCATCGAACTCAACGGCCGAGGTGGCCTGGGCTGGCTGGAAGGTTTCAACGAACTGGTCACCCGCTGCGGCTACGAATGGGTCGGCCACCCCGGCATCGACAATGGTGAACTGCTGACCCTGCACGGTCGCGCCGCCAACATCCCCGCGAACAAAGTCACCCTGCACATCGATGAAAAACCGCCGTACGCCATCACCCTGCGCGGCGAGCTGAAAGAACAGGCGTTCAAGAAAGTCGACTTCTCCGTCGCAACCGAACTGGTCACCGAACCCGGCAGCGTAGCGTTCGCCCTCAACGACACCCTGACCAACAACGGCGACTATCCGAAGGAATACCAGGCGCTGTATCACAGCAACTTCAGCACCCCATTCCTGGAGCAGGGCGCCCGCTTCGCCGCGCCGGTGAAACAGGTATCGCCGTTCAATGACAAGGCCAAAGGAGACTTGCCGGACTGGCAAACCTACCGCGCACCGACCAAGGACTACGACGAAACGGTCTACAACGTGGTGCCGTATGCCGATGCCAAGGGCGATACGCTGACCGTGCTGCATAACAAGGCCGGCAGCCTGGGTGTCTCGGTCGGCTTCAATACTCAAACACTGCCCGTGTTTTCCCTGTGGAAAAACACCGATACCCAAGGGCAGGGCTATGTCACGGGGCTGGAGCCGGGGACGAGTTTTTCCTACAACCGCCGGTATCAGCGGCCACTGAACCTGGTGCCGACGATTGGGCCGAAGGAACAGAAGCAGTTCGGGATCAGCTACAGCTTGTTGGCGGATAAGGTGGCTGTGGATAAGGCGTTGAAGCGGGTGAGCGAGATTCAGGGTGGGCGGGAGACTGAGGTGCGGCAGACGCCGTTGGTTGATCTGACCAAGGGGTGACGCTGACTCCATGCCTTGGGCCACTGGCCGCTTGACGCTGCTCTACCTGGTTTTCAGCGCATTGGCCAGGTGCAGCATGGCGGCTTCGATTTCATAAGCGGTCAAGGACGAGTAACCCAATAGCCAACCTTGTTTCTTCTGATCGCCGGCGTACAACCGGCTGAGGCCGGAGAGCTGCACGCCCGCGCTGGCTGCCTGGCGGATGGTTTTTTCCTCCGACCAGCCATCATGCAGCAGGCAGGGAATTTGCAGCCCGCCCTGGGGGCGCAAGGCGGTAACGATGCCGTCCAAATGCTTGCCAATGGCGTCGAGCATGATGGTTCGGCGCCCGGCATAGAGCTTGCGCATGGCCCGGACATGGGCGTTGTAATGGCCGTCTTCCATAAAGCGTGCAAGGGTCAGTTGCAGGATTTGGGGCGTATGGCCGTCCATCATGCTGCGCGCGTAGGTGAAGGCTTTGATCAACTCGTGGGGCAAGACCATGTAGCCCATTCGCAACCCGGGGTAGAGGGTCTTGCTGAAGGTGCCGAGGTAGAGAGTGCGCTGGTACTTATCGAGGCCCTGCACGCAGGCGGTCGGCTGCCCGTCGTAATGAAACTCGCTGTCGTAGTCATCTTCCAGGATCCACTTGCCCTTCTCTGCGGCCCAGTTGATCAGCTCGAGCCGGCGTTCCAGCGGCAAGGTCGCGCCGGTGGGGTATTGATGAGAAGGCGTGACATAGACGCAGTTGGCGCCGCTGCGATCGGCGTACAGCAGGTCGGTGCGTATGCCCAGTTCATCGACATCGATGGGCAGAACCTTGGTCTCGGCGGTTTCAAAGGCTTTCCTGGCACCAAAATAACCCGGGTTTTCCAGCAGGATCGGTTTGCCGGCGTCCACCAACAACTGCGCACACAGAAAGAGGGCTTGGCGAGTGCTGCTCAGCACCAGGATCTGGTCTGCGGAGCACTTGGCCCCACGCTCGAGGTTCAAGTAGGTGGCGATGGCCTTGCGCAGCGGCTCGGCACCTTGCGGGTCGCCGTGCAACAGCACGTTGGCGCGATAGTCCTTCATCACCTGGCGTTGCAGGCGCTCCCAGACATCGGTGGGGAAAGTGCGGGTTTCCGGCAGGCCGGTCGCAAACGCTTTGATCACCTGCTGATCGGTAACGCCGCCACTGTCGAAGATCATCCGCCCGCGCTGGCTCAATCCCGCTCCCGGTGCCGCCTGGTTGCCTTTGACCTCTTGCGCCTTGATGCGTCGGCGCGCTGCGCCGCGCAAGTCGGTACCCAGCGTTTCACAGACATAACTGCCAGCCCCCTCGCGCCGCACGATAAAACCGTCGCGGTGCAGTTGCACATAGGCGTTCTCAACGGTATCGCGGGCAATCCCCAGTGACTTGGCCAAGACCCGAGTCGCAGGCAGCTTCAAGCCTGGGTCAAGGGCGCCCTCGAGGATCAATGCACGCAATGCGCGTTGAATCCGCTGGTGCAGATCCAACAGCTGAAACTCGACATCGCTGAGGCGCATTTTGAGCGTTTCCAGTTCGAACGTTCTAGCCATGCGGTCTGCCCTGATTGAATAAATTGGCCTGTAGTAGCAGGCCATCCTATCCGTAGAATTCGCCTCTCGCCACTGCCTCTGCGCTCGGTCATTTCAGCGCTATAAATCCCCTCGCCCGGGCCAACACCTCGTTTTGCAAGGAGCAAAGCAATCGTGTCTTCTTCAGCATCCCCATCGCCCCTGCGTTTACGCGATCTTCTGCATCCGATCGTCGCCGGGCTGATTTCAGTCATCGTCAACTATGGCGGCACGTTCATCCTGGTTTTTCAGGCCGCCAAAGTCGCCGGGCTCAGCCCCGAGATGACGGCGTCGTGGGTATGGTCGGTGTCAATTGGCGTGGGTATCACCGGGCTGTTTCTCAGTTGGGTGAGTCGTGAGCCGATCATCACTGCCTGGTCGACACCCGCCGCGGCCTTTTTGGTCGTCGCGCTGTCTACTACGCCCTACGCCGAGGCAGTAGGTGCGTACATCATTTCAGCCGCCGCCTTCGTGCTGCTGGGTTTGTCCGGCTGCTTCGAAAAAGTCATCCGACTGATTCCGCCGGGTGTGGCTGCGGGGCTGCTGGCCGGTATCTTGCTGCAGTTCGGTATCGGCGCATTTGGTGGCATGAGTCTTGACCCGGTGTTGGTCGGGTTGCTGATTGCCGCTTACGTTTTGCTCAAGCGCTTTACCGCGCGCTACGCGGTGGTGGGCATTCTGGTGCTGGGGTTGGCGTTTCTTCTGACGCAGGGCCGTGTAGAACTGTCGGGGCTGGCGCTGCAATTCGCGGCACCTGTATTCACCCAGCCCGAGTTTTCGATCAATGCGCTGCTCAGCGTGGCGCTGCCGCTGTTCCTGATCACCCTCACCGGCCAGTACATGCCGGGCATGCTGGTACTGCGCAACGATGGCTTCAGTACCAGTGCTAACCCTATCCTGACTGTCACAGGGCTGGGCTCCCTACTGATGGCACCCTTCGGTTCCCACGCCTTCAACGTCGCGGCCATCACGGCGGCCATCTGCACAGGCAAGGAAGCCTCGGAGGATCCGTCCAAGCGCTGGGTCGCCGGGGTTGCCGCGGGATTGTTCTACATCCTCGTAGGGATTTTCGGGGTGACCCTCGCCGCAGTGTTCATGGCGTTCCCGCCCACCTTCATTACGACGCTGGCCGGGCTGGCCCTGCTCGGCACTATCGGCGCCAGCCTGGCCAGTGCCATGGCTGACGTCAAAACCCGCGAAGCCTCGCTGATTACCTTTCTGGCGTGCGCCGCGAACATCACCTTGCTGGGGATCGGTGGGGCGTTTTGGGGATTGCTGATCGGTCTGGCGGCCTACGCCTTACTCAATGGGCGCTTGCCGCGTCGCGAGGCGGTAGTCATTCCGGCTGCCGACGCTGTTGTGACGACTAAAGGAGCCACCCACTGATGCTCGATCAATTGGAAGAAACCGTCACCCTGCACGAGCGTCATGGCCGTTACCCACAGGCCACCAGCGTTGAGGACTTTCGCCGCAACCTGGCAGCCGTGCAGCAGCGAATCGCCAATGCCTGTCAGCGGGTCGGACGTGATCCGGCGAGTGTGCGCCTGCTGCCGGTCAGCAAAACCTTTGACGAAGCTCATCTGCGTCTGGCCTACGCCGCCGGCTGCCGGCTACTGGGTGAGAACAAAGTGCAGGAAGCGCAGCGCAAATCGCAGGCCATGGCCGATCTGGCCGATCTGCGATGGTCGGTTATCGGCCACCTGCAAACCAACAAGGCCAAGCAGGTGGCGCGTTTTGCCAGTGAGTTTCAGGCGCTGGACAGCCTGCGAGTGGCCGAGGCTCTGGATCGTCGCCTGCACATCGAGGGGCGCCAACTGGATGTGTTCGTTCAGGTCAATACCTCCGGCGAAGCCAGCAAATACGGCTTGGCGCCCGAAGCCGTCGCGGACTTTTTGTACGCCCTGCCGGCGTTCTCGGCGTTACGGGTGCGTGGTTTGATGACGCTGGCGCTGTTTTCGGCCGACGTGGTCCGTGTCCGCCCTTGCTTTGTACGGCTGCGCGAACTGCGCGAGCGCTTGCGCCAGCACGCCCCGGCGGGCGTCGGGCTGGAGGAACTGTCCATGGGCATGTCTGGTGACTTCGAAATCGCCATTGAAGAAGGGGCGACTGTGGTGCGTGTCGGTCAGGCCATCTTCGGCGCACGTGCCATGCCGGATGCCTACTACTGGCCGACCGCGGATGCCCGTTCGGAAAGTGATGAGCACACAGGAAGCCATCCGATCCCCTCTGCACCGTTGTAAACCAGCTTACTTTCCCAACCAAGGACCCCTTCATATGTACGACTCAACGCTGACCCTTAAAGCATTCGACGCCGAGCTGTGTGAGGCGATTCATAACGAAGAACATCGTCAGGAAGACCACGTCGAACTGATCGCTTCCGAAAATTACGCCAGCCCTCTGGTGATGAAAATCCAGAGCACCGTGCTCACCAATAAATATGCCGAAGGCTATCCAGGCAAGCGCTACTACAGCGGCTGCGAATATGTCGATGTGGCCGAGCGCCTGGCCATCGAGCGGGTCAAGGCCCTGTTCAACTGCGACTACGCCAACGTGCAGCCGCATGCGGGTGCACAGGCGAACGCCGCGGTATTCCTGGCATTGATCAATCCCGGCGATACGGTGATGGGCATGAACCTGGCCCAAGGTGGCCACCTGACCCACGGCAACCCTTCAAACTTCTCGGGCCGTCATTACAAGATCGTTCCTTATGGCCTTGACCCGGAGACGGGCTTTCTTGACTACGACGAGATGGAACGTATCGCCCTGGAAACCCGGCCGAAGATGCTGATCGGTGGTTTTTCCGCCTACTCCCGGTACAAAGACTGGGCGCGCATGCGGGCGATTGCCGACAAGGTCGGAGCCATTTTCTGGGTCGACATGGCCCACGTCGCAGGGTTGATCGCCGCAGGAGAATACCCGGACCCATTGCCGCACGCCCATGTGGTCACCAGCACCACGCACAAGACCCTGCGGGGCCCACGGGGTGGCTTGATTTTGTCCAAGGGGCAAGATGAAGCATTCTACAAAAAACTCGATTCTGCGGTATTCCCGGGTGTTCAGGGCGGCCCATTGATGCACCAGATCGCCGCCAAAGCCGTCGCTTTCAAGGAAGCACTGAGGCCCGAGTTCAAAACCTATCAGACCCAAGTGGTGATCAACGCCCGGGCCATGGCGGCCGTGCTGCAAGAGCGTGGTTACAAGATCGTCTCCGGTGGCACCGATAATCACATGATGCTAATCGACCTGTCCGACAGGCCCTATACCGGCAAGGAAGCTGATGCGGCCCTGAGCAATGCCTACATCACCGCTAACAAGAATTCGGTGCCCAACGACCCACGCTCACCGTTCGTGACTTCCGGGCTGCGCATCGGTACCCCAGCCATCACTACCCGTGGTTTCGGCGTGATCGAATGTGAACAATTGGCGGGCTGGTTGTGCGACGTCCTGGACGCCTTGGAAAACGGCGACAGCGAAAGGGTCGGGCACCACGTGCGCGAACAGGTGGTGGAGCTCTGCCGCCGTCATCCTGTCTATCGTTAACCCTGTTACTCCGGGCTACTACCAGGCTGATGTCCGTCATTGGGCGAAAAACCAGGCGCGCGGCAAGGCGCCTGGGACGAACGGGTGCATCCGATGCCAACCTGTTGCGTCTCTAGCTGGGTGCTGATGGCCGATATTGCAGTGCTTCGGCTACGTGGCTGCGACTGATAGCGTCTACTTGTTCAAGATCCGCCAGGGTGCGGGCGACTTTCAGTAGGCGGTGAGCAGCACGAAGCGAAAGGGTTAGTCGCTCGCAGGCGCTTTCCAGCCAGCCTTCATCTGCTTTGGATAACGCGCAATGCTGGCGTAGCCCTGGCAGGTCGAGAAAGGCGTTGGCGCAGCCCTGACGCTGTTGCTGACGCTCCCGGGCCTGGGCAACCAGGGCAGAAGCGCTGGCCGTGTCGTCACCGGCCTTGATCGGGTTCAGCGCCGTGCTTTCCCGGGCTACGGTCAAATGCAGGTCGATGCGGTCCAGCAGTGGCCCCGACAGTTTGTTGCGGTAACGCTGGACCATGTCCGGTGTACAACTGCATTTACCACTGGGCTCGCCAAGATATCCACAGGGGCAAGGATTCATCGCCGCGACCAATTGAAAGCGTGCCGGGAAGCGTACGCGGTCCTTGGCGCGGGAAATCACGATGTGGCCGGATTCCAGTGGCTCTCTCAATACCTCCAATACCTTGCGATCAAATTCCGGGAGCTCATCGAGGAACAGCACGCCATGGTGGGCGAGGGTGATTTCGCCGGGTTGCGGTTTCGAGCCGCCGCCCACCAGTGCGGGGCCTGACGCGGAGTGGTGTGGCTGTCGGAAAGGACGCTGTGGCCAATGACTTAGCGGCACACAACTGGCGACCGATTGAATCGCCGCGACTTCCAGCGCCTCACTCTCGGCCAATGGCGGTAACAGCCCCGGCAGACGACTCGCCAACAACGTTTTCCCCGTCCCCGGCGGTCCGCTGAACAGCAAGTTATGAGCCCCTGCCGCCGCAATCAGCAAGGCTCGCTTGGCCGCGAGTTGCCCTTGCACTTCGTTCAAGTCTGGATAGGGTTTGCTGGCGTAGAGCAAACCGTTGGACGCGTAGGGGGCGATGGGCGTGTGGCCATTGAAATGCGCGACCGCTTCCAGCAAATGATCCACCGCAATCACCTTCAACCCCGAAGCCAGGCACGCCTCCTCGGCATTCGCCCGCGGCACCACCAACGTGCGCCCGGCCTTGCGCGCCGCCAGCGCTGCCGGCAACACCCCACGAACTGCCCGCACTGCGCCCGACAGTGCCAGCTCTCCCAGGCACTCCACGTCATCCAGCGTCAATGTTGGCACTTGCACACTGGCCGAGAGAATTCCCAAGGCAATCGCCAGATCGAATCGCCCGCCGTCCTTTGGCAGATCGGCGGGAGCGAGATTCAAGGTGATGCGCCGTGCCGGAAATTGCAGGCCGGAATTGATGATCGCGCTGCGCACCCGGTCTTTGCTTTCCTTCACGGCGGCTTCGGGCAAACCGACCATTGTCAGTGACGGCAACCCGTTGGCCAGGTGGACTTCTACGGTAACGGCGGGCGCTTCCACGCCAACCTGGGCGCGGCTGTGGACGATGGAGAGGGACATGGTCGTTCCTTGAGCTGACGAGGACCGCTTCCTGCGGTTTTTTGAAGGGTAGTCGTGGGCGGATGATTTAGCGTGGCGACGGAGTAACCAAACTTTCGCAGGATGTTGCTGGGGGAGCTGATTCCAGTCAGTTAAGCCGTAACGCAATCCGTAGCAGCTGGCGGAGCCTGCGTTCGACTGCGCAGCAGTCGTAAATTCAAGTTGTGCGGTCTGCCAGATGCACTGCGTGATCTGATTTCACGGCTGCTGCGCAGCCGAACGCAGCCTTCGGCAGCTGCTACAAAGGTTATGTCGCGGCCAGTATTTAGGCGTAATCAGCCATGGCAGCTAGTTTTTTGTAGGACCGGTCTTGGATAAATGAAGGACTTCGGTGAAAACTCACGAACGCACTTGTCGGATCGACGTGGCTGCTTATGATCACAGCTGATCGAGCCCTCAGGAGGGGAAATGAGTAATTCTGGAATGCGGCCGATTCACCCTGGCGAAATCCTTGAAAAGGAGTTTCTAGTGCCTCTGGGCATTACGGCGGCTGGGCTAGCTAGCTTGTTGAATGAAGGCGCGGGTGACGTGAGAGCCCTTGTGATGCAGGAGAGTGGTATCAGTCCTGAGCTCGCAAAGAAGCTCTCGCTCTACCTGAAAACCACGCCCGAGTTCTGGCTAAACCTGCAATCGACCTACGATCAGCGCAGAGCCGAAATCGAGCGTGGGTGAGCTTCGGGTAATTAAAAAGACTGCAGCACCCGCGAAGCACGCTTCCACCACGGCGCATTGACCGGACTTCGCGGTCGTTCCTCATTCGGCAGCAGCTGCGGAACGTCTTGCAGCCGAATCCACGGCTGGTTATTCCAGTGCAGCAAACTCAACGACATCTGCGGCCAATTCAGCAGGCTCAGAATCGGGCGTTCGGTTGAGGTGGGTTGTTGGGCGTCTCTGAGGGCTGGCACCACGTCGTGGGTCAGCCATTCGCGCAGGCCTCGGTATTCGGGGCAGTAGTGGTAAACCAGTAACGCGTAGACGCCGGATTCGCTGATCAGCAGTGTGTTTTCGATGGCTCCGTGGATGAGCATTTGTACGGTTTGGTGTTGGTCGGGATCGAGTTTGCGTAGCGCTCGTTCGTCGAGGAAGAGGCGGAGTAGGCGGCCGAGGTCTCGGGCGCTGAACCAGGGTTGGTTTTCCAGGAGGAGGGCGTGGAGGTGGAGTTTGTGGCGGGTGAAGATGTGGGGAATCAGATAAGCGTCATCGCTATTCATTGATACAGCTCCTTTTGCAAAAGGGGCTGCCGTCAATCGTCGCCAAACGATTGGGTGGCAGCTGTACGCGGGTTGGCGAACCGGAGCAAAAGGAACCCGGCAGACCCGAAGATCTCCCACGCACAACCGCCATGACTCGATGTGGCGGGAATAAGCCCGCCATCGGATGGTCGTCGTGCGCCTTAAGCTTCCGGGTCGCCAAACCCAGTGCTGAACATTCAGCATTGGGTTAGCTTAGGAACCGGGGCTTTGCGGCGCAATCGGACGGCGGTGGTTTTCTTGTAGGACTCAGCCTTGAATTAGCGCTGAATGATCGTTCCCACGCTCTGCGTGGGAATGCATCCCGTGACGCTCTGCGTCACATCTGGAGCGGAACGCGGAGCGTCCCTGGCGGCATTCCCACGCAGAGCGTGGGAACGATCAGTTACTCGGCGTCAGCAGGTGGATTGAGCTTCGCTTCCAGCTCCGCCACTTTCGCTTCAAGACTCTCGAGCCGTGCGCGGGTGCGTGCCAGTACGACCATCTGGCTGTCGAACTCTTCCCGGCTCACCAGATCCAGCTTGCTGAAGCCGCTCTGCAACAAAGCCTTGAACTGGCTTTCGATTTCGCTTTTTGGCAGTGGGGTGTCGCCGCTGAAGAGGCGGGAGGCGGTGCCGCTCAGGGCGTCGAGGAAGTCTTTGGGCGCGAGCATGGGAAATGTTCCTGTCAACAATGGCGGGCAGTGTATCACGCAGTGTCTATAGTCAATCTCGGCAGCAGCGATGCACGCTTTTCGCGCAGTCGAGTGGGCGGCCGCGCACTGTTGTTGTGCGTAACGGTTGCGTCAATCGGGCGAGAGGCTCTTCGGTAGCGGCCAAGGTATTGAAATCAATGGGTTTTGGATAGATGGCAAGCTTTCTGCTTAGTCGCTGGTGACCCATGCACTGATGCAGTCGCTGTGACGAATGCAGTGCGCCAAGCGGAACGGGGGAAGTTTCGTGCGGAGTGGTTAGCTGGCGTCGGACGGGCAGGTAAGGCCGAACGATGCGTTACAAAGCCAGGCACTGCGCTTAGACTTGAGTCGGGTTTGTTTTCCTGGGGCAAGTCCACCAATTCGGGAGAGAGTTTTCATGAAGCTAGTCACTGCCATCATCAAGCCGTTCAAACTGGACGACGTGCGCGAGTCGCTGTCCGAGATCGGCGTGCAGGGCATTACCGTTACTGAGGTCAAAGGCTTCGGTCGGCAGAAGGGTCACACCGAGCTGTATCGCGGCGCGGAGTACGTGGTCGATTTTCTGCCCAAGGTGAAGATCGATGTCGCCATTGACGACAAGGATCTGGACCGGGTTATCGAGGCGATAACCAAGGCCGCCAACACCGGCAAGATCGGTGACGGCAAGATCTTCGTGGTCAATCTGGAACAGGCGATTCGCATCCGTACCGGCGAAACCGATACCGACGCAATCTAAGCCGCCACAAACCCAACGCCCCAGGAGAAAACAATATGACTCTGCGTAAATTCGCAGGGCTAGGAGCCCTGTTGTCCCTCGTAATGCCCGGCCTGGCCATGGCGGCAGACGAAGTGGCGGCCCCAGTCCTCAATTCCGGCGATACCGCCTGGATGATGACCTCGACAGCCCTTGTGCTGTTCATGACCATTCCCGGTCTCGCGCTGTTCTACGGCGGCATGGTTCGCTCGAAAAACATTCTTTCCGTGATGATGCAGTGCTTCGCCATTACCGGTCTGATCAGCATTCTGTGGGTCATTTATGGCTACAGCATTGCGTTCGACACCACCGGCATGGAGCAGGGCGTCGTCAACTTCAACTCGTTCTTTGGCGGCATGGGCAAGGCGTTCCTCGCCGGTGTCACGCCTTCGAGCCTGACCGGTCCCGCGGCACTGTTCCCCGAGGCGGTCTTCATCACCTTCCAGATGACTTTCGCCATCATCACCCCCGCGTTGATCGTCGGTGCGTTCGCCGAGCGGATGAAGTTCTCCGCCATGCTGATCTTCATGGGCATCTGGTTCACCCTGGTTTATGCACCGATCGCGCACATGGTCTGGTCCGGTAACGGCGGCCTGATGTGGGACTGGGGCGTTCTCGACTTCGCCGGCGGCACCGTGGTGCACATCAACGCCGGTGTGGCCGGTCTGATTGCCTGCCTGGTGTTGGGCAAGCGTAAAGGTTTCCCGACCACCCCGATGGCTCCGCACAACCTCGGCTACACCCTGATGGGCGCCGCGATGCTGTGGTTCGGCTGGTTCGGCTTCAACGCCGGTTCCGCTGCCGCCGCCAACGGCACTGCCGGCATGGCGATGCTAGTCACCCAGATCGCCACCGCTGCTGCGGCGCTGGGCTGGATGTTTGCCGAGTGGATCACTCACGGCAAGCCAAGCGCACTGGGTATCGCCTCGGGTGTGGTGGCCGGTCTGGTTGCAATCACTCCGGCGGCAGGCACCGTGGGCCCGATGGGCGCTCTGGTGATCGGTCTGGCGGCGGGCGTGGTGTGCTTCTTCTGCGCCACCACCCTGAAACGCAAACTCGGTTATGACGATTCCCTGGATGCCTTCGGCGTGCATGGTATCGGCGGTATCCTCGGCGCAATCCTGACTGGCGTGTTCGCGGCACCGGCCCTTGGTGGCTTCGGCACCGTTACCGACATCGCTGCTCAAGTCTGGATTCAATGCAAAGGCGTGGGCTTCACGGTGATCTACACCGCGATCGTCACCTTTATCATCCTCAAGGTCCTGGACGCTGTCATGGGGCTGCGTATCACCGAGGAAGAAGAAGCTGTCGGCATCGATCTGGCGCTTCACAACGAACGCGGCTACAACTTGTAAGCACGCGCATGAAAAATTTGCCCGGCTTGCCGGGCATTTTTTTGTCTGGAATTTGTCAGTGAAGGAAGGGCTGAAAGGTTTTTTCTCACGCGTTCAGTCGCGTTTACGACGGGCGATTTTCTACGGCCAATGGCTTACACGATTGAAGGAATATTAGGGCCTTTGTTTTTTTCCAGAGCGCGCTAGAATGCGCCCCGAACGTGCGGAGAACTGTATGTGGCAACAGACTCTGATCACCTTGCGAGCACGGCCCCGAGGCTTTCATCTGGTAACGGACGAATTACTCGCTGGCTTGCCTGAACTCAAGGCGTGTCGGGTCGGTCTGTTGCATTTGTGGCTACAGCATACCTCGGCGTCGTTGACCATCAACGAGAACGCCGATCCGGCGGTACGTCGCGACTTCGAACGATTTTTCAATCGTCTGATCCCACAAGGAACAGACGGCTATGAGCATAACGACGAAGGCCTGGACGACCTCCCGGCGCACTTCAAGGCCAGCGTACTTGGCTGTCAGCTCAGTTTGCCGATCTCGGCAGGCCGACTGGCGTTGGGGACCTGGCAAGGTGTTTATCTGGGCGAGCACCGTGATCACGGCGGTGCCCGTAAAGTCCTCGCCACCGTGCACGGTGAAGGGGCATGAAAACCGCTGGTCACCAGTGGTGGTTGATTTTTTTCCGGCAGCCGTCGACAGACAGCAAAGCTGGGCTATAACTAATCTGCTTTTCGCAAGTCATGAGGTAGAACATGAGCGACGATGATCTGGAAAACGACGACCTCGAAGTAGGCGACGAAGACGAAACCGAAGAAGGCCTTGAAGCGGCGGCAGAAGACGTCGCTGAAGACGACAGCGGTGATGTGGCCGTTCCGACTGCCAAAGGCAAGGCCAAGGCTGCGGTATCGGTCGATGAGCTGCCGAGCGTCGAAGCCAAGAACAAGGAACGCGACGCCCTGGCCAAGGCCATGGAAGAGTTTCTTGCGCGGGGCGGCAAGGTGCAGGAAGTGGAGGCCAATGTGGTCGCCGATCCTCCCAAGAAGCCTGATAACAAGTACGGCAGCCGGCCTATCTAAGCGCCTGCTTCTTGCTTGCTGAAAAAGCCCGCCGTCGCTGCGGGCTTTTTCATGGGTGAAACAAAATCAAAAGATCGCAGCCTTCGGCAGCTCCTACATTATTGATGGTGTACACCTGTAGGAGCTGCCGAAGGCTGCGATCTTTTCGGGATCACCTCAAAACTAAACTGTATTCCACCGCGCCAACAACCCCGGCAATTCGTTCAGGCTACGAATCTCGGCATCCGGTGCCGTCTGTGCTTCCCATACCTTGCCCGCCGGGTTAAACCAGATTGCCCGCAACCCCGCCTGCTGAGCGCCGGCAATGTCATCGCCGGGATGGTCGCCAATATGCACCGCTGTTTCGGCGGTTGCCCCGCCACGCTGCAGCGCTTCATGAAACAGTCGCGCATCGGGCTTGGCGATGCCGATATCTTCGGCGCACAGGGCAAACTTGAAGTAATCCGCCAGCCCCAATCGACGCACATCGGCATTGCCGTTGGTCACCACGCCTAAGGCGTAATGCTTGGCCAGCGTCTCCAGCGTCGGCTCGACTTCAGGGAACACTTCGATCTGATGTCGTGCATGCAGAAACACTTCGAAACCCTGATCGGCCAGGTCGGATGCTTCGATATGTCCATAACCGGCTTCTTCCAGCGCATGGAACAACACCCGCCGACGCAGGGCACTGATGCGGTGCTTGAGGTTCGGTTCGCTGCTCAGCACGCGCTCGCGAATCGACCACAGGTGTTCCACCGGTACCGCGCCCAGGTTCGGTGCATGCTCGGTCAGCCATTCACGCAAAATGACTTCGGCGCTGGCGATCACCGGGGCGGTGTCCCACAGGGTGTCGTCGAGATCGAAGGTGATCAATTGGATGGTCATGAATCATCGCCTTTAATGCGTTTGGCCCGTGGATGGGCGCTGTCGTAGACCGTCGCCAGGTGCTGGAAGTCCAGGTGGGTATAGATCTGGGTGGTCTTGATGTCTGAGTGGCCGAGCAGTTCCTGCACCGCCCGCAAGTCCTGAGAGGACTCCAGCAAATGGCTGGCGAAGGAATGTCGCAACATGTGCGGGTGCAGGTTCTGCCCCAACTCGCGCTCACCGGCAGCCTTGACCCGTACCTGAATCGCCCGAGGGCCGAGGCGTCTTCCTTGCTGGCTGACAAACACTGCGTCGTCCGCCGGGTTGGTCATGGCCCGCAGTGGCAGCCACAGTTCCAGTGCTTCGCGAGCCTTTTTGCCCACTGGCAACAGTCGAGTCTTGCTGCCCTTGCCGAGCACCTGGACCATGCCGTCAGCCAGATCCAGCTGATCAAGGTTGAGCCCGGTCAGTTCGGAAAGGCGCAAGCCGGAGGAATAGAACAGTTCCAGAATCGCCTGATCCCGACGCGCGAGAAAATCATCCTCTACCGCACCCTCAAGCAGTTGCAGCGCGCGGTCAGTGTCGAGGGTTTTCGGCAGGCGGCGTTCGCCCTTGGGCGGCGCCAGGCCATTGGCCGGGTCGTGATCGCACAAGCCTTCGCGGTTTAGATAGTGATAGAGCCCGCGCACCGCCGACAGCAGGCGCGCCAGGCTGCGGGACGATTGGCCTTGGGCATGCAGGCGAGCGATCAGGCTGCGCAGGCGCTGGATGTCCAGCGCTGCCCAGCTGTCGATGTTCTGTTTGATGCACCAGCCCAGCACTTTGTCGAGGTCGCGGCGGTAGGCGTACAGCGTGTGAGGCGACACCTGCCGCTCACTGCGCAGGTGTTCGCAGTAAGCGTCCAGTTGTCGTTCCATGGTCAGCGTACCGAGCGCAGGGAGCTGTTGACCCGTGGCAGCACGCGCCCCATGACTTCGGCGATGTAACTCAAAAACAGCGTGCCCACCGAACTCTTGTAGTGCTGCGGATCGCGGCTGGCGATGGCCAGGACGCCGTGGATGCCCTGGTGGCAGATGGCGACGACAGCGGTGGAGCCGATCTGCTTGCGCTGTTCTTCGCCGAACAGGAAGTCCAGTTCATGCTCGCGCAGGCTGCCGCTGACGCTTTTGTCTTCCGAGAGCAAGCCGCCGATGGCCGTTTGCGCGTCGGCATGCGTCACCCAGCGACCCACCGGCATCGGGTTGTCGCCCAGCAGGATCAGGCTGACGAAGGGTACCTGGAAGTCTTGGCGCAGGCTGTCTTCAACGCTGATCACCACATCTTCTAGGCTGGTGGCGTCCATCAGCGCGAGAATCAGGCGGCGGGTCTTGTCGAAGAGTCGATCGTTGTCCCGGGCCACGTCCATCAAGTGCGAAAGGCGATGACGCAACTCGATATTGCGGTCGCGCAGAATCGTCATCTGGCGTTCGACCAGCGAAATGGTGTCGCCGCGCTGGTGCGGAATGCGCAGGGCCGGGAGTAGTTCTTCGTGCTCGATGAAGAAATCCGGATGAGCCTCCAGGTACGCGGCAATCGCCGCCGCCTCAAGGCTTTCGGAAGGGGATTCGTCGGGCTGTAGGGCGGGAACCTGGGGCTTGTCGGTCATGGATTTGGCTCACTCAAAGACGCACTTGTCCTTCGTATACGCGCACTGCCGGGCCGGTCATCATGACCGGTTGGCCTGGGCCTGCCCATTCAATGGACAGACGCCCGCCGGGCAGGTCGATCAATAGCGGCGAATCCATCCACCCCTGGCTGATCGCGGCCACTGCGGCAGCACAGGCGCCGGTTCCGCATGCCTGGGTTTCCCCGGCCCCGCGTTCCCAGACGCGCAACTGCGCACGGCTCCGGTCGATGACCTGGAGAAAACCGACATTGACCCGTGCCGGGAAGCGCGGGTGATGTTCGATTTTCGGCCCCAGTTCATGCACCGGTGCGTTGTTGATGTCGCTGACCCGCAACACGGCATGGGGGTTGCCCATGGACACCGCGGCCAGTTCGACCGTGGTGCCGTCGACGTCGACTTGATAGCTCAGGGCCTGGTTCGGGGCGTCGAATGGAATCTCGGCCGGCACCAGGCGCGGGGCGCCCATGTTGACGCTGATCTGGCCATCGTTGCGGATGTCCAGTTCGATGATGCCGCTTTTGGTCTCGACGCGAATCAGCCGCTTGGCGGTCAGGCGCTTGTCGAGCACGAAGCGGGCGAAGCAGCGCGCACCGTTACCGCACTGTTCCACTTCGGAGCCGTCGGCGTTGAAGATCCGATAGCGGAAATCCACGTCCGGATTGCTCGGCGCCTCAACGATGAGCAACTGGTCGAAGCCGATGCCGGTGTGCCGATCGCCCCATTGCTTGGCGTGCTTGGGCAGGATGTGCGCGTGCTGGCTGACCAGGTCGAGGACCATGAAATCATTGCCCAGGCCGTGCATCTTGGTAAAACGCAGCAGCATGGTTTTACTCCGGCAGCAGGCTTTCGCCAGCAAACAACTCGGCTACCGTCTCACGGCGACGCACTTCAAATGCCTGATCACCGTCCACCAACACCTCAGCGGCGCGGCCACGGGTGTTGTAGTTGGAACTCATGACAAACCCATAGGCACCGGCCGAATGCACGGCCAGCAGGTCGCCTTCTTCCAGGGCCAGTTGACGATCCTTGGCCAGGAAGTCGCCGGTTTCGCAGATCGGGCCGACGATGTCGTAGGCGCGAGCGGCGCTGTTGCGCGGGCGCACGGCGGTGACGTCCATCCAGGCTTGATACAGCGCCGGGCGGATCAGGTCGTTCATGGCCGCGTCGACGATGGCGAAGTCTTTGTGCTCGGTATGCTTGAGGTACTCGACCTGGGTCAGCAGCATGCCGGCGTTGGCGACGATGAAACGGCCCGGCTCGAACACCAGGGCCAGGTCACGACCGTCTAGACGCTCGCGCACGGCTTTGATGTAGTCGGCAGCCAATGGCGGCTCTTCATCGCGATAACGCACGCCCAAACCGCCACCGAGATCGATGTGGCGCAGGTAGATGCCGCAATCGCCGAGACGGTCGACCAGGCCCAGCAGGCGGTCAAGGGCGTCGATGAACGGCGGCAGGGTGGTCAGTTGCGAACCGATGTGGCAATCGACGCCGACCACTTCCAGGTTAGGCAGTTGTGCGGCGCGGACGTACACGTCCTCGGCATCGGCGATGGCGATGCCGAACTTGTTCTCTTTAAGACCAGTGGAAATGTACGGGTGGGTGCCAGCGTCGACATCCGGGTTCACGCGCAGCGAGATCGGCGCGCGAACGCCCAGCTCGGCGGCCACTACTTGCAGGCGTTCGAGCTCATCGGTGGACTCGACGTTGAAGCAGTGCACGCCGACTTCCAGCGCACGACGCATGTCGTCACGGGTCTTGCCGACACCGGAGAACACGATCTTGTCAGCAGTGCCGCCAGCGGCCAGTACGCGTTCCAGTTCGCCACGGGAAACGATGTCGAAACCGGCACCCAAACGCGCCAGGACATTCAGTACACCCAGGTTGGAATTGGCCTTGACCGCAAAGCAGACCAGGTGTGGCACGCCGGCCAGCGCATCGGCGTAAGCCAGGTACTGGGCTTCGATGTGGGCACGGGAGTAAACGTAGGTCGGTGTACCAAAGCGCTCGGCGATGGCGGACAGGGCAACCCCTTCCGCGAACAGCTCACCGTCACGGTAGTTAAAAGCGTCCATAGCGTTCCCTTAGTAGACGTCGTGCTTGTGGGCTTTCGACGGAGTCTGCTGCGACGATTTGGCTTGCTCTGCAGGGTCCTGATTTTCATCAGGCAGGTACAGCGGGCCTTTTTGACCACAGGCCGATAATAAGCTGACAAAAGCGACGAGCGAAGCGAGCGCAGCAAGGGAAGAGATCAGGCGCTTCATGGCGAAATCCTTGAAAATGCGTTAATTGCGCCGGAGTATACCGGCCACCCGGCAGCTTGCCTATGCGACGGGCCTCCCGTCCGGCGGGCCTTCGCCGGATGCCGGTAAGTTAGGTGCAGTCCATTGTGGGAGCGGGCTTGCTCGCGAATGCGGTGGTTCAGTCAACAAACATGTTGGATGTGCTGGCCCCTTCGCGAGCAAGCCCGCTCCCACAGGTACAGCGCTACCATATCGATATCGACGCTTGATCGTTATCCTTTGCAATCACCGGAGCTCGCCCGTATCTTGCGGCGCTTGAGCGTGAGTAGACACTTTTTGAGGTTCCCGCAATGAGTTTGACCGAAGCCCGTTTCCACGACCTGGTCGATGCAACCCAGCAGACGCTGGAGGATATTTTCGACGAGAGTGGCCTGGATATCGATCTGGAGAGTTCGGCCGGTGTGCTCACCGTCAAGTTCGAAAGCGGCAGCCAATTGATCTTCAGTCGTCAGGAGCCGCTGCGTCAGCTGTGGCTGGCGGCCGTGTCGGGTGGCTTCCATTTTGATTATGACGAAGAGAGCGAACGCTGGATGTGCGACAAGAGCGAAGAGCAACTGGGCGAAATGCTCGAGCGCATCGTCAAGCAGCAAGCCGACGTCGAACTCGATTTCGAAGGTCTGTGAGATCGTGACCCAGCCCGCTCCCGTTCGTCCGCCCAAACCGCTTTACAGCAATGTCAGCCCGGCGGTGCCGTCGCCGTGCAGCGGTGTGTGTCGGCTGGATGAGCAGAAGGTTTGTCTGGGGTGTTTTCGCCATGTCGAAGACATTCGCGAATGGCGTTCGGCCGACGATGAGCGGCGGCGAGTGATTTGTGCGCAGGCTGCACAACGCAAAGCTTTGGCTTAAGGGCTTTTGTGGCGAGGGAGCTTGCTCCCGTTCGGCTGCGCAGCAGTCGTGAACTTTTCGGGGCCGCTGCGCGCCCCAGCGGGAGCAAGCTCCCTCGCCACAAAGTTACTCGCCAACCCTAAAGAGTGCGTTCAGCGGCCTCACTTGTATATTTATTGAGCTGTGATAGTGTCCAGAGACGCCTCAACCCATCGAGGCTCGTGAAAACCCCGCCTTTTTCTGGCGGGGTTTTGCTTTTTTCGTGCAGAAGAAAGGAGTCTGCCCTGATCATGACCGCACCTTCCATCACCCTTACCCGTCTGGACGTGCAACGTCTGGAGCGCCTGATCGACAGCCTGGATGACACGCTGCCGGGCGTTATCGCGCTGCAAACCGAACTGGATCGCGCCGATACCCTGGTCGGTCACGATGAAGTGCCCGCCGATGTCGTGACCATGAATTCCCGTGTGCATTGCCGTGAAGAGAGCAGCGGCAAGGACTATCACCTGACCCTGGTTTACCCCAAGGATGCCAACGCCGACGAAGGCCGGATTTCCATTCTGGCGCCGGTGGGCAGTGCTTTGCTGGGCCTGAAAGTCGGTCAGCACATCGACTGGCCGGCACCGGGCGGCAAGACCCTCAAACTGACTTTGCTGGAAGTCGAATCGCAACCTGCCAATGGCGGCGATTACAACGTTTGACCATGCCTCAGACCTGCTCGAGCGCCTCGTTCAAGGCGCGCTCCAGGTCGGCCTTGTAGCGCAGATACAGATGGCTTGAACCCTGACCATCACCGAGCAGGCCCGACAGGTCCAGGTCGGTGATGTAGCAGCGATAGCGTTCGGTCTCGCGGCGCTGCTCGACGATTTCCCGGGCGACTACGCTGAACAGTTCGTCGCCATGTTCCAGCTCTGAAAATTCCCGCTGATTGCAATACAACGTGACCTGCACCTGCCCTGGTGCGGCTTTGCCGACGATGGCCTGCACGTCATAGAACGGTTTGTTGACCGGGGTTTGCGGTGCCGGCCGGGCTTCTACCCGGCGCGCCCGCGCGGAGCCTGAAGGCAACAACTGGTAATACAAAGTCTCCAGACTCAGCGGCTGGGCGGTGTCCATCGGCAGCAAGGCATCGCGCCGGTACTGAATCGATTGCAGGAAACGTTGCAGTGGCACCAACAGGCTTTGTTCGTCGTGATAGGGCAAGCGTTGCTGCCACAGGGCATTGAATTCATCCAGTACATACACATCGGCCTGGTGTTCGTTAATCCGGTAGAACACCTGAACGCAGTCGGGTTGCCCCATGGGCAGGATCAGCGCCAGGTCGTGGTCTTCCAGTGCCATCGGGTCCAGATGAAACGGGCTATAGCTCGCCAGTTCTTCGCCGAGGTAATCGAACAGCGCCGGCAGGGTGGCGAGGGCAATGTGATTGACCTGGCCCGGCACCAGCTCCAGCACGTGGTAGTGCTGCTGGACCTGAATCAGGTAACGATGATTGAGTTTGCTCAGCAGCAGGTTCTGCGCGGTGTCGAGGATTTCTTCGACCCGCCGGGCAATGAATTGTGCGCGGTTGTGACAGAAGCAACGCACCCGCAGCTTGGGCTGTTGTGGCCCGTCCGGCAGATTGTTGAGGTAATCGCGCAGGCAGTCGAGCAGGGCGTGGGGGCCGTCAAAACGGCTGACCAGCACCTCGTTCCAGCTATTGAGCGTGACCTGATCCAGGGTCAGCACCAGGTTTTCCCGCACGCCGGCGTAGCTCAGCGAGTCGGTGCGCTCGGTGGTCATCAGGATGTTCAGGTCGCGATGGTGCTTGAGCGGGTCGATGCCGACGTTCACCAGAATCAGTACTTCGCTCGGCACACTGGCGCGCAGCAAAGGCTCTTCGGCGACAGTGGTCAGGGGCAGGGCGATGCTTTGTTGCAGGCTGCCAAGCAGGTTGAACAGTTCGAACTCGCTCAAGTCGCTGGTGCCGGGGTGCAGGGCCAGGCGGGTGCTGCTGTCGATCACGCCGTTGCGGTGGCACCAGGTGAGCAGTTCCAGCAGCTGGCGGCTGCGCTTGATTGGCGCGAAATGCTCCCATTCGTGGGCGGCCAGGCTGCCGTTGTACAAACCCCATTGGGTTTGCCCCGGTTCTTTCTTGTTGGGTGCCTGCACCAGCGTCAAGGTGTCTTCGGCCAGATCAGGGGCGATGCCCGGGTTGATGAATTCGACCTTGTCGGCCTTGCGCTCGAAGGCTGCGTACAACCGCCGGCCCAACACATTGAGGTCGCGCTTGTTGATCAGGCTGACGGTCTGCTCGTTGCGGGCAAACTGCGTCAGGAAGCGATAGCTGTAGTTCAGTTCGCCAACCAGGGTTCGGCGTTCGGCGCTGACCTGGCGGACTTTCCACTGGCTGCGGCTGTCGAGCAATGCGAGCTGACGCTGATCCCACTGCCATTCGTTGGCCAGGCGTTCGAGCAATGAACGCTGCCAGCTCTGGGTGCGCCCGCTGCTGCCGGTGAGCTTGCGGTTGACCTTCAGGTACAGCGCGCGGCGTACCAGCTCCAGGCGTTCCGGTTCGCCCCGGGCCGTGAGGTATTCCTCGATGCGCCGGTAAACCACGACGTATGGATCCAGTTCGTCGAGGTCCAGTCGATTGGCAAACACCGCCTGCTTGAAACGCAGGCTCAGGCACTGGACCTTGGGGTGTTCGCTGGCGTACACCTCGGTCAGCAGCAGTTTGAGCACTGATTTGTACGGTGACTCGATGCCCTTGAACAATTGCCAGAGCCCGGCACCGATGAATTCCCCGGGCGGGATGTACGCCAGATGTCCCAGGTCCAGGGTTTCGTCGGCACGGATGAATCGCTTGGAAAGCAGCGTGTGGGTGTAACGGTCGTACGCGGCCTCCTCGTAAACCGGCACCAGCCACCAGATGGGTGTGCGGCCAGCCAGCCAGATCGCGGTGCGGTAGAACTCGTCCAGCAGCAGGTAGTGCTGGGTGGTGCCGCAGTCTTCCGAACTCAGTTGGGTATCGCGCTCGCCGAGCACGAAGCGAGCAGGGTCGATCAGGAAGAAATGTGCCTCGGCACCCTGGCTGGCGGCCCATATTTCAAGCAACTGGCATTTCTTGCGCAGCTCGCTGAGTTCGCTTTCGCTCAAGTCCGGCCCGTGACAGACCCAGACGTCCATATCGCTCTGATCGGCTTGAGCCAGGGTACCGAGGCTGCCCATCAGGAACAGGCCGTGAATCGGTCGCGGCGGGTTGCTGCCGTGGCGTGGCTTGTAGGAAAACGAGCGGGTCAGGCGCTGGGCTTCGGCGAGTGTATTGGCGTCAGGTTCGAAATTCGACAGCCCGGCCGGGGTGCTACCCGAAACGTAACCCGGCAACAACGGATGATTGACGTGGAAAAACAGCGGCAGCAGGGTCAGCACCGTTTGCTGGCGGGTCGACAACCCTTCCATGGCGCGGGCCATGCGGCCCTCGTTGAGCTTCAGAAAACGGGCGCGCAGCTGGCTGAGAACCTTGCGGTCGATTCCCTCGTCCAGATCGGGGCGGATTTCATGGGTGCGGGTCATGTCAGCTCAATCCGGCTCGCGGGGCTCGGACGTGGTGGGCTCGGGATGAGGGGCAGTTTAGCGCCTCGGCCCCGGGACTTTTAAGCTGATTTTGTATTTCTGGCGTCAGGTTTCTATCGTACAGCGACAGCGGGCACCAAAGTGTGCCCGCGGAAATCCCGTGACAGAGGTTTCCGTGGGCGATGCGGTGAGGCTCAGGCTGTTTCGCGCACGGACAGAATGGTTAGAACGGTTTGCACATTTTGTGCAGCGTCACGCCCCAGGCTGGTCAGATAACCGCCATCGGGCTGGGTGATCAATTCTTTATCGAACAGTCTTTGGGCAGCGGCAATGGCTTTCGGGGCAGCGGTCTGATGAATTTTCAAACCTTCCTGGGAACTGTCCAGGTTGAAGAGGGCGAGGATTTCCAGTTCGGCAACCAACTCAGGGGTAAGCGACATAAGGACTCCAGACTTTCTAGGAATTGGACGATAGCGCTCCTAAGGTGAGCCCACTCGCGCAGCATGTCCAGTGCTCGTAACAGGGTTTTTTCGCCTTGGGGTGGTTTCCAGTTTAGTCAGCGTCTGGGGCAAGGCGGTACTGATTGGTGACAATCTATGTGGAGGCGGGCTTTTGTGGCGAGGGGGCTTGCCTGTGGCGAGGGAGCTTGCTCCCGTTGGGTCGCGAAGCGACCCCAAAAGCTTTGCGACTGCTACGCAGCCGAACGGGGGCAAGCTCCCTCGCCACAGGTTACTCTGATTCAAGACTCTCTTAAGTGAACAGTATTCCGTGCCAGGGCTCGGCTTATTTCTTTTCCGGTGGCAACTCTGGCAGCGCGCGCAGCGCAGTTTCGTACCATTCGCTGTTGAACGGGCGGTCTTCTTCGAGGATCGCGTCGATTTCCACCGCCAGCACGTGGGCCATCAGGTTGAGGATTTCCTCACGCTCGTAACCCACCAGGGTCAGCTTGTTGAAGGTCGCCTTGGCCGCTGGCGGGTTATCGCTTTCGATCTGGTTTTCGATGGCTTCGATCAGGGTGTTTTCGGCGAACTCTTCTTCGTCGATCTCGATATCAGTTGGCTCGCTCATGGCAGGCTCCTCAAGTTAAGGCGGCCAGTTTACCTGCATTCAGCGCTGTGATGCTGCTGGCAGGAAGTGCCCGGGCGTTCTATAACTGGCGCTGCCAACCCCTTGCACGGCCTGGAGGCTATGTAATGCTCAAGCTTTATGGATTTTGCGTCAGCAACTACTACAACATGGTCAAGCTGGCGTTGCTGGAGAAGGGACTGCCGTTTGAAGAGGTGCCGTTTTACCCGGGCACTACCCCCGAGACGCTAGCCATCAGCCCACGCGGAAAGGTTCCAGTGCTGGGCGTCGAACGAGGTTTCATCAATGAAACCAGCGTGATTCTCGAGTACCTCGAGCAGAGCCAGAAAGGCACGCCGCTGCTGTCCAGTGATCCGTTCGAACGGGCGCAGGTGTTGGCGCTGGCCAAGGAGATCGAGCTGTACATCGAGTTGCCGGGCCGCGCGTGCTATGCCGAGGCGTTCTTCGGTATGGCCGTGCCGGACGCGATCAAAGAGAAAACCAAGGCCGAGTTGCTGCTGGGCTTTGCTGCCCTGAGCAGGCATGGCAAGTTCGCCCCCTACGTCGCGGGTGACAGCCTGAGCGTGGCCGATCTGTATTTCCTCTACAGCGTGCCGTTGGCGCGTGCCGTGGCGCAGAAGCTGTTTGATATCGATCTGTTGGCCGAGATGCCAGCGGCCAGGGCGCTGCTGGAGCGTCTGGAGCAGAATCCGCATGTGCAGCGGATCGCAAAGGACAAGGACGCGGCGATGCCAGCGTTCCTGGAGATGATCGCGTCCAAAAAGTAGACGTGTAACGATCTTGAGAATGCCTTCGCGGGCAAGCCCGCTCCCACAGGTTTCTCTGTCTGCCATAGATTTTGGCCCGTCGGAGATCCTTGTGGGAGCGAGGCTTGCCCGCGAAGCTTTTAACGGCTGGCGAGCAACGCCTGGCCGCGAGCAACAGCCTTCTTGACCTGCGCCGGCGCAGTCCCGCCGATATGGTCACGGGCATTCACCGAGCCTTCCAGGGTCAGCACGGCAAATACGTCCTGTTCGATCTGGTCGCTGAACTTGCGCAGTTCTTCCAGGCTCATTTCCGCCAGATCCTTGCCGGTGTCCACGCCATACTTCACCGCATGGCCGACGATCTCGTGGCAATCACGGAACGGCAGGCCACGGCGCACCAGGTAGTCAGCCAGATCAGTGGCGGTGGAGAAACCGCGCAGGGCCGCTTCGCGCATCATCGCGTGTTTCGGCTTGATCGCCGGGATCATGTCGGCAAAGGCTCGCAGCGAATCGCGCAGGGTGTCGGCGGCGTCGAACAGCGGCTCCTTGTCTTCCTGGTTGTCCTTGTTGTAGGCCAATGGTTGGCCTTTCATCAGGGTCAGCAAGCCCATCAATGCGCCGAATACCCGGCCAGTCTTGCCGCGAACCAGTTCCGGCACGTCCGGGTTTTTCTTTTGCGGCATGATCGAGCTGCCGGTGCAGAAACGGTCCGGCAGATCGATGAACTGGAATTGTGCGCTGGTCCACAGCACCAATTCTTCGGAGAAACGCGACAAGTGCATCATCGCGATGCTCGCGGCCGAGCAGAATTCGATAGCGAAGTCGCGATCGGACACGTTGTCCAGGGAGTTACCGCCGACCGCGTCGAAGCCCAGCAGTTGAGCGGTGTACTCGCGGTCGATCGGGTAAGTGGTGCCCGCCAGCGCGGCGCTGCCCAGCGGCATGCGGTTGGTGCGCTTGCGGCAGTCGACCAGACGTTCGTAGTCGCGGCTGAGCATTTCGAACCAGGCCAGCATGTGGTGCCCGAAGGTCACCGGCTGGGCGGTTTGCAGGTGAGTGAAGCCCGGCATGATGCTGGCGGCTTCGCGCTCGGCCTGCTCCAGCAAGCCTTGTTGCAGGCGGGTGATTTCGCCCAGGATCAGGTCGATCTCGTCACGCAGCCACAGGCGGATGTCGGTGGCGACCTGGTCGTTACGACTGCGGCCGGTGTGCAGCTTTTTACCGGTCACGCCGATGCGGTCGGTCAGACGCGCCTCGATGTTCATGTGCACGTCTTCAAGGTCGATGCGCCAGTCGAACTGGCCGGCCTCGATTTCACCCTGGATGGTGTTCAGGCCATCGATGATGCTGTCGCGCTCGGCATCGGTCAGCACGCCGACCTTGGCCAGCATGCTGGCGTGGGCGATCGAGCCCATGATGTCGTGGCGATACAGGCGCTGGTCGAAGGTGACGGAGGCGGTGAAGCGGGCGACGAAGGCGTCGACGGGTTCACTGAAGCGGCCGCCCCAGGACTGATTGGTCTTGTCAGTGCTCATGAATTCGCTCGTATCGGCTTGAAGAAAGATGGCGTGAAACGCTGACGCGGATAATAACAGGGTTGCCAATCCTGTCGCTGACACTGGTCGACAGGTTTTTTTCTCATCGTGCGACCCCTGCTCGAAGCAAGCGATGCGGAAATTGCACAACGATATTTCTCAATTGAGCAATATCGTCCCGGCAACCGTCTACAGTTGGACAGAGGATCAGCGCACTTCTCGATGCTGCAGCTGACTATAGAGAGAAGAGGGGTGTTCATATTGTGTATCAGCAAACCCTACGGCGATGCCTCGCCATTGCGGGCCTGGGCCGCCAGTCACGCGGCAGATAAAAATTTAGCCGCCGGTCTCGCGGCACTTTTTGGCCCTCGCGCTAGTCTTAGCGTGGATCGCGGTGACGGACGTCACTTCACCTGTCTACGCTATCCTTGTGCGAGACTCACGCAGGAATCCAGCGCAATATGAATGTCCTGATCGTTGATGACGAACCCCTGGCCCGCGAGCGCCTGAGCCGAATGGTGGGCGAACTCGAGGGATACAATGTCCTGGAGCCCAGCGCCACGAACGGCGAAGAGGCGTTGGCACTGATCGACAGTCACAAACCGGATATCGTGCTGCTCGATATTCGCATGCCGGGCCTCGATGGCCTGCAAGTGGCTGCACGATTGTGCGAACGCGAAACCCCGCCCGCCGTGGTGTTTTGCACCGGGCCCGATGAATTTGCCGTGGAAGCCCTACAGGCCAGCGCCGTGGGCTATCTGGTGAAGCCAGTGCGCACAGAACAGTTACACGAAGCATTAAAGAAAGCCGAGCGACCCAATCGCGTCCAGCTCGCGGCCTTGACTCGCCCTGCGGCCGAAACCGGTAGCGGTCCGCGCAGCCACATCAGCGCCCGCACCCGAAAAGGCATCGAGCTGATTCCGTTGGGTCAGGTGGTCTACTTCATTGCCGACCACAAGTACGTCACCTTGCGTCATGAAGGCGGTGAAGTGCTGCTCGACGAACCACTCAAGGCCCTCGAAGACGAATTTGGCGACCGTTTCGTGCGGATCCACCGCAATGCACTGGTGGCTCGTGAACGCATCGAGCGGCTGCAACGCACGCCCTTGGGGCATTTCCAGCTGTTTCTCAAAGGCCTGAACGGCGATGCCCTGATCGTCAGTCGACGCCATGTGGCCGGCGTGCGAAAAATGATGCAACAGCTTTAGGGGCCGGATTTCTACCCTATTACCGGACATTGAGGGCCAGGGAGGCCATGCAGTTTCTGATACAAGTCAAAGCGGATTTGGCTGAGCTGTTATTATCTGCCGTATCTATTCAGTACGGATTGATCCATGTCCTCTCGCGAAATCCGCATCGCCACCCGCAAAAGTGCTCTCGCCCTGTGGCAGGCCGAATACGTCAAGGCTCGTCTGGAAGAGGCCCATCCGGGCCTGCTCGTGACGCTGGTCCCGATGGTCAGTCGAGGCGACAAGCTGCTCGATTCGCCGCTGTCGAAAATTGGCGGCAAGGGCTTGTTCGTCAAGGAGCTGGAAACCGCGCTGCTGGAAAACGCAGCCGACATCGCCGTGCACTCCATGAAAGACGTGCCGATGGACTTCCCTGAAGGCCTCGGTCTGTTCTGCATCTGCGAGCGCGAAGACCCGCGCGATGCCTTTGTCTCCAATACCTACACCAGCCTTGATGAGTTGCCGCCAGGCAGCATCGTCGGCACCTCCAGCTTGCGTCGCCAGGCGCAGTTGCTGACCCGCCGCCCGGACCTGGAAATCCGCTTCCTGCGCGGCAACGTCAACACTCGCCTGGCCAAGCTCGATGCCGGCGAATACGACGCTATCATCCTCGCCGCGGCGGGTTTGATTCGCCTGGGCTTCGAAGACCGCATCACCTCGGCCATCAGTGTCGAAGACAGTCTGCCGGCCGGTGGCCAAGGCGCGGTCGGTATCGAATGCCGTAGCGCCGACACTGAAATCCATGCGCTGCTGGCGCCGCTGCATCATCAGGACACGGCCACTCGCGTTACCGCCGAACGTGCGCTCAACAAGCATTTGAATGGCGGCTGCCAGGTGCCGATCGCTTGCTACGCCGTGCTTGAAGGCGAGCAAATCTGGTTGCGCGGGTTGGTGGGTGATCCGGGCGGCGGCCTGTTGCTCAGCGCCGAGGCCCGGGCGCCGCGGGCTGATGCCGAGGCATTGGGTGTGCAAGTGGCTGAAGACCTGCTGAGCCAGGGCGCCGCCGACATTCTGAAAGCAGTCTATGGCGAGGCAGGGCACGAGTGACTGGCTGGCGCCTGTTGCTGACGCGCCCTGCGGATGAATCGGCGGCGCTTGCCCGTGTGCTGGCCGACGCGGGGATTTTCAGCAGCAGCTTGCCGCTTTTGGATATCGAGCCGATTCCTGCCTCTGACACAATGCGCGAAGTGATTCAGAACCTGGAAAACTATTGCGCGGTGATCGTGGTCAGCAAACCGGCCGCCAGAATCGCTGTCAGCCTGCTCAACCAGTACTGGCCGCAACCGCCGGGCCTGAAGTGGTTCAGCGTGGGCGCGGCGACGGCGCAGATTCTCGAGGATAGCGGGCTGGATGTGAGCTTCCCGGTCGACGGCGATGACAGCGAAGCCTTGCTTGAGCTTGCGCCGTTGCGCGAGGCTGTCGCCGGCCCCGATCCGCGAGTGCTGATCCTGCGCGGGGAGGGTGGGCGCGAGTTGCTGGCTGAGCGTTTACGCGAGCTTGGTGCTAGTGTCGAGTATCTGGAGTTGTACCGACGTGGTTTGCCACAGTACCCGTCGGCAACGCTGCCTGACCGGATCAAGGCGGAACGCTTGAACGGGCTGGTGGTCAGCAGTGGACAGGGTTTTGAGCACCTGCACCGATTGGCTGGCGATGCCTGGCCGAGCATGGTGCGGCTGCCGTTGTTTGTTCCAAGCCCCAGGGTCGCCGAGCTGGCACGCGCCGCCGGGGCCCAAACAGTTGTGGATTGTCGTGGCGCCAGTGCCGCGGCCTTGCTGGCGGCGTTACGGGAACACCCCGTGCCCGTTTTCTAATGCAAAGGATGGATACGTGAGCGAAACAGCCTTGCCTAAAGATGACGTCCGGCCCGTGCTTGATGCACCGGCTGATGCACCGGTTGAAACTGCGCCACCTGCTGTTGAGCAGCGCCGAGGCAATGGGTTGGCAATCGTCGCGCTACTGTTGGGCGCGGCAGGTGTTGCTGTGGGCGGCTGGGGAGTCTGGCAGGTGCGTCACCTGCAAGCCAATAACCAGCAACAGTTGAGTCAGGTTCAGGCGCTGAACGATCAGGCCCAGAGCTTGAAGCTCAACGAACAACGCCTGACGGCTCGCCTCGAGCAAATGCCTGCCGCCGAGGAACTCGACGCGCGCAGTCGTCTGGTCACGCAACTCCAAGGCGATCAGCAACGTCTGAATCAACGTCTGGAAACCGTCCTCGGCGCGAGCCGCAAGGACTGGCGTCTGGCCGAAGCCGAGCACTTGCTGCGCCTGGCCAGCCTGCGTCTGTCGGCATTGCAGGACATCAGCAGCGCCCAGGCTCTGGTGCAAGGCGCCGACGAAATTCTTCGTGAACAGAACGACCCCGGGGCTTTCGCCGCTCGCGAGCAAGTGGCAAAAACCCTGGTGGCCCTGCGCAGTACCGAACAGCCGGATCGCACCGGGTTGTTCCTGCGACTGGGTGCCTTGCGCGATCAGGTGATCAACCTCACCGAGCTGGCGCCTGAGTACAAGGATCGTGGTGAATCCCTGCTGGGCCTGACCGCTGATGGCGATGGCGCCAGTCGCTGGGCGCAATGGTGGGATCAGATCTCGCGTTATATCCGCATCGATTTCAACGCCGACAAGAATGTCCGACCGTTGCTGGCAGGGCAGAGCCTGAGCCAGGTGCGTCTGGCTCTCAGTCTGGCGCTGGAGCAGGCGCAATGGGCCGCGCTCAATGGCCAGGCCGCGGTTTACACCCAAGCGCTGGCCGAAGCGCGGGACGTGCTCAAGAGCAACTTCAACCCGGACAACCCTCAGAGCAAAGTCATGCTGGAGCAGGTGGCCGAGTTGAGCAAGCAGCCAGTCACGGTGATCACGCCAGATCTGACGGGCACGTTGAGTACGGTCCAGGCCTATCTTGAGCGGCGCAACGTCAACGCCGAGGAGTCGGTGAAACCTCTGGCCAAACCTGCCGCGAGCACGACGCAGGAGGCCACGCCATGAAGCGCCTCTATGTGATCGTGTTCGTGGTCATCGCGGCGGCTGCCGCGCTGGGGCTGGCGATTGCCGAGCATTCTGGCTATGTGCTGATCGCCTACAAAACTTTCCGTTACGAATCGAGCCTGTGGGCAACCCTCGCCCTGGTGGCCGTGCTGTGGCTGGTGTTCTGGGGCATCAAGGCGCTGATCGAGCTGGTGACGACTTCCGGTGGAGTGGTCAATCCATGGTCCCGGCGCAATCGCAGCCGGCGGGTGCAAGTGGCGATAGAACACGGTCAGCTGGATTTGGCCGAGGGCCGCTGGGCCAGTGCGCAGCGTCATCTGTATCGCGCAGCGGAAGCCGAGCGCCAGCCGCTGCTCTACTACCTCGGTGCCGCCCGCGCCGCGAACGAACAAGGTCACTACGAGGAAAGCGACAACCTGCTGGAGCGCGCCCTCGAGCGGCAGCCCCAGGCCGAGCTGGCGATTGCCTTGAACCATGCCCAGTTGCAGACTGACCGCGGCGACACTGAAGGCGCGCTGGTGACCCTGCAAGCCATGCACGAGCGTCATCCTCATAACGTCCAGACCCTGCGCCAGTTGCAGCGCCTGCTTCAGCAGCGGGGCGACTGGTCGGCAGTGATTCGCTTGTTGCCGGAGTTACGCAAGGACAAGGTATTGCCACCGGCCGAACTGGCTGAGCTGGAGCGTCGTGCCTGGGGTGAAAATCTTTCGTTGGCGGCGCAGCGGGAAGAGGACGGAACGGTCGGTTTGCAATCGCTCAATCGCGCCTGGCAGCAACTCACCGCCGCTCAGCGCCAGGAACCGCAACTGGTGCTGGCCTATGCCGAGCAATTGCGGCAACTAGGGGCACAGGTCGAGGCCGAGGAGGTCCTGCGTGCAGCCCTCAAGCGCAAATACGACAGCCATCTGGCACGCCTTTACGGGCTGGTTCGCGGCAGCGATGCGGCCAGGCAACTGCACACCGCCGAGGGTTGGCTCAAGGATCATCCCGCCGACCCGAGCCTGCTGCTGACGTTGGGCCGTTTGTGCCTGCAAAGCAGTCTGTGGGGCAAGGCCCGGGATTATCTGGAGAGCAGCCTGCGCGTGCAGCGCAACCCTGAAGCCTGCGCCGAGCTGGCGCGGTTGCTGGCGCAACTGGGTGACACCGAACGCAGTAATCAGCTGTTCCAGGAGGGCTTGGGTCTATTGGATGAGCGTTTGCTGGCGGCACCGCTGCCGGTGCCGGCTCACGCCTGATTTCCTGAGTCGGACCTATGTAGCAGCTGCCGAAGGCGGCGTTCGGCTGCGCAGCAGTCGTAAATCAGGCGCCACGGTTTGATCAGGTGGGGCGCGTTAGACGGATGACGACTGCTGCGCAGCCGAACGCAGCCTTCGGCAGCTGCTACAGGGCGGTAATCGCTTCGAATCCGCCGCTGTTTCAGCGTTGTAATCCTTTGCCGGCAAAGTCCTACAGAGGACTACATCAAATCCTCTCGACGCTGTCGGGAATTCCCTACACTTCTGGTGAAGTGTCCGTGGGGGCCTGCCTTGAAAGGCTGCTGCGCTTTCCTCTACCGTAACCGCCTGTCTCTACTGTTACGGAAAAGCCATGTCTTTGGCCTGCTCACGCTCCTTGTTTTTCATGGTTTTCATTGCAGGTGCCCTGGCCTTGGGCGTTTCCTATCACCTGGAATATGCGGTCGGCCTCAAGCCGTGCGGGTTGTGCCTGTTGCAGCGGGTTTGCCTGGCGCTGCTGACGGGTGTCTGCCTGGCGGCTTCAGTGCAGGGGCCTGGACGCTTTGGATCCTTCCTGTATTGGTTGCTGGGTCTGTTCTGCAGTCTGGCGGGCACCATCACGGCGTGGCGGCAGGTGGTGTTGCAGAGCGATCCGGTGCATCAGTTATCGACATGTTCGCCTGATCTGGCCGATCTGTTCGCCACTATGCCCTGGCTTTGTGTCGTGCAGCGAATGTTCAAAGGAACCGCCGATTGCGCGGAAATTTCCTGGACGCTGTTCGACCTGAGCATCCCGGAATGGAGTTTGCTGTTCTTCGTTGCGATGATGATTCTGGGCGGGTATCAGTTGCTGCGCCTTGTCTGGATCGCGTGTCAGCAACCGCTCAGCGGCGAGTCGTCGCACCGGGCATTGGCGGGTGATTAAACACTTGTATGAACTTTATCTCCTGCGTACCTTGAAGCCATAGGCGCGCGGGCATAATCTGGCCCGCACGTGTCATTGGATTTATGTTGCTCGAATGACGCTCTGCCTGGTCGATTCTTGATCTTCAAGTGTGCGACAGGTGTAGAGCAGCATGACCCACAAGGGAAGAGAGAATCACCATGCTCGAAAGTTGTCAGAATGCTCAGGAACGCTGGGGTGGAGTGCATCTGCTGATCGACCGCTGGTTGCAGGAGCGTCACGAACTGGTTCGGGCCTATGATGCTCTCGGCGACAAGCCCGAGGCTCTGGGCGAGAACCGAAAACAGTTGCAGGAGTTCTGCGGTGTGCTGGTCGACTACGTGTCAGCCGGGCATTTCGAGATCTACGAACAGCTGACCGGCGAAGCCAGGGCGTTCGGTGATACTCGCGGTCTGGAGTTGGCCGAGACAATTTACCCGCGCATCGACGTCATCACCGAGAAGCTGCTGGCGTTCAACGATCTATGTGATGCCGGCAAGTGTGTCGCGGAGAAATTCAAGGAGCTGGGTGGCTTGTTGCACGAACGCTTCGAGCTGGAAGATTGCCTGATCGAAGTGCTGCACACTGCTCACAAGGAAGAGGATTCGGTTCAAGCCTGAACCTTATCCAGCAACACCCTCAAAACGGTGCGCAAATGCGCGCCGTTTTTCGATTCCGGTTTTCAGCTTTTAGCACCGCGCAATTCGACCTCGAATACCAGCGGCGTGAATGGCGCAATCAGGTCGCCGGCACCCTCGGCACCATAGGCTTGGGCCGATGGAATCACCAGGCGCCATGTCGCGCCGACCGGCATGTTTTGCAGCGCACTGCGCCAGCCCGCTATCACACTATCAAGACTGAACCACTGCGCCTCGCTGTTTTGGTCGAACACTGAGCCGTCAGGCAGGCGTCCGATATACAGCACCTGGACCTTGCCATTCGGACCGGCCTTGGCACCGGTGCCTGGCACCAACTCTGTCAGCAATATTCCATCGGCCAGTTCGCGAACGCCGGGTTTGGCTTTTTCTTCAGCGAGAAACCGTCGCTCGTTTTCCAATGCCAATTCGCTTTGTGGTACAGGCGACTGCATGGCAATCCGGGCTTCATGCTCAGCCAGAATCTGTTCGATCCGCTCATCTTTCAGTGCCAGCGGCTTGCCTTGATAGGCTTGTTGCAAACCTTCGAGCAGGGCCTGAAGTTGCAGGTCCGGAACTTCCTGGCGCAAGCGTTCGCCAAGGCTTGCGCCCAAGCTGTAAGCGAGATCGTGAGTGTCATTTGCGGCGGTTTTTTCGGCGGCTTGCGCCACAGAAAAAACCACGCACAACGATAAAAAAAGGTAGCGCGACATGGGCACTCTCCGACCTGAGATGCGCAGGATTATGCCAGTGTGAATGCGTTCAAAGGTGAACTGGTTTTGCGCAAGCACAGAACATTTTTACTTCGTTGCAACGTAGTGCTTTCGATACTGTCAACATGCCCTAGCGGCGGTTGCAGCAGAGGTCTAGTATGAGCCGCATTCACGTCAGCCAGGAGGTAAACCATGTCGGCCACCAAGAAGCCAGTAAATACTCCGTTGCACTTACTCCAACAACTCTCGGGCAGCCTGCTCGAGCATTTGGAAAACGCTTGTTCCCAAGCCTTGGCTGATGCTGAAAAACTGCTCGCCAAACTGGAGAAGCAGCGCGGAAAAGCACAGGAAAAGTTGCACAAATCCCGGACCAAATTGCAGGACGCTGCGGCGGCCGGCAAGGCCAAGGCACAAGCCAAAGCCAAGGGTGCGGTGAAGGAGCTTGAGGACTTGCTCGATGCCCTCAAGGATCGTCAATCCGAAACGCGCAGCTACATTCTGCAACTCAAGCGCGATGCTCAAGAAAGCCTGAAACTGGCCCAGGGCGTCGGTCGTGTACAAGAGGCTGTCGGCAAGGCGCTGTCCCTGCGTTCGGCCAAGCCTGCTGCGGCTCCTGCCAAGCAAGCCGCTGCCAAACCGGCTGCTGCAAAAGCATCGGCCAAGCCTGCTGCCAAACCGGCTGCCAAAGCACCGGTGAAAGCCGCAGCAAAACCTGCCGCTAAACCTGCGGCGAAAAAAACAGTCGCTGCAAGCGCTGCCAAACCTGCCGCCAAGCCAGCCGCTGCCAAAACAGCTGCCGCTAAACCGGCTGCCAGAACCGCTGCTGCTAAACCCGCGGTGGCGAAAACTGCAGCGGCGAAAGCAGCTGCCAAACCGGCCGCAAAACCAGCTGCAAAACCAGCTGCAAAACCAGCTGCAAAAACTGCCGCTGCGAAACCTGCCGCTGCGAAACCTGCTGCCAAGCCAGCCGCGAAATCAGTCGCGACTAAAACAGCTGCCAAGCCAGCTGCAAAACCAGCTGCAAAAGCTGCAGCCAAACCGGCTGCCAAAACTGCTGCTGCAAAACCTGCTGCAGCCAAGCCAGCTACTGCTGCAAAACCTGCCGCAGCGAAACCAGCAGCCAAACCTGCCGCTACCAAACCGGCTGCAAAACCAGCGGTGAAAAAACCGGTTGCCGCCAAGCCGGCCGCCGCGCCAGTTGCCAAGCCAGCCAACCCGGCTCCGGCAGCAACGTCTGCCTTAGCAGCAGCCACCTCGACAGCCACGCCAGCGCCAACGCCGGCCGCCGCATCGATCGCAGCAACCACCCCAACCAGCGCTTCCTAAGTGCCGGTTGCCGGGGGGGGGGGGGGGGGGGGGGGGGGGGGGG
>NZ_JBXAOA010000002.1:0-95779 GCF_058802325.1 Pseudomonas sp. GW822-FHT02E03 | reverse complement strand
GCTGATGCAGCGCGTCGCGGTCCAGGTTGGCGGCACCCGCCGCCACACCTTCGAGCCAGGCCGTTCGTTCGGTCTCCTCATACTGCGGCCAACTCTGTGCCAATCGTTCCAGCCGTGACAGCAGATGTCGTTCGGCTTCCATCTCCAGTGACTTTACCTGTTCGCGCAAATCATTCAGCCCGGCATCCTCGCTAGCGGCGGCTTTCCATTGCAGGCGCAAGGCGCGCAACGGTTGCACGACATCCGCGTCCCAAGGCCCGGCTACATTGCGAAGCAGCTGCAAGCGTTGTTTGTTGCAGGTAACTCCACGTTCTTCCAGCCACAACCCGCACAGGAGCAGGCACACATTGATACCCGCCGACTGCAATTGCAGGCATGCGGGTTCAACGCCGGGACGGGTGTAAGTGCCAAGGGAAAAGCTCCACAGGTCAGAGGACATAGTGCTACTCGCGCCAGTTGCGAGCGAAGCTGGTAGACTCCGCCGCCATTATGATTCGACTTCAGAACCTCACTTTACAGCGTGGCCCGCAACGTCTGCTAGAAGACGCCGAGCTGACCCTGCACGCCGGCCACAAAGCCGGCCTCATCGGTGCCAACGGCGCCGGCAAATCGAGCCTGTTCGCCTTGATTCGTGGCGAACTGCACCCGGACTCGGGTGACTGCTTCCTGCCGGCTGACTGGCGTATCGCCCACATGCGCCAGGAAATCGAGACACTCGAACGCCTGGCGGTCGACTACGTGCTCGATGGCGACCTGCGCCTGCGCGAGGTGCAACGCGACCTCGCCGCAGCCGAAGCGGCCCATGACGGTGCCGCTCAGGCCCGCCTGCACTCGGAACTCGACAGCGCCGACGGCTACACCGCCGATGCCCGGGCTCGAAAGCTGCTGGCCGGCCTTGGGTTCACCAATGAGCAGATGGATCGGCAAGTAGGAGATTTCTCCGGTGGCTGGCGGATGCGTCTGAATCTGGCGCAGGCTTTGATGTGCCCTTCGGACCTGTTGCTACTCGACGAACCGACCAACCACTTGGACCTCGACGCCATCATCTGGCTCGAAGAGTGGCTTAAAAGCTACCCTGGCACCTTGCTGCTGATTTCCCACGACCGGGACTTCCTCGATGCCGTGGTCGATCACGTAGCCCACGTCGATCAACGCAAGATCACCCTGTATCGCGGTGGTTACAGCGCTTTCGAACGCGCCCGTGCCGAACGTCTGGCCCAGCAGCAACAGGCCTACGAGAAGCAACAGGCGCAACGTGCGCACATGGAAAGCTACATCGCCCGCTTCAAGGCCCAGGCCACCAAGGCCCGTCAGGCCCAGAGCCGAATCAAGGCACTGGAGCGGATGGAAGAGCTATCCGCCGCCCACGTCGATTCGCCGTTCGACTTCGTCTTCCGCGAGTCGACGAAAATTTCCAGCCCGCTGATCGACCTGTCGGATGCTCGACTGGGTTACGGCGACAAAGCCGTGCTGGAGAAGGTCAAGCTGCAACTGACCCCCGGCGCGCGGATCGGTTTGCTCGGCCCGAACGGCGCGGGTAAATCGACCCTGATCAAAAACCTCGCCGGTGAACTCTCGCCGTTGGCCGGTCGCCTGACGCGCGGTGAAAACACCGTCGTTGGCTACTTCGCCCAGCATCAGCTGGATTCTCTCGACTCCAAAGCCAGCCCGTTGCTGCACTTGCAGCGCCTGGCGCCGACCGAGCGTGAGCAGACCCTGCGCGACTTCCTCGGAGGGTTCGACTTCCGCGGCGCGCGTATCGATGAGCCGGTACTGAATTTCTCCGGCGGTGAGAAGGCGCGTCTGGCCCTGGCATTGATCGCTTGGGATCGACCGAACCTGTTGCTGCTCGACGAACCGACCAACCACCTGGACCTGGAAATGCGTCTGGCGCTGACCATGGCCCTGCAGGAATTCAGTGGCGCGGTACTGGTGGTCTCACACGATCGCCATCTGCTCAAAAGCACTACTGACAATTTCTATCTGGTGGCCGACGGCAAGGTCGAGGAGTTCGACGGCGACCTGGAAGACTACGCCCGTTGGCTGGTCGAATACCGTCAACGCAATGCCCCGGTCAGCAATACCCCGGTCAATCCGGACAAGACCGACAAGAAGGCCCAGCGCCAGGCCGCTGCTGCATTGCGTCAGCAGTTGGCACCGCACAAGCGCGAGGCCGACAAGCTTGAAGCCGAGCTGGGCAAGCTGCACGAGAAGCTGGCCAAGATCGATACCAGCCTTGGCGACAGCGACATTTACGAGCCGATGCGCAAGAACGATTTGCGTGATCTGCTGGCTGAACAAGCCAAGCTGAAGGTGCGTGAAGCCGAATTGGAAGAAGCCTGGATGGAAGCGCTGGAACTGCTGGAAAGCATGCAGGCGGAGCTGGAGGCACTGTCCTGATGGAAGCCTTCAAGCTGCCGTTGCCGGCTGGGTGGGGCGAGCCGCTCTGGCTGGTCGTGCAAATTCTGCTGATCCTGCTGGCCGGTTATGTCGCCCAGCGAGTTGTCGCTAAATGCCTGACTCGCCTGGGTGAACGCTATCCGTTTCCGCCGCAGTTTTTCATGCCGCTGCGCGGTGGTTTGCGCTGGCTGATCATGGGCAGTGCGCTGATTTTCGTGCTGGAACGCCTTGGCGTGTCGGCCACGGTGCTCTGGACGGCGTTGTCCGGTTTCGTTGCGGTGGCCGCCGTGGCGTTTTTCGCCATGTGGAGCGTGCTGTCCAACCTGCTGTGCGCGATCCTGATTTTTACCGTCGGCCCATTCCGTATCGGCGATGTGGTCGAGTTGGTGGATACCACCGACAAGCCCGGCGTCAAAGGTCGGGTGGTGGCGATCAATCTGCTCTACACCACGCTGATCGAAGCCGAAGAACTCGGCACCGGCAGCGCCATGGTGCAAGTGCCCAATAGCCTGTTCTTCCAGCGCTCGGTTCGACGCTGGCGTGGGACGGATGTGTTCCCTTCGAACGGGTTTGAAAAGTAAGCCTTCTGTTGCCTGACGCACCACCATCGCGGGCAAGCCCGCTCCCACAGTTTTTTTGGAGTCGGATTACAGGTTTGTGATCAGCCCGAAACCCTGTGGGAGCGGGCTTGCCCGCGATGGCGGCCCGTCAGACGATGGGCCTTTCAAGCCGTAAACGCTGGTCGGCAGTCGCCATGTCCTGCAAAAAATCGGTAGTCATCGGCCCAAAGGCGCATTAGCTTAGACGTCTGTCACGAGTCTGAGTCGAGGTGTGCGATGGTGCTTCAAACATGGCTGGCGTTTTTTGCCGCCTGCTGGGTGATCAGTCTTTCTCCCGGTGCCGGCGCCATTGCGTCGATGTCCAGCGGTCTGCGCTACGGTTTCTGGCGCGGTTACTGGAACGCCCTGGGCCTGCAACTGGGCCTGGCCTTGCAGATCGCGATTGTCGCCGCCGGTGTCGGTGCGATCCTCGCGGCCTCCGCTACCGCCTTCTATGCGATCAAATGGTTCGGCGTGGCCTACCTGGTCTACCTCGCGGTCAAGCAATGGCGCGCGCTGCCTAATGATATGAACGACGACGCTGCCATACGGCAGATCGGCAAGCCGATGGCGCTGGTGTTCCGCGGTTTTCTGGTGAACGTCAGCAACCCCAAGGCCTTGGTGTTCATGCTCGCGGTGCTGCCGCAATTCATCGACCCCCACGCGCCGCTGGTGGCCCAGTACCTGATCCTTGGCGTGACCATGATCTGCGTCGACCTGATCGTCATGGCCGGCTACACCGGGCTGGCGGCGAAGGTGCTGCGTTTGTTGCGCACACCCAAGCAGCAAAAACGCATGAACCGCACTTTTGCCGGGCTGTTCATCGGCGCGGCGGCGTTCATGGCGACCCTGCGCAAAGCCGCGGTGTAAAACCTTCAGACACAAAAAAGGCGACCCATCGAGGTCGCCTGATCGTTCCCATGCTCTGCGTGGGAATGCCTCAACGGACGCTCCGCGTTCGGCTCTTTGGGACGCAGAGCGTCCCAGGCTGCATTCCCACGCGGAGCGTGGGAACGATCAGAGCCTACTCAGTGCAGAATCACCGGCGCCGTATCCTGCGGCAGGTTATTGCGCAGCGGCGCTTGCCCCGGCTGCTCGTAACCACCGCCACCGAGCTGTTGGCTCAGTTGCGCAGCCACATCTTCACCCAGCGCCTTGGACACATCACGTACCACCCGTGGGCGGTTCAGTGAAATCTTGATATCCCGACCATTCACCAGTTTGGTGTCCTGACCTTCGCCCATCGCCGTGAAGGCCGAGGTGATCTCATAGGTCTTGGTGTTGATCAGGCTGAAGTCCGCCACCAGCGTCAGCCCCAGCACCGCCGAATAGCTGTCGGTGTTGGCCAGCTCGTTCATGTCGCGGGTAAAGTCGATGTCTGACACAGTGCCGAACAGCACGTAGTCGGCACCCTTGAAGCTACCGGCCTTGATCCGCTTGATCACGTCATACACGTCACCTTTGGACGATGCTGTGTAAGGCGTGCCCTGCACCAGCTGGAACATGCCGGTGCGCAGAATCTCGCCCTTGATGTCGCCGGTGAATTTACGCAGCTCGCCTTGCTCGATGTAGCTGCTGGTCGCTTCGATCTCGTTGTAACTCGAAGAGCCGCTGGCGCCGTAGTAACTCTGGCTGTGGTTGCTCTGTGCCGAAACGATGTGGATGTATTGCTCCACTCGCTCCTGATACGCCAGATCCGTCACCGCGACTTTCGGGGCCGCTTGCACGCTGAACGCGCAAGCCAGGGCCATCATGCCAATCCATGCGCGCATCGATTAACGCTCCGTGGTTTTGCGGATCTCTTTTTCGTCCATCCACTCGGCCAGACCGCTTTCAACGTCGATCAACTGCAGGCTGAATTTGTAGAAGACGTCCTTGTAGTCGCTGCTGCGCTTGACGATCGAGCTGATCGAACCTTCGATGCGATACTGGGCAGCGATCATGTTGCCAGTCTTGGCCACGGTGCTTTTCTTGTACAGGCCGCTCTGGTTTTGCAGCTTGAGCTGGTCAACCTGGCTTTGCATGGCGGTGTTGTCGCTGGCGAAGCGGGCGACGCCGGTCTTCATCAATTGGGTCTTGATGCTGGTGGTGATTTCGCGGGTATCGATGTATTCGCTGGTCTTGTTCTTCACGTCGTAGACCTGAACCACCGGACGGCCTTGCAGGATGCCGGACTGGGCCAGGGAGCGGGTCATGGATTCGGCGATCATCTGAAGGTCGGTGGAACCGAACTCGTTGGTCACGGTTTCCACGGCCTTGGTGTCACCGTAGCTGATGTTTTTGCTGCCAAGCGTCGGCGAAGTGTTGGCGCAACCGCTGGCCAGAAGGGCAATGACGGCGATGAACGAAAAGCGTGCAAACATGGGAATGCTCTCTAAAACTGAACGAATAGGGTGTTGGGCTTAAGGCGTTTTGATTTCGAGACGGAAATCCACGGCTTTGGCGGTTGGCGCAATCGCCTGAATGAAACTGGTCTGCTCGCCGTACATCATCTGGCTTTTCCAGGTTTCCTCTTCGGCAACCGGGAAGCCTTCAGGGCCGAGCCAGGCAAAACGGTAGTAGAAGGTCTTGTTGTTGTAGCTGGTGTTGCTCAGCTGCGCATTGACCGTCATGAAGCCGTTTTCCCGGGCCACGCGCATGGCGCCGACCACGATGTTCTTGAGCTTGCCCATGGCCACGACCTTGCTGGCAGCGCTGCCTGGCTCCGGCGGTGGCGGGGTGGCGCAGCCGGCCAGCAAGGCGAGGGCGACGACAGCGATGAATTTGAAGCGCATGCAAAGACTCCGTTCTTAAGGTTGTTTGAGGCTGGCCACGGCGGTCGCGTTGGCGCTCGGGATCACGTGTGCGGCCAGGCCGTTGGCGAATACTTGATTGCCCACGGCGCGCAGGGTGATGACCTGAAAGCGCTGATCAACGATGACCTTGACCACCGAGCCGCCCACGGCGCTTGGCAACGTGACGTGGTGCTCGCCTTTCTTCAAGCGCAGACGCACCACCTGAGTGTTGTCCGGCAGCGTACGCCATGTACGAGTATCGGCACCTTCGAGTACGGCTGAAGTAATACCGACTGCAAGGCCCGCCAGCGGGTTGGTTTCGTTGATCTGCTTCTGTGCCACACCCCGGGTGATCGCCCGCACGGTGGTGCGCAGGATGATGCCTGGCATGTCATCACGCAGCGCGCGACGGGACATGGCAGTGGTGCTGTTGAGTTGGGTCAGGTTCAGCTGCTGGCCGTCCACGCCGATCTGGGCAAAGGTGGCGGTTGAGGTATCGGGCTTGATGATCGGGAACGACAGCGGCGTGATCACCACGTTGTTGCTGATCGGCAACGGCAGCGGAATGCGGATCGAGTCGCGGGACGGTGCGAGACCGCTTTGCACGACGATCAGGATGTCGCTGTCATCGCTCTTGGCCGGTTTGTCGAGATTCACCAGTGCCTGTTCCAGCAGCGGCGTGTTCGGGCGCAGTTCGACGGCCTTGCGATAACCCGGCGCCGCCAGATCTTTCTCGCCCAGGGCTTCATAAACGAAGCCTGCCAGGTAATGGCTGAACGCACTCTGGTAGCTGTTTTTCAGGCTGACCACTTCCGGCGCGTCGAGGCTCGCCACCGGGTAACCCTGAAGATCCTTGTACTGGGTTTTGACGCCTTCTTTCTCGGCTTGCTCTTCGCTCTTGAGGTATTCCTTGTCACGCAGGTCGGCGATCACCGCTTCACGTTCGTGAGTCTTCTTGATCGCGGTGCGCGCGCCGTCGAAGTCGTTCACCGCCAGCAGGTTGAGGGCCATCTGCGTGGTCAGCATGACTTTTTCGTAGTCGTAGCCTTCGTAGCGACGAACCTTGTCGTTGACCAGGAAGCTGCCGAACTGAGCCAGGTATTTATCGGTGTCGAGCTTGACTGCGTCTTCCCACTTGCCCACCACCTGATCGGCGCTGGTCCAGGCGTTCTGGCTGCCGGACAAGTCGCCCTTGGCGCGCAGCAGTTCGCCCTTCTCGAAGTAATAGAGCAGGTCTTTGTCTTTGCCGGTGTTGTTCTTTTCCAGCAGGGTCAAGGCGGCTTCGACGTTGCCGGAGGCCAGTTGCTGGTTGGTTTGTGCAAGTTCCGAATCGTAGTTACGAAAGGCCGAGCAGCCGGAAAGCAATGTGACAGCGCTGAGCGCGATCAAGGCGGGGGCACGGAATGCCATAAGGGGTACGTCTTCCCTGAATATATGCAGCCGCGTGCTGGTCGGGCTGTTGGGACCTATCGGCAGGGCTGTTGGCTTCCTGCCAATTCCTCATAAAAAGAGGAGCTTAAATGCCATATCGCAATAACGACGGCGTGGCATTATAGACAGGGATGCTGGCTATGTAATGGCTTTTTAATTACATGCTTTCACAAATGTGCTATTACTTATTTCAGACCGGATACCACACTACTTTCAGGCGCAACGGCAGGTTCGAAAGCCACTCCGTTGCTGTAAACCCGCTCGCCCAGCGCTCGCAGGCCTATGACCTGATGGTTCTGCTCGATGCGGACTTTCAGGGGCGCGGCGCCCGGCGCGTTGGGCAGGCTGATCAGGTGCTCACCTTTTTTGAGGCGCAGGCGCGCCACCAGGGTGATATTGGGCAACGTGCGCCAGGTTCGGGTGTCCGCGTGCTCAAAGTCATCGTGCTGCGTCACGTAAGAGGCTTTGCTCGGGTCGCGTCGGTTGTCTGTAGCCTGAACAGAAGCAGCCAGGTAGGCGCGATGCGCGGTGCGCTGAATGATGCCCGGCATATCGTCGCGCAGCGTGCGCAAAGACATGTCGGTGATGCTGTTAACAAGGGTCAGTTGCTGTTTGCGACCGTCGATCGTCATCTGCGTGAACGCCGGGGTCGACGTGTCGGGAACCATCACCGGAAACGACACGTTGGCGACGATCACCTGATTGTCTTCCAGGCGCACCGGGTAGGGGACACGAACCGAGCTGCGCGCCGGCGCCAGGCCGCTTTGCACGATGACTAGCACATCACTTTCATTTGCCTTGGCTGCGGGTTTGTCGAGTTCGCGCAATGCCTGCTCGAAGAAGGGCAGGTCGGGTCGCAACTCGATGGCCTGGCGATAACCCGGGGCGGCAAGATCACGCTCACCCAGCGCTTCATACGTAAACCCGGCCAGGTAGTGACTGAATGCACTCTGATAGCCGTTTTTCAGCGCGATCACGGCGGGCGCGTCGAGGGTCATCACGGGATAGCCCTGGAGATCCTTGTAGTGCACGCGAACGCCCTGAGCCTTGGCTTCTTCTTCAAGTCGCTCGTATTCCTTTTCCCGCTGACGGGCAATCAGTGCTTCACGTTCGTGGGTTTTCTTGATGTCGGCGCGAGCACCGTCGAAGTCATTCACGGCCAACTGGTTCAGGGCCATTTGCGTGGTCAGCATGACTTTTTCGTAGTCGTAGCCATCATAGCGCCGCAGTTTGTCATTGATGATGCTGCCCCAATGATCGCCCATCGCGGACAAGAGCTGTGTGCCAGCAGACTCGACGGTGTCCTGGCGCTGGATCACCATTTGCTCTGCACTGCGCCAGGCAACCTGGCTTTGCGGCAGTGCACCACCGGCACTCAGGACTGCACCTTTTTCGAAGTAGTAGAGCAGATCCCGTTCTTCTGACGGATTGTGCAGCTCCAGCAGTTGGAGAGCGCCCTGCGGATTTCCGGCTTTCAACTGGGCGGTCGTTTGCTCCAGTTCCAGGTCGTAGTCGCGATAGGCGGCGCAACCAGTCAGTTGCAGGGCAAGGCTTAACAGCAGTGAGAAAAACAGGTGTGAACGCATGGACGTTGATTCTTCCCTGAACGAAACCGGCGGAGGGTGGCAATTGGCCGCTGAATTTATACGCAGCTACGCAGGAAATACCAACAAAGCTTGAGTGAAACTCATTGGGAGTGAACAATGTGTTACTTCGTATTTCCATTTGAGATTTATTCATGATTGCCTCCTCTCGTTTTCTGGCGTGGCTCGTGCTGCCGGTGATCGCGTTCTGCAGCTTCAATGCGCTGGCCGAAACCGCGGAAGGTGCGCCCAAGGCCCTGCATTTGCTCGATTACATTGGCGCCGATTACCCAGCGACGGTCGAGGCGGGCAAGGTCATCGATGAGTCTGAATACCGCGAACAGCAGGAATTCCTCAAGGTGCTACAAGGTTTGATCGCCGATTTGCCGGCCAAACCCGAACGCGCAGAGCTGGAGCAGGGCGTCGGCAGCCTTGGCGCTGCCATCGCCGCTCGCAAGGACGGCGCGGATGTTGCCCGTCAGGCGCGGCAGCTGGGGGCAAAACTGGCGGTGACCTATGAGGTCAGCCAAGCTCCGGTTATCACTCCAGACCCGACTCGCGGCGCGCTGCTGTATACCCAGCAATGCTCGGTGTGCCATGGCGAGGCGGGTGCCGGTGACGGTCCGGCGGGTGTCGGCATGACGCCACCGCCGGCCAATCTGCGCGATGCCGTGCGACTGGACCGTCTGAGCCTCTATGCGATCTACAACACGCTGGGCATGGGCGTTGAAGGCACCGACATGCCGGCTTTCGCCGATCAGTTGGATGATCGTCAACGTTGGGATCTGGCGACCTATATCGCCAGCTTCAGCGCCGATCCGGCTGCGGCCAAATCCGAGAAAACCTACAACATCGCCGACCTGGCACGTCAGACGCCAGCCGAAGTGCAGGCCGCCGAAGGTCCGCAAGCAGCCGCCACTTTCCGAGCGCAACGAGCGCAACCGCCGCAGGTCAAGCGTGGTCCGGGGCAGTTGCTTGATTACACGGCGGCCACCCTGGACAAGAGCATCGCAGCCTACCGCGCCGGTGATCACGATCAGGCTTATGACTTGTCGGTAGCGGCGTACCTGGAAGGCTTCGAGCTGGTCGAAAGCTCTCTGGACAACGTCGACGCCAACGTGCGCAAAGACACCGAAAAATCCCTGATGGCGTACCGTCAGTCGTTGCAGGACGGCTTGCCGGTGGCCCAGGCCGAGCAGCGCCTGGAAGCGGCCAAAGCCAAGTTGAAAGAGTCCGCTGGCCTGCTGGGCAGTGATGGCTTGAGCTGGTCGCTGAGCTACATTTCCGGTCTGCTGATTCTGCTGCGTGAAGGTCTGGAAGCGATTCTGGTGCTCGCGGCGATCCTCGCATTCCTGCGCAATACCGGTCAGCAATCGGCGGTACGTAGCGTCAACATCGGTTGGGGCCTGGCACTGCTGGCCGGGCTGGCGACCTGGGCGGTTGCGGCTTATGTGATCGACGTCAGCGGCGCCCAGCGTGAACTGCTGGAAGGCGCGACGGCGTTGTTTGCCAGTGTCATGGTGCTCTGGCTCGGCGTGTGGATGCACGACCGTCGCCACGCAGCGGCCTGGCAGGATTACATCAAGAGCAGCCTGGTGAGTGGTGGCGGGCGTTTCGGCTTTGCGATCCTGGCGTTCTTCTCGGTTTATCGCGAGCTGTTCGAAGTGATCCTGTTTTACGAAACCCTGTGGTTGCAGGCCGGGCCGGCAGGACACAACGCCGTAATGGCGGGCGGAGCGACAGCGCTGGTAATGCTGATCGGCCTGGCCTGGGTGATTCTGCGTGGCTCGGCGAAATTGCCGCTGGCGTTGTTCTTCGGCATCAATGCCGGGTTGCTCTGCGCGTTGTCGGTGGTGTTTGCCGGCCATGGCGTGAAGGCGTTGCAGGAAGCCGGGATCTTCGGCACGCGGCCGGTGCCGTTCTTTGACTTCGACTGGCTGGGGATCCACGCTGATGCGTATTCCCTGAGTGCTCAGGCTGTGGCGATCATTGCGATCATTGTGTTGTATAGCCGTAGCCGGATGGCCGAGAAGCGGCGGGTGTCGGTTTCCTGAAGCATTCGCTACGCTCATAATCGCGGGCAAGCCCGCTCCCACAGGTTCAGCGCTAACCTTGTGGGAGCGGGCTTGCCCGCGATGCTTTTCAATAGAGGAAACACTATGCGCGTGTGGATCGATGCCGACGCTTGCCCTCGGGCAGCCAAGGATCTGGTGGTGAAGTTCGCCCTCAAGCGCCAGTTCGAAGTGGTGCTGGTCGCCGGCCAGCCGCAGATTAAACCGGGCCTCGCGCTGGTGAAGTTGATCGTAGTACCCAGCGGCCCGGATGCCGCTGACGATTACCTGGTGGAACACGCGGCGCCGGGTGAGCTGGTAATTTGCAGCGATGTGCCGCTGGCGGACCGGTTGGTGAAGAAAGGCGTGGCGGCGCTGGATCCACGGGGCAAGGAGTTCGATGCGCAGAACATGGGCGATCGACTGGCGGTGCGTAATCTGTTCACTGATCTGCGTGAGCAGGGCCAGATGAGCGGCGGACCGGCGCCGTTTGGCGAGCGCGAGAAGCAGGCATTCGCCAATGCGCTGGACCGGATACTTACGCGGTTGTCGCGCAAGTCTTGAGCAAATGATCGTTCCCACGCTCCGCGTGGGAATACCTCAATGGACGCTCTGCGTCCGCTTTGGGACGCAGAGCGTCCCGGGCTGCATTCCCACGCGGAGCGTGGGAATGATCATCTTGCTTCTTTTACTCGTCGTTTTCGTGGGTCAGTTCGAGCACGCGGTCGACCAGTTTATTGATCCCGGAAGCGGCCTCGCTGATCGATTGCGCCAGCATGTATGCCGGCGTGCTCACCAGCTTGCGCGCCTTGTCTTCGACGATGTCGGTCACCGCGCACTCGGCATGGGTGGCGCCCATTTTGTTCATCGCGGCGGCGGTATCGGCATCGTTGCCGATGGTGCAGGTCACGCCCGGGCCGTAGATCTTGGCCGCCAGGGCCGGCGAGATGCAGATCAGCCCTACCGGTTTGCCGGCCTCGGCGAACGCTTCGGTCAACGCCAGGACGTCAGGCTGAACGCTGCATCCGGCACCTTCGACGGCAAAGTTCGACAGATTTTTGGCCGATCCGAATCCGCCGGGAACGATCAGCGCATCGAAGTCTTCGACGCTGGCTTCACGGATATCCTTGATGTTGCCCCGGGCGATCCGCGCCGACTCCACCAGCACGTTGCGCGACTCGGGCATTTCTTCGCCGGTAACGTGGTTGATGACATGCAACTGCGCGATATCGGGTGCGAAACACTGCACCTGGGCGCCGCGCTGGTCCAGCCGCAGCAGGGTGATCACGCTTTCGTGGATCTCGGCGCCGTCGTACACGCCGCAGCCGGAAAGGATCACTGCAATTTTTTTGCTCATGGGCTTTTCTCCAGATTCATGGCGTTAAATGTCCACTAATTTGTCATTCGTTGCCATAGGGTTAACACGCGGCTACACCTAATCTCTGCTGAACGATTCTGATCAGGACGCGTCATGGACTTCATTCTGTATGCGGTGCCGTTTTTCTTTGTGCTGATTGCGGTCGAGTTGCTGGCCGACCGTTGGCGCGGGGTGAGCAATTACCGCGTGGCAGACGCGATCAACAGCCTCAGCACCGGCGTGCTGTCGACTACCACGGGCCTGTTGACCAAAGGCGTCGGCCTGGTGACTTATGCCTTCGCCCTGAAGCACCTGGCCGTGATTGAGCTGTCGGCCGACAGCGTCTGGGTCTGGGTGTTCGCTTTCGTCTTCTACGACTTCTGCTACTACTGGCTGCACCGCATGGGCCACGAACGCAACATCCTCTGGGCCGCCCACTCGGTGCATCACCAGAGCGAGGACTACAACCTCTCCACCGCCTTGCGCCAGACCAGCACCGGGTTTCTGTTGAGCTGGATTTTCTACCTGCCCATGGCCGTGCTCGGCGTTCCACTCGTGGTGTTCGTCAGCGTTGCGGCGCTGAATCTGCTGTACCAATTCTGGGTGCATACCCGGCATATTCCCAAGCTCGGCTGGTTCGAATGGTTCTTCGTCACGCCGTCCAATCATCGGGCTCACCATGCACAGAACGCTCTTTACATGGATCGCAACTACGGCGGGGTGTTCATTATTTGGGACCGTCTATTTGGCTCGTTCCAGGAAGAGGACGACAACGAGCCGGTGATTTTCGGCGTGACCACACCGCTGGCAAGCTGGAATCCGTTGTGGGCGAACGTGCAGTTCTATGCGCAACTGTGGGATGACGCACGGCGCGCCGAACGCTGGTGGGACAAGCTGCGGATCTGGTTCATGCGCACCGGTTGGCGACCAGCGGATGTGGCGGCCAAGTACCCGATGAACAAACCGGACCTGAGCCAGTTCCGCAAATTCGAGGTACCGCTGGATGGACGCCAGCAGTGGTATGTGGCGCTGCAGTTCTGCGTCTACATCGCCTTGGGCAGTTACTTGATGAACCTGGAGCAGAGCCTGCCGACTTCGGCCTTGGTGTTGGGCTGGGGCGCCGTGGCACTGGGGCTGTTTGTGTTGGGCGTGGCCCTGGAAAATCGCCCGCAGGCATTGAAACTGGAGCTATTGCGGCTGGCGTCGAACCTGCCGCTGGTGTGGTTGGCGCCGATGGTCGGGTTATGGCCGGACAGTGTAATGGGCAATGCGGTGGGCTGGGTGGGGCTGCTCAGTTACAGCCTGCTCAGCGGCATCGGTCTCTACTGTTGTAGAAACCGTTTCACTCGATGGGCGTCGTAGGTTCGCTGGACTTGGCCTGTTCAGCTTTCAACGCTTGCTCGTCGGCGTAGATCTTCTTCGCCAGACGGGCATTCTTGAAGCGCCGCCGCAGCCACAGGCAAAAGCCCAGTACCAGCAGGGCGCCCAGCACCCACAGCTCATACTTCTTGACGCTGCCCAGCATGCCTTCGAGCACTGCGCCGAAATGATAGGCGGCGGAAGCCAGCGCGGCGGCCCAGATGGCTGCGCCAATCCCGTTGAGCAGCAGGTAACGTCCCGGTGGATAGCCCGACAGACCGATCGCCACTGGCATCACGGTGCGCAGTCCATAGACAAAGCGGAAGCTCAGCACCCAGATGTCCGGGTGCTTGCGGATATGTTCCAGCGCCCGATCGCCCATCAGTTGCCAGCGCGGTTTGCGCGCCAGCAGTTTGCGCCCGTGCTTGCGTCCCAGGAAATACCACAGCTGATCGCCGGCATAACTGCCGAGGAATGCCACGAGCATCACTACCTTGATGTCCATGTATCCACGGAACGCAAGGAAGCCCGCGAGCACCAGGATGGTTTCGCCTTCGAAGAATGTGCCGAGAAAGAGGGCGAAGTAGCCGAATTCCTGAAGAAATTGTTGGAGCATTGTCTGGGTGCTGGCGAAATGAACGCGCAGCCTAACCCCTCGGACACATTCAGGAAAGTGTCAAAATGTGTCTCGACGTGAACATTTCCTACAAGGACAATGGAATGCGGCTTCCTGAAGCACAACTGTCATCCGTTCGTCATAATGGCCGCTTATAACTGTCACGCTCGCCCGCCAGCGCGGGCTCAGGAGTCTGCCGTGAGCTTTACCCCCGCCAATCGTTTGTTTCCTGCAACCCGCCTGCGTCGCAACCGTCGTGATGATTTCTCGCGTCGACTGGTCCGTGAAAACGTACTGACCGTCGATGACCTGATCCTGCCGGTGTTCGTGCTGGACGGTGAAAACCGTCGCGAAGCGGTGGCGTCGATGCCGGGCGTCGAGCGTCTGACCATCGACCTGTTGCTGGAAGAAGCGGCCAAGTGGGTTGAGTTGGGGATTCCGGCCCTGGCATTGTTCCCGGTGACGCCGCCGGAGCTCAAATCCCTGGACGCCGCTGAAGCCTGGAATCCCGACGGCATCGCCCAGCGCGCCACCCGAGCCCTGCGTGACCGGTTCCCGGAGCTGGGTGTTATCACCGACGTCGCCCTGGACCCGTTTACCACCCACGGCCAGGACGGCATTCTCGACGAAGAAGGCTACGTGCAGAACGACATTACCGTCGACGCACTGGTTAAACAGGCCCTGTCCCACGCCGAAGCCGGCGCTCAGGTGGTGGCGCCTTCGGACATGATGGACGGTCGCATTCAGGCGATCCGCGAAGCGCTGGAGCTGGCCGATCACGTCAACGTGCGGATCATGGCTTACTCGGCCAAATACGCCAGCGCCTATTACGGCCCGTTCCGCGATGCGGTGGGTTCGGCGCTGAACCTGGGCAAGGCCAACAAGGCCTCCTATCAGATGGACCCGGCCAACAGCAACGAAGCCCTGCACGAAGTGGCGGCGGACTTGTCAGAAGGCGCGGACATGGTCATGGTCAAGCCAGGCATGCCGTATCTGGATATCCTTTATCGGGTCAAAGAAGAATTTAAAGTGCCGACCTTTGTCTATCAGGTCAGCGGTGAATACGCCATGCACATGGCAGCGATCCAGAATGGCTGGTTGAGCGAAGGGGTTATCCTTGAATCCCTGACCGCTTTTAAACGTGCAGGCGCTGATGGCATCCTGACTTACTTTGCCGTCCGTGCTGCTCAATTGTTACGAGAGCAAAAATAGCCCTCCCAGGAACATTCGATGAATACCGAAGGACTCACTGAAGTTGCCGTAAAAGACGCTCAACCTGTGGTGGAGCCAATCGCCGAAACCCCGCCGGAGCTGGAGCCTGCTCCTCCCGCGGTGGTGGCCGAGCCCGTTGTTGCGGCGCCAGCGATTGCCATTCCCGGCCTGGATGACAGCAGCCTGTACATCCATCGTGAGCTCTCGCAACTGCAGTTCAACATCCGCGTGCTGGAACAGGCGCTGGATGAGTCCTACCCATTGCTGGAGCGGTTGAAGTTTCTGCTGATTTTCTCCAGCAACCTGGACGAGTTCTTCGAGATTCGTGTCGCCGGCCTGAAGAAGCAGATCACTTTCGCTCGCGAACAGGCCGGCGCCGATGGCCTGCAACCGCACCAGGCCCTGGCTCGCATCAGTGAACTGGTGCATGGCCACGTCGATCGCCAATACGCGATCCTCAATGACATTCTGTTGCCGGAACTGGAAAAACATCAGGTCCGCTTCATCCGTCGCCGTTACTGGACCACCAAGCTCAAGACCTGGGTTCGTCGTTATTTCCGCGACGAGATCGCCCCGATTATCACCCCGATCGGCCTCGACCCGACGCACCCGTTTCCGTTGCTGGTGAACAAGAGCCTGAACTTCATCGTCGAGCTCGAAGGCATCGACGCCTTCGGTCGCGACTCCGGTCTGGCGATTATCCCGGCACCGCGTCTGCTGCCGCGGATCATCAAGGTGCCGGAAGAAGTCGGCGGTCCCGGCGACAACTATGTGTTCCTGTCGTCGATGATCCACGCTCACGCCGATGACCTGTTCCAGGGCATGAAGGTCAAGGGCTGCTACCAGTTCCGCCTGACCCGAAACGCCGACCTCGCGGTCGACACCGAAGATGTCGAAGACCTGGCCCGCGCCCTGCGCGGCGAGTTGTTCTCCCGTCGCTACGGTGACGCGGTGCGGCTGGAAGTTGCCGATACCTGCCCGAAACACTTGTCCGACTACTTGCTCAAGCAGTTCAACCTGCATGAGACCGAGTTGTATCAGGTCAACGGCCCGGTCAACCTGACCCGGCTGTTCAGCATCACTGGCCTGGACAGTCATCCGGAGCTGCAATACAACCCGTTCACCCCGCAGATCCCGAAACTGCTGCAAAACAGCGAGAACATTTTCAGCGTGATCAGCAAGCAGGACATTCTGCTGCTGCACCCGTTCGAGTCGTTCACCCCGGTGGTCGACTTGCTGCGTCAGGCAGCGAAAGACCCGCACGTGTTGGCGGTACGCCAGACGTTGTATCGAAGCGGCGCCAACTCCGAGATCGTCGATGCGCTGGTAGACGCTGCGCGTAACGGCAAGGAAGTGACGGCAGTGATCGAATTGCGCGCGCGGTTCGATGAAGAGTCCAACCTGCAACTGGCCAGCCGTCTGCAAGCGGCCGGTGCGGTGGTGATTTACGGCGTGGTCGGTTTCAAGACCCACGCCAAGATGATGCTGATTTTACGCCGCGAGGCGGGCGAAATTGTCCGTTACGCCCACTTGGGGACCGGCAACTACCACGCGGCCAACGCCCGTCTGTACACCGACTACAGCCTGCTGACCTCCGACGACGCCTTGTGCGAAGACGTCGGCAAACTGTTCAGCCAGTTGATCGGTATGGGCAAGACCCTGCGCATGAAGAAACTGCTGCACGCACCGTTCACGTTGAAGAAGGGCATGCTCGACATGATTGCCCGGGAGACGCAGTTCGCCCTCGACGGCAAACCGGCGCACATCATCGCCAAGTTCAACTCGCTGACCGACCCGAAGGTCATCCGCGCGTTGTACAAGGCCAGTCAGTCGGGGGTGCGTATCGATCTGGTGGTGCGTGGCATGTGCTGCCTGCGACCGGGTATCGCCGGGGTCTCCCACAACATCCATGTGCGCTCGATCATCGGTCGTTTCCTGGAACACACCCGGGTTTTCTACTTCCTCAACGGTGGCGAAGAGCAGATGTTCCTGTCCAGCGCCGACTGGATGGAGCGCAACCTCGACAAGCGCGTCGAGACTTGCTTCCCGGTCGAGGGCAAGAAGCTGATTTTGCGGGTCAAGAAAGAGCTGGAGCTTTATCTGACCGATAACACCCACAGCTGGAGCCTGCAGGCGGACGGTCGCTACATCCGCAACACGCCGACCGGCAACCAGAACCCGCGCAGTGCCCAGGCTACCTTGCTTGAGCGTTTGGGCAGCCCGATTCTGGCTGTTCGTTAACGTAGATTCGGTTGATACAAAAAAGGGCGATCCATGTGGATCGCCCTTTTTTGTTCCCGCCCGAGCGGTGAATGACTTGTGGCGAGGGAGCTTGCTCCCGTTGGACTGCGCAGCAGTCCCTCTTTTTGGGGCCGCTTCGCAGCCCAGCGGGAGCAAGCTCCCTCGCCACAGGGTTTAGCGAACGTTCAGCACGAAGCTGACGCGGGTCAGCCATTCCGCTTCCAGGGCGAAGTCGGCCTGGGTCAACTGGTTGTCGTCCAGCCAGTGTTCCGGGAACAACACGTCCAGGCTGTCGCCATTGGCGTGTAGCACCACTTGTGGCATTTCCTGGGTACCGCGGATGTGGTGGAACAGAATCGCAAAACGCAGCAACACGCACAGGCGAATCAGCTTGATGCCGTCGTCGCCGAATTCGGCGAACTTGTCCTTGGGAATGTTGCGTCGGTGGCCCCGCACCAGCAGCGCGAGCATTTGCTGGTCTTCGCGGGAGAATCCGGCCAGGTCCGAGTGCTCGATCAGGTAGGCGCCGTGCTTGTGGTACTGATAGTGCGCGATGTCCAGACCCACTTCATGGACCTTGGCCGCCCAGCTCAGCAGTTCGCGCCAGACACCGTCATCCAGCTGCCAATCCTCGGCCACTTGATCGAAGGCATGCAGCGCCTTGCGTTCGACCCGCGCGGCTTGTTCCAGGTCAACATGATAACGATCCATCAGCGAGCTGAGTGTGCGCTCACGCACGTCTTCATGATGATGACGGCCCAACAGGTCGTAGAGCACGCCTTCGCGCAGGGCGCCTTCACAGTGGTCCATGCGTTGCAATTCGAGGGCGTCGAAGATCGCTTCGAGAATCGCCAACCCGGCGGGGAAAATCGCCCGGCGGTCGGGCTTGATGCCTTCGAAATCGATTTTCTCGACATCGCCGAGTTTGAACAGCTTGCGCTTGAGCCAGGCCAGGCCTTCGGCATTCACTTCGCCAGTGCCATGCCCGCCGGCCTTCAGCGCGAGGCCAATGGCGCGAATGGTGCCCGAGGAGCCGATGGCTTCATCCCAGGTCAGGCGGTGCAGGGCGTGTTCGATGCTCATGATCTCCAGCCGCGCCGCGGTGTACGCCTGGGCATAGCGGGCCGGGGTGATCTTGCCATCCTTGAAATAGCGCTGGGTATAGCTGACGCAGCCCATTTGCAGGCTTTCGCGCAGCAGCGGTTCGAAGCGCTGGCCGATAATGAATTCGGTACTGCCGCCGCCGATGTCGGCTACCAGGCGCTTGCCCGGCGTGTCGGCGAGGGTGTGGGAGACGCCGAGGTAAATCAGGCGCGCTTCTTCACGGCCAGAGATGACTTCTACCGGATGGCCAAGAATTTCTTCGGCGCGGTGGATGAATTCGGCGCGGTTACGGGCTTCGCGCAGGGCGTTGGTGCCGACGATCCGCACGGTGCCGGGCGGCATACCGCTGATCAGTTGGGCGAAACGCTTCAGGCAATCGAGCCCGCGCTGCATGGATTCTTCGCTGAGTTGGCGCTCTTCGTCGATGCCGGCGGCCAGCTGAACCTTCTCCCCGAGACGTTCGAGAATCCGGATTTCGCCGTTCTGGGCCTTGGCCACGACCATGTGAAAGCTGTTGGAGCCCAGGTCGATTGCGGCGATCAGGGACAGATTCTTGGCTTGGGATTGCGGCATGGTCAGGGGGTCTCGGTCGATAACCTCGACATCCTGCCACGATCAAACGCTGCCGCCAACGCGCAGTGTTCAAAGCGTTGATCCGAGGCAGAAAAGTCGATGACCGCTGCGCGGTCAATCGCTAGCAGGCTAGCTCCCACATTGGAATGCGTACCCCTGTGGGAGCTAGCCTGCTAGCGATGAGGGCATTAAAGACACTGAGGCTCTTTCAGGCTGTCGCTTCAACAGTGCCAATGAAATTCGCCAGCTCCGCCGTCTGCGGGTTGGCAAACAATACCTTTGGATCCCCCACCTCATGCACCTTGCCATGGTGCATGAACACCAATTTGTCCCCAACCTCGCGGGCAAAGCGCATTTCATGGGTGACCATGATCAGCGTCATGCCCTCCTTGGCCAGTTGCCGGACCACGCTCAGCACTTCGTTGACCAGTTCCGGGTCCAGCGCCGAGGTGATTTCATCGCACAACAGCACCTTCGGCGACATCGCCAGCGCCCGGGCAATCGCCACCCGCTGTTGCTGGCCGCCAGACAGTCGGTCGGGGAAGGCATCAAATTTTTCCCCCAGCCCCACCCGCTCCAGCATCTGCCGCGCCAGTTCGGCGGCTTTGGCTTTCGGCACTTTCTGCACCACTTGCGGCGCGAGCATGACGTTTTCGCCCACGGTCAGGTGCGGGAACAGATTGAACTGCTGGAACACCATCCCGACTTTCTGCCGCAGGCTGCGCAGGTCGGCGCGGGCGGCGTCGAGGTATTCGCCGTCGACTTCGATCACGCCGTCATTGATCGACTCCAGACCATTGAGGGTGCGCAGCAAGGTGGATTTGCCCGAGCCGCTGCGGCCAATGATTGCCACCACCTGGCCTTCGTCGACACTCAGGTCGATGCCTTTGAGCACATGGTGGTCGCCGTAATATTTATGCAGGGCGGAAATTCTAAGCAGAGGCATGCAGTCTCCTTTCCAGGTAGCGCGCACTGAGGGACAAGGGGTAGCAGAGCAGGAAGTAACCGAGCGCCACCAGGCCGTAGACCATGAAGGGTTCGAAGGTCGCGTTGGCGAGCATGCCGCCGGTCTTGGTCAGTTCGGTGAAGCCGATGATCGAGGTGACGGCGGTGCCTTTGACCACTTGCACCGAGAAGCCCACGGTCGGCGCCACGGCGATGCGCAAGGCTTGCGGCAGGATCACGTAACGCAGTTGCTCCAGCGGGTTGAGCGCCAGGCTCGACGAGGCTTCCCACTGGCCGTGGGGGATCGAATCGACACAACCGCGCCAGATCTCCGCCAGGTAAGCGCTGGTGAACAGCGTCAAGGCGATCGCCGCGGCCATCCACGGCGAAATCTCCACACCGGCCAACGCCACACCGAAGAACACCAGAAACAGCTGCATCAATAGCGGTGTGCCCTGGAACAGTTCGATGTAGGTGCGGGCGAAGTGGCTGGGCAGGGATTTTTTTGAAATCCGCATCACCATGATCAGCAAGCCGATCAGCCCGCCGCCGATAAACGCCACCAGCGACAATGCCAGGGTCCATTGCAGGCCCGTGAGCAGGTTGCGCAGGATGTCCCAGAAGGTGAAATCGCTCATTGGCTGCTGCTCCTTGCTATGTAGCGCCGGCCGATCCAGTTCAGCAATTGGCGGATCAGCAACGCCATGCACAGATAGATCAGTGTGGTCAGGGCATAGGTTTCAAAGGCGCGGAAGTTACGCGATTGAATGAAGTTGGCGGCGAAGCTCAGCTCTTCGGTGGCGATCTGTGAACAGACCGCCGAGCCGAGCATGACGATGATGATCTGGCTGCTCAGGGCCGGCCAGACCTTGCCCAGCGCCGGCAGCAGAACCACGTGGCGGAAGGCTTCGAAGCGGGTCATCGCCAAGGCGGCCGCGGCCTCCAGCTGCCCGCGGGGGATCGCTTGAATGCCGGCGCGGATGATCTCGGTCGAATAGGCGCCAAGGTTGATCACCATCGCCAGCACCGCTGCCTGCCATTCGGAAATCTGCAGGCCCAGCGACGGTAAACCGAAGAAGATGAAAAACAACTGCACCAGGAATGGCGTGTTGCGTATCAACTCGACGTAAACCCCGAAAATGCCGGCGAACGGGCGGATGTTCCACGCCCGCACCAGTGCCCCGACGATACCCAGACCGACCCCGAGCACCGCGCCAATGGCCGTCAACTCAAGGGTGAACAGCGCACCACGCAGCAGCAGATCGGTGTTTTCCACCGCCGGCAAGAAATCGAACTGATAAGCCATAAGTCGTCTCCGCGAACGATCAGAGATCGGCCGGCAGCGGCTCTTTCAGCCAGGTTTGCGAGTTCTTTTCCAGCGCACCGTCAGCCTTGGCTGTGGCGAGGATGTCGTTGACCTTGCCCAGCAGCGCTGGCTCGTTCTTGTTCACGCCGACATAAACCGGTGAGTCCTTGAGCTTCACTTTCAGCGCCGGCACGCGTTTCGGGTTTTTCTCGCTGATCGCCACCATCACCACGTTGCCACTGGCGATCAGGTCGACTTGCCCTGCGAGGTAAGCGGCGATGGTCGAGTTGTTGTCTTCGAAACGTTTGATGGTCGCGCCTTCGGGAGCGACTTTGGTCAGCTCGATGTCTTCGATGGCGCCACGGGTGACGCTGATGGTTTTGCCCTTGAGATCGTCCAGGCCCTTGATGGCGGCGTCTGGCGGGCCGAATACGGCGAGGTAGAACGGCGCGTAGGCACGGGAGAAATCGATGACTTTCTCGCGCTCAGGGTTCTTGCCGAGGCTGGAAATCACCAGGTCGACTTTGCCGGTGGTCAGGAACGGAATGCGGTTGGTGCTGTTGACCGGGGTCAGTTCAAGTTTGACCTTGAGCTGGTCGGCCAGCAGTTTGGCGGTGTCGATGTCCAGGCCGCGAGGTTTCATGTCCGGGCCGACCGAACCGAATGGTGGGAAGTCCTGGGGCACCGCGACTTTGAGGGTGCCGCGTTTGACCACATCCTCCAGACCGTCGGCGTGGGCGGGCGCCTGGCTCAGCATCAGGCTGGCAAACAGAGCGGCGAGGAGGGCACTGTAACGCATGGTCATGGCAAATCTCCGGATCGGCGGGAAGTGATTTCTGCGGATCGACAGAGCACAGGACATGCCAAGATTCGGTTTTGGGGGCCGCAGGCCACGGTTTTGCTGGTGTCGTTCGGTCTTACTGGTCTGAACAGTTGGGTGGCATTTCGCACCCTGATGGCGCACCCGTGAAAATCCCCGAACCCCCATGGGGCACGACTTGCCGGACGCCGCGAATAGCTTTACAACTAGCCGCTCATTGGCCTGGCTCGTCTGAAAAAACCATGAACTCGATCTCCCGCGCCGTACCCGAAGTGGCGCTGCAAGCCATCCGCAAGCTGATCACCGAACAAGGTTTCGGGGCGGGGGATGCCTTGCCCTCGCAACGGGACCTGGCGGTGCAATTGGGGGTCAGTCGGGCGTCGTTGCGTGAGGCGTTATCGTCCCTGAGTGCGCTGGGCGTGATCAGTATCCAGCCGGGCAAGGGCGTGTTTGTGCAATCACCGGTTGATCTGCCCCGGGGCGATGCGGCGCCGGGCTGGCCGTTCGCGGCCCAGGCATCGCCGCTGGACATCTTCCAGTTGCGCTATGCGCTGGAAGGCTTTGCCGCCGGGCTGGCGGCCGTGACCCTGAGCACCGACGATCTTGATGCCCTGGAGGACAATGTCGCCGCCATGCGCAACGAACTGCGTGCCGCCGACTTCGAGGCGGCGGCACGACTGGACTTCGAGTTTCACCGGCGCATCCTCCTGGCCAGCGGCAATCAGGCGATGCTGAGCATTCTGACGGCCAGCGCCGACATCTTCCTGGAGAGCCAGAAGCTACCGTTCATCCGGGCCGAACGGGCGATGGAAACCTGGCAGGAACACCGTAAAATCCTCCGGGCGCTGGCTCGCCGGGCCTCTGGCGCCGCGCAGAAGGCCATGCAGGAGCATGTGCGCAACGCTGCGCTTCGTACCGGAATTGCGTTCGTCGCTCCCGCCACCTCATGACTTGAGCTATACCCAAACTCATGGGCCACCATAGCGAGACTCAATCATCTGCAGCTTCCTGAACGCGGGAAGGGCGGCTATGATGGGCCACGTTTTTTTGCTTACAACCTGGAGACTTCCATGAGCAGCGATCTTATCAAACACGTTAGCGACGCTAGCTTCGAGGCCGACGTACTCAAGGCCGAAGGCGCTGTACTGGTCGACTACTGGGCTGAATGGTGCGGCCCTTGCAAAATGATCGCTCCTGTTCTGGACGAAATCGCTGAGACCTACAAAGGCAAGCTGACCGTAGCCAAGCTGAACATCGACGAAAACCAGGAAACCCCGGCCAAGCACGGCGTACGTGGTATCCCGACGCTGATGCTGTTCAAGAACGGCAACGTCGAAGCCACCAAGGTCGGTGCGCTGTCGAAGTCGCAACTGGCTGCTTTCCTCGACGCCAACATCTAAGCGTTGTTATAAAGCGTCATGAAAAGGCCCCGCATAATGCGGGGCCTTTTCGTTATTGAGGGCTAGACGCTCCGAAACTCAGGTGGTACATTCGGCCCCGCACTGGTTTCTCCACTGCCCCCTGCTAGCCGTCGCCGACGCACTCCTTTTCGAATAAGTACGCGATCCTGTCGCCTTCTCTGCGGCGCGGCCTCATTAAGCCAAAAGCTTAATTTCCCCCCTCCATAAATGATTACGTCATTCCTATATGAATCTGACTGAACTCAAGCAAAAGCCGATTACCGAACTGCTCGAATTGGCCGAACAGATGGGCATAGAAAATATGGCCCGTTCGCGCAAGCAGGACGTGATTTTCTCCCTGCTCAAAAAGCACGCTAAAAGCGGCGAGGAAATCTCCGGTGATGGCGTGCTGGAGATTCTCCAGGACGGCTTCGGCTTCCTGCGCTCCGCTGACGCTTCCTATCTCGCCGGCCCAGACGATATCTACGTCTCGCCGAGCCAGATCCGCCGCTTCAACTTGCGCACCGGTGACACCATCGTTGGCAAGATCCGCCCTCCAAAGGAAGGCGAGCGTTATTTCGCACTGCTCAAGGTCGACACGATCAACTACGATCGTCCCGAGAACGCGAAAAACAAGATTCTCTTCGAGAACCTGACCCCGCTGTTCCCGACCGTGCGCATGAAGATGGAAGCCGGCAACGGTTCCACCGAAGACTTGACCGGTCGTGTCATCGACCTGTGCGCCCCGATCGGCAAAGGCCAGCGCGGCCTGATCGTTGCACCGCCGAAAGCCGGTAAAACGATCATGCTGCAAAACATCGCGGCGAACATCGCACGTAACAATCCTGAAGTTCATCTGATCGTATTGCTGATCGACGAACGTCCGGAAGAAGTGACCGAAATGCAGCGCACCGTGCGCGGCGAAGTGGTTGCCTCGACGTTCGACGAGCCGCCAACCCGCCACGTGCAGGTTGCCGAAATGGTGATCGAGAAGGCCAAGCGCCTGGTCGAACACAAAAAGGACGTGGTGATCCTGCTCGACTCCATCACCCGTCTGGCGCGTGCCTACAACACCGTGATCCCGAGCTCCGGCAAGGTGCTGACCGGTGGTGTCGATGCCCACGCCCTGGAGAAACCGAAACGTTTCTTCGGCGCTGCACGGAACATCGAAGAAGGCGGCTCGCTGACCATCATCGCTACCGCGCTGGTTGAAACCGGCTCGAAGATGGACGAAGTGATCTACGAAGAATTCAAAGGCACCGGCAACATGGAACTGCCTCTGGATCGCAAGATCGCCGAAAAGCGTGTGTTCCCGGCCATCAACATCAACCGTTCCGGTACTCGCCGCGAAGAGTTGCTGACGGCCGACGACGAACTGCAGCGTATGTGGATCCTGCGCAAGCTGCTGCACCCGATGGACGAAGTCTCCGCCATCGAGTTCCTGGTCGACAAGCTGAAACAGACCAAGACAAACGACGAGTTCTTCCTGTCGATGAAACGCAAGTAAGTCGCAGAAAGTCAGCAAAAGCCGGGGAAACCCGGCTTTTTGCTATCTGATTTTTGATCAACGGCAGTTCGTGGTTCTGAATAGAGGGGTTCGGCGCTAAACTGCCTGCCCCGAACGCCACGGCCAACACGAGGCTCACGCATGCAGTATCGCGACTTGCGCGACTTTATCAGCGGCCTGGAAAAGCGCGGCGAACTCAAGCGCATCCAGGTTCCAGTGTCCCCAGTGCTCGAAATGACCGAGGTCTGCGATCGCACGTTGCGCGCCAAGGGCCCGGCGCTGCTTTTCGAAAACCCTACCGGCTATGACATTCCAGTACTCGGCAACCTGTTCGGCACCCCCGAGCGCGTGGCGCTGGGCATGGGCGCAGAAGCGGTCAGCGAGTTGCGCGAAATCGGCAAGCTGTTGGCGTTCCTCAAGGAGCCCGAGCCGCCGAAGGGTCTGAAGGACGCCTGGTCCAAGCTGCCGATCTTCCGCAAGATCATTGCCATGGCACCGAAAGTCGTCAAAGACGCGGTGTGCCAGGAAGTGGTCATCGAAGGTGATGATGTCGATCTGGCGATGTTGCCGGTACAGACCTGCTGGCCGGGCGACGTCGGTCCGCTGATTACTTGGGGGCTGACCGTCACCAAAGGTCCGAACAAGGACCGCCAGAACCTCGGCATCTATCGTCAGCAAGTGATCGGCCGCAACAAGGTGATCATGCGCTGGTTGAGCCACCGTGGCGGCGCGCTGGATTACCGTGAGTGGTGCGAGAAACACCCCGGCCAGCCGTTTCCGGTGTCTGTGGCCCTGGGTGCTGATCCGGCAACCATTCTTGGCGCTGTGACGCCGGTGCCGGACAGCCTCTCCGAATACGCTTTCGCCGGTCTGTTGCGCGGAAATCGCACCGAACTGGTGAAGTGCCGCGGCAACGACCTGCAAGTGCCGGCCACCGCCGAGATCATCCTTGAAGGCGTGATCCATCCGGGCGAAATGGCCGATGAAGGTCCGTATGGCGACCACACCGGCTACTACAACGAAGTCGACAGCTTCCCGGTGTTCACCGTCGAGCGCATCACTCACCGGATCAAACCGATCTACCACAGCACCTACACCGGTCGTCCGCCGGATGAGCCGGCGATTCTCGGTGTGGCGCTGAACGAAGTGTTCGTGCCGATCCTGCAAAAGCAGTTTCCTGAGATCACCGACTTCTACCTGCCGCCCGAAGGCTGTTCGTACCGCATGGCCATCGTGACCATGAAGAAGTCGTATCCAGGGCATGCCAAGCGGGTAATGCTCGGTGTCTGGTCGTTTTTGCGACAGTTCATGTACACCAAGTTCGTTATCGTCACTGACGACGATATCAACGCACGGGACTGGAGCGACGTGATCTGGGCCATCACCACGCGCATGGACCCCAAGCGCGACACGGTGATGATCGACAACACGCCGATCGACTACCTCGACTTCGCCTCGCCGGTTTCCGGCCTGGGCTCGAAGATGGGACTCGATGCCACGCATAAATGGCCAGGCGAAACCACCCGCGAGTGGGGCCGGGTCATCGTCAAGGATGAAGCCGTTACCCAACGGATCGATGCCATCTGGAATCAGTTAGGAATAGATTGATGCGTGTAACCTTGCAGCCCTCCGGAGCAGTGCTAGAGATTCTGCCCGGCGAGCGGATTCTCGATGGCGCGCGGCGCCTGGGCTATGAATGCCCGCAAAGCTGTCGTAACGGCAATTGCCATGTGTGCGGCGCGTTGCTGGTGGAAGGGCGGGTCGAACAAGCCGGCGATGTGCGTGACCATGGCGAGTTCTACACTTGCATTGCAGAGCCGCTGGAAGACTGCATCGTGCTGTGGGATGGCGTGCTCGCGCTGGGAGAGTTGCCGGTGCGCAGCGTGTCGTGTCAGGTCATTGAATGCAGGGATGTCGGCGGCGATACCTGGCGCGTGCGTCTGCGTGCGCCGGCGGGCAAGCCGCCGCGCTATCACGCCGGTCAGTACCTGATGATCGAGCGAGAGAACGGCGAGAAATCCGCCTTCTCCCTGGCCTCTGCACCGCATTCCGGGCGCGACCTGGAAATTCACGTACTGGCGCGCGAAAGCAGTGCGCTGAGCCTGATCGAACAGCTTCAGCGCAACTCGATGGTGCGTATCGAGATGCCATTCGGCGATACCCATCTGGCGGAATTGCCGGACGGTCCACTGGTACTGATTGCTGCTGGTACCGGCATGGGTCAGATCCACAGTCTGATCGAACATTGCCGGGCCACGGGATTCAAGCATCCGGTGCATCTGTATTGGGGGGTGCGTCGTCCTGAAGACTTTTATGACATCGAACATTGGGATGAATGGGAAAAACTGCCCAATCTGTTCCTGCATAAAGTCGTCAGCGATCAATGCGGCTGGGGAGGGCGCTGCGGCATGTTGCATGCGGCAGTGTGTGAAGATTTCCCTGACCTGAAAGCCCTGCATGTCTATGCCAGCGGCTCTCCGGCCATGGTCTATGGCACGCTGGATGCGCTGGTCGACGCGGGGATGGATGCCCATCAGATGCGCGCGGATGTGTTCGCCTACGCCCCCCGATCTTGATCCACGATCTTAAATCGTTATAACTCCCCATATAGCCGATCGGTATTTATAAATTTTTATAAATGCCGGTAGGTTATATCTCATTCAGGCAATAAGTTTTAGAGCGCCGCCATGGCACTTAAATTGCCTTGAACCATATGTGCCTTATTGTTACAGCGGTGCGTTCTATTAAGTAATTCTTCACCCGCGGGGAGCTGAACGCTATTCGCCATGAGCGCCATTGAATCTGCTTTTTTGAATCTGGCTTACCCTCCGCGGCTCGATCTGGGGCCGCAGCTTACGCACGAACAATTGCTTAGCTCGATGCAATCGACCATGGCGCGCCACAAGGGTGGGCCGGTCTGGCTATTCGCTTATGGTTCGCTGATCTGGCGCCCTGAATGTGCAGCGGTTGAGCGAGTGCGCGGTCGCGTGCATGGCTACCATCGCGGTTTGTACCTGTGGTCCCACGAACATCGCGGTACACCGGAAGTGCCGGGGCTGGTGTTTGGCCTGGATCGTGGCGGCTCATGCAGCGGGTTTGCCTATCGGTTGCCCGAAGAACAACTCGAAGCTTCGCTTTATGCGCTCTGGCAGCGTGAAATGCCATTCCCGTCCTATCGCCCACACTGGCTCAACTGCCGTCTCGAAGACGGAAGCCAGGTTCAGGCATTGGGATTCGTTTTGGAGCGGCACCTGCCCAGCTATGCCGGCAACTTGCCGGATCATGTGCTGAGCCAGGTGTTCGAAAGCGCTTGCGGGCGTTACGGCACCACGCGCGAATATGTCGAGCAGACAGCTCACGCCCTGCGTAGCCACGCCATGCCAGACCGGAATCTGGAGGCGCGGCTCAAGCGCTGTAAATCAAAGGCCGATCAGGCGATCGCTTCGCGGCTCTGACTGGCGACGTTCTTGTGGCCCAGGGTGGGCGCCAGGAACGCCATCGCCAGCAGGCAGGCGACGACCAGCAGGATGAAGCCGCCATCCCAGCCGAAATAGTCCACCGTGTAGCCCATCAGGGCACTGGCCGCGACTGAACCACCCAGGTAACCAAACAAACCGGTAAAGCCCGCGGCCGTTCCTGCAGCTTTCTTCGGAACCAGCTCCAGCGCCTGCAGGCCGACCAGCATCACCGGGCCATAGATCAGGAAGCCGATGGCGAACAGCGAGATCATGTCGACCATCGGATTGCCCGGCGGATTCAGCCAGTAAACGATCGTCGCAACGGTCACCAGTGCCATGAACACCATGCCCGTCAGGCCACGGTTGCCCCGGAAGATCTTGTCCGACATCCAGCCGCATAGCAGTGTGCCGGGAATGCCTGCCCACTCGTACAGGAAGTAAGCCCAGGACGTCTTGTCGAAGTCGAAGTGCTTGACCTCTTTGAGGTAGGTCGGCGCCCAGTCCAGAATGCCGTAGCGCAGCAAGTAGACGAAGACGTTGGCCAGCGCGATGAACCAGAGCATTTTGTTGCGCAGCACGTATTTGACGAAGATGTCCTTGGCGCTGAATTCTTCTTCGTGGCTGGCGTCGTAGCCTTCCGGGTAGTCGTTCTTGTACTTCTCGATGGGCGGCAAGCCCGTCGATTGCGGGGTATCGCGCATGACAATGAAGGCAAATACAGCGACCAGCAACGCCACCGCTGCCGGTACGTAGAACTTGCTGTGCCAGTCGTTGAACCAACCCATGCCGAGTATCGCCAGCGGGCCGATCAAGCCACCGCCGACGTTATGCGCGGTGTTCCAGACCGAAACCACACCGCCGCGTTCTTTCTGCGACCACCAGTGCACCATGGTGCGCCCGCTCGGTGGCCAGCCCATGCCTTGCGCCCAGCCGTTGATGAACAACAGGATGAACATCATGGTCACGCTGGACGTTGCCCACGGTGCGAAACCGAAAACGAACATCACCCCGGCGGACACTATCAGGCCAAAAGGCAGGAAGTAACGAGGGTTGGAGCGGTCGGACACGATACCCATCAGAAACTTGGAAAGGCCGTAGGCGATCGCAATCGCCGACATCGCCACCCCGAGCTGACCTTTTGTATAGCCTTGGGCGATTAGATCCGGAAATGCCAGGGTGAAGTTCTTGCGCAGCAGGTAGTAACCCGCATACCCAATGAAAATCCCGGCGAAGATCTGCCAGCGAAGGCGTCGGTAGGTGCTGTCTATTTTTTCTTCAGGCAATGGAGCCTGATGTGCGGCAGGACGAAAGAAAGCAAACATTCAAGAGCTCCAGATTTCTTGTTTTGACTGCGGATGCGAATGTTACAGTTTCGTTACCGAAAATAGCACCGGTTCGCATCGGCCAAACAGTGGAAATGTTGGAGATTGCATGTTCTTTTATGAACATGTCGCTCAGGTGTAAATGAGGGTCGGTGTGGGGATGATGGAACCAGGCCGCAAGGCTGCGACCTGGCTAGAAAATAATCAGCGAACCTGCACGACCACTTTCCCGACCGCCTTGCGCTGGCCAAGATCATTGATCGCCTGGGCCGCGTTGCTCAGGGGATACACCTGAGACACTAGCGGCTTCAACTTGCCCTCGGCAAACCAGCCAAACAACTGCTGGAAGTTTGCCGCGTTGTCCTGTGGTTGGCGCTGGGCAAAGGAGCCCCAGAACACGCCGACTACCGCGGCGCCTTTGAGCAGTGCCAGGTTCACTGGCAGCTCCGGGATTCGTCCGCTGGCGAAACCGACCACCAGTAGACGGCCGTTCCAGGCAATGGCGCGGATCGCCTGGTCGAACAGGTTGCCGCCCACCGGATCGTAGATCACGTCGGCGCCCTGGCCGTCGGTCAGGCGTTTGATCTCGTCCTTGAGGCTGGTTTCGCTGTAGTTGATCAACTCATCGGCACCGGCAGCCTTGGCCACCGCGAGTTTTTCTGCGCTGCTGGCGGCGGCTATAACGCGAGCACCCATGGCTTTGCCGATTTCTACAGCGGCCAGACCGACACCACCGGAAGCGCCGAGCACCAGCAAGGTTTCGCCAGGTTGCAGGTTGCCCCGTTGCTTGAGGGCGTGCATCGAAGTGCCGTAGGTCATGCTGAATGCGGCGGCGGTGTTGAAGTCCATTGATGCCGGGATCGGCAGCACGTTGTAGCCCGGCACCGCGACCTGCTCGGCAAAACTGCCCCAGCCAGTCAGGGCCATGACCCGGTCACCGACCTTGAGGTGACTGACCTTCTCGCCCACTGCGCTGACCACGCCGGCCGCTTCGCCACCCGGAGAAAACGGGAAGGGCGGCTTGAACTGATATTTGCCCTCGATGATCAACGTGTCCGGGAAATTCACCCCAGCCGCATGCACGTCCAGCAGGATTTCATTCTTCTTCGCGACAGGACTGGCGACGTCTTCCAGCACCAGCGATTCGGCAGGGCCGAAGGCTTTGCACAGCACGGCTTTCATCAGGGCTATTCCTTTGGGAGTGATGGCCGATAAGTGTAGGTGTGTGAGTCATTGGGTCAACGAGCATGCCCGACCCTGATAGTCAGCCATAAGCTTGTGCTTGAGCGGCGGGTCGTTATGCTTGGCCGCAAACCGGATAAGGAGCGAATTGTGAAAGCGTGGATCATGTTGATGCTGGCCCTGTCTCTGCCTGTGGCAGCGCTGGCCGAAGAAGCCAAAGAAGGTGAAGCCCCGAAGGTCAACTACATCACCCTGAGTCCGCCATTCGTGGGCAACTATGGGCTGGACGGTACGCCGAAGCTCAAGGTCTACAAGGCCGATGTGGCGTTGCGGGTGACCGGTGACGAGGCGACCAAAGCGGTAAAGGCCAATGAGCCATTGATCCGTAATCAGCTGGTGGCGTTGTTTGCACAGCAGACCACTGAAGCCATGAACAACGTTGAAGCCAAGGAAAAGCTGCGTCAGGAAGCCTTGAAGCAGACCCAGCAAGTGATGAACGACGAGACCGGCAAGCCGGTGGTTGAGGATTTGTTGTTCAACAACCTGATCATCCAGTAAGACATTCGTTGTTCGGGTGGGCCTCATCGCGGGCAAGCCCGCTCCCACAGGGATCCGGGTGGATGCAAAAGCTGCATACGCAGGAGATCATTGTGGGAGCGGGCTTGCCCGCGATGGCATTCTGAAAAACGCCACAAATCTACGGTTTGAGCGCCATCACCGCCGCCCACTGCTCCGCCGTCACTGGCATCACCGATAGCCGCGAACCCTTCTGCACCAGTGGCATCTCAGCCAATGCCGTTTGCTGCTTCAGATAATCGAGCTTCAGCACCCTGGAAAACGTCTCGACGTGAGCAACATCAATCGCGCTCCAGGCGTTTTTCTCGGCAGTGGCCTTCGGATCGAAGTAATGACTCTCCGGCTCCAGTGCCGTCGGGTCCGGGTACTCGGCCTCGACAATCTTGCCGATCCCGGCAATCCCCGGCTCCGGGCAGCTGGAGTGATAGAAGAAAAACTCGTCACCCACCGCCATGGCCCGCAGAAAGTTGCGCGCCTGGTAGTTGCGAACCCCGTCCCAGCGCGCTCGGCCAAGCTTCTCCAGGTCTTTGATCGAGAGTTCGTCAGGCTCGGATTTCATCAGCCAATAGGCCATGGTTTTGCTCCTTGCGAGGTGAGTGGGCAAGCGGTCAGGCAATTTTATGACAAACCGACAGTCGGTTGACGCCAGCGTTTGCGTGTCGGTTCACGTTGTCGCAAAATGCCGGCCTTCTAAGCTTGACGCTGCTGCACGGCCTACACCTACAACGGAAACCGCTGCTGTCATCGTGTTGATGTGCCTTTGGGGGGCAATCGATGAAACGCAAACCGGATTTACTATGGATTTTGGTTATTTTGTTCGGCCTTGGTGTCGTGACCACCGGCTATGCCCAAAGCCTGTGGAACGCCAAACCCGATGCTCCGGTCGAGATCTCGCAGCAACAGCCGTCGGCCTTCAAGCGCTGAACCTGTCTTTCGACGCCGCTGAAATCAGTGGCGTCTAGTCCGCGAAATACCATGCCTTGTCCGTGACCGTTCCCTGCAGCGGTACATCCCAGCTCGCCTGAGCCAATCGTTGAACCTTCTGACATTCATGGGCCAGGCCCAGCAGTGTCGGCTTGCGCCAGTTTTTGCGGCGCGCCAGGTACGCCAGGCTTCGATCGTAGAAACCACCGCCCATTCCCAGGCGTCCGCCGACATCGTCAAACCCCACCAGCGGCAACAACACCAGATCCAGCGCCCAGACCTTGCGTTGTCGGGCGATGTTGTGCCGTGGTTCGGGGATGCGAAAACGGTTGGGTTTGAGCTTTTCGCCGGGGCGTATCCGCTGGAACACCATTTTGGTTCGCGGCCAGGCACTGAGCACCGGCAGATACGTAACCTTGCCCCGACGTTGCGCGGCACGCATCAGCAGGCGCGGATCGATTTCACCGTCGTTGGGCAAGTACAGGGAGATGTGTTTTGCGCGGCGGAACAGCGGGTGCTGGATCAATTGCTTATACAGCCCGCGAGCGGCCTCGCGCTGCTGACTGGGTGTCAGTGCGCGGCGGGCCTTGCGCAGCATGCGTCGAAGTTGCGGGCGGGGCAGCAGCGCAGGTTCGGTCATGGGTTCAGGCTTCAGAAGTGCGAGTACCAAAGCGTACCCGTAAAAAAGCCGATGCCGGTATTTAAACCGGCATCGGACTGAAATAAGGCTCCCCGGATGAACCGCTGTCGACTTAGCCCTTGAACCCGAAAGTTCAAGGTGGAAGATGCAGTAGGCTTTAAGGCTTTCCGTCTAGCGGACATGCACACCAGCCCAACGTGCAACCTCCAGGGTAGTGCGAATCGGCTCAGGGACGTCGTCAACTGGCAAGCACCCCAGGGAGTGATGCGAGTATACCCCAAGCGGTTTCGCGTTTCAGCCCTTGGTGACATCCGGATCGGTCGACAGCGCCAGATCGACGCGGTCCAGCAGGTCGCGAACCTGCTCACGGGTCGAGCCGCTGGCCTGCACATCCGGGCGTTCATCCTTGTGCAGAAGATCGTGCGTGATGTTCAGGGCGGCCATCACGGCGATGCGGTCGGCGCCGATGACTTTGCCACTGCTGCGGATTTCGCGCATCTTGCCGTCCAGGTAACGGGCAGCGCTCACCAGGTTGCTGCGCTCTTCCTGGGGGCAAATGATCGAATATTCTTTGTCGAGGATCTGCACGGTAACGCTATTGCTTGAACTCATGAGTCTTGCTCCAGGGCCTTGAGGCGCGAAATCATCGATTCGACCTTACGCCGGGCGATTTCATTTTTTTCAATGAGGTGCGCGCGTTCCTCGCGCCAGGTCTTTTCCTGAGCTAATAGGAGTCCATTCTGACTCTTTAGTTGCTCGACTCGAGTAATTAGCAGCTCGAGTCTGGCCATCAGCGCTTGCAGGTCGGTGTCTTCCATTGTGTCCACTGGTTGTGTCTGATGCGTGATAGCTGGCGGACAGCCTTTAATAGTCTTGGCGAGTCTGTCGATGTAGGATACAAGGCCTTCATTCTAGACATAGCGCCGTCTGGCGCCTAGCTGCCCATGCCCATTCAGAATTCTCCGTATCAAGCCTTTGCCACCCTGCTGAGCACCAGCGGCCATCCCGTCTCGCCTGCCGAACTGCACGGCCTGTTGCTCGGTCGCAGTTGCGCCGGTGCCGGCTTCGAAGCCGACAGCTGGTTGGCCGACGCCGCCGAGCTGCTCGAAGGCGAGCCGCAAGACAACGTTCGCAACGCCTTGATCGGCCTGCAAGAGATGGTCAAGGGCGAGCTTACCAGCGACGACATGACCGTTGTTCTGCTGCTGCCGACCGACGACGCGCCGCTCACCGAGCGCGCGGCTGCACTGGGCCAGTGGTGCCAGGGCTTCCTCGCCGGCTTTGGCCTGACCCGCCGTGAATACGCGTTGAGCGAAGAAGCTAAAGAAGTGTTGCAGGACCTGGCGGCGATTTCTCAGGTCCAGGATGCCCTGGAAGAGTCCGACGACGGCGAAAGCGACTACATGGAAGTGATGGAGTACCTGCGCGTCGCTCCGTTGCTGCTGTTCACCGAAACCAAGAAAACCGACGAAGCGGCTGCCAAACCGTCGTTGCATTAATCGCGTGCCAGGGAAAGCCATCTGCCCATGATTCATATCCCGAAATCGGAATACAGCCGTCGCCGCAAGGCCCTGATGGCGCAGATGGAACCCAACAGCATCGCCATCCTGCCCGCCGCCGCGGTGGCCATCCGCAACCGTGACGTCGAGCACGTCTACCGTCAGGACAGCGATTTCCAGTACCTCAGCGGTTTCCCCGAGCCTCAAGCCGTCATCGTCTTGATGCCCGGCCGTGAGCACGGCGAATACGTGCTGTTTTGCCGGGAGCGTAATGCCGAACGGGAATTGTGGGATGGCCTGCGCGCCGGTCAGGAAGGCGCGATCCGCGACTTCGGCGCCGACGACGCATTCCCCATCACCGACATCGACGACATCCTGCCGGGCCTGATCGAAGGCCGTGACCGGGTGTACTCGGCCATGGGCAGCAACCCGGAATTCGATCGGCACCTGATGGACTGGATCAACGTGATCCGCTCTAAAGCGCACCTCGGCGCCCAGCCGCCGAACGAATACGTTGCCCTGGATCATCTGCTTCACGACATGCGCCTGTATAAATCGGCGGCAGAAGTGAAGGTAATGCGCGAAGCCGCACGGATTTCCGCCCAGGCCCATATTCGTGCGATGCAGGCCAGCCGTGCCGGTTTGCATGAGTTCAGCCTCGAAGCCGAGCTCGATTACGAGTTTCGCAAGGGCGGGGCGAAGATGCCGGCTTACGGTTCGATCGTCGCCGCCGGGCGCAACAGCTGCATCCTGCATTACCAGCAGAATGACGCGGTGCTCAAGGACGGCGATCTGGTGCTGATCGACGCCGGTTGCGAGATTGACTGCTACGCCAGCGACATCACTCGCACCTGGCCGGTCAATGGCAAGTATTCACCGGAGCAGAAGGCGATTTACGAGTTGGTGCTGGCTTCCCAGGAAGCCGCGTTTGCTGAAATCGCACCGAACAAACACTGGAATCAGGCACACGAAGCCACGGTCCGGGTGATTACCGCCGGTCTGGTGACGTTGGGCCTGTTGCAGGGCGACGTCGACGAGTTGATCGCCAGCGAAGCCTATAAAGCGTTTTACATGCACCGCGCCGGCCACTGGCTGGGCATGGATGTGCACGACGTTGGCGAGTACAAGGTCGGCGGCGAATGGCGCGTGCTGGAAGTCGGCATGGCGCTGACGGTCGAGCCGGGCATTTACATTGCGCCGGACAACCAGAACGTGGCGAAGAAATGGCGCGGCATTGGCGTGCGCATCGAGGACGACGTGGTGGTCACTAAAACCGGTTGTGAAATCCTGACGAACGGCGTGCCGAAAACGGTCGCCGACATCGAGGCATTGATGGCCGCAGCACGGACACAAGCGGCATGAGTCGAGTCAATCTGGCAATCATCGGCGGTGGCCTGGTCGGCGCCAGTCTGGCGTTGGCGTTGCAGGCCGGGGCCAAGGCCCGTGGCTGGAAGATCGTGCTGATCGAACCGTTTGCCCCCGGCGACAGCTATCAACCGAGTTATGACGCCCGCTCTTCGGCGCTGTCCTATGGTGCCCGGCAGATTTATCAACGGTTGGGCGTGTGGCAGGAAATCTCCCGCCGCGCCGAGCCGATCAAGCAGATTCATGTCTCCGACCGTGGACGTTTCTCCACCGCGCGGCTGTCGGCGATGGAAGAGGGCGTTCCGGCGTTGGGTTATGTGGTGGAAAACGCCTGGCTCGGCCAATGCCTCTGGCACAGTCTGGACAAGGACGTGATCAGTTGGCGTTGCCCGGCGGAGGTCACCGGCATGGAACCGCTGACCGACGGCTATCGCCTGACGCTCAATGATGAAACTCTGGTGGAATGCGACCTTGCGGTGCTCGCCGATGGCGGCCGTTCCGGCTTGCGTGAGCAACTGGGAATCGGCATCAAGAAACGCCCGTATAACCAGAGCGCGCTGATCGCCAACATCACCCCCAGCGAAGCGCACAACGGCATGGCCTTCGAGCGTTTCACCGACGATGGTCCGATGGCTTTGCTGCCATTGCCGGACAATCGCTGCGCTTTGGTCTGGACCCGTCTGGGCATGGACGCGCAACGGCTGGCAGCCCTTGATGACCGCAGCTTTCTCACTGAGCTACAGGGCATCTTCGGTTATCGTCTCGGCACGCTGAAACAGGTCGGCGCACGGCATTTGTATCCGCTGTCGCTGATCGAAGCCGAGGAACAAGTCCGCCCGCATCTGGCGATCCTCGGCAACGCCGCCCACAGCCTGCATCCGATTGCCGGGCAAGGGTTCAACCTGTCGTTGCGTGACGCCCAGGCGCTGGCCGACAGTTTGTTGGGCAGCGAGACATCGCCCGGTGATTTCGCCACCTTGCAGGCCTATCGCGAGCGTCAGCGTCTGGACCAGAACCTGACCGTGGGCTTCTCCGATCAGGTCACCCGCTTGTTCGGCAGCACTCAGCCGCTGGTTTCCCTGGGCCGCAACATTGGGCTGCTTGGCCTCGATCTGCTGCCGCCGGCCAAACGCTGGTTCGCCCGGCAGGCCATGGGCCTGGGTACGCGTCCCGATGACTAAGCGAAAGCCGGGCAGGGTGTACCTGCAAGTCGATATTCACGACGGCGCGAGCACTTGGGTGACGCGCGTCGGAAAAAACTTTATGAGCGGCTCAAGCCGCAAGCGAGACAGGCTTAAAGCATGGAAATGCGCGCAGATCTGCTGATTGTCGGGGCCGGAATGGTCGGCAGTGCCCTGGCGCTGGCGTTACAAAACAGTGGGCTCGAAGTCCTGCTGCTGGACGGTAGTCCCCTGAGCGTCAAACCCTTCGATGGGCAGGCTCCGTTCGAACCGCGGGTGAGCGCTTTGTCGGCAGCCAGCCAGCGAATACTCGAACGTCTGGGCGTTTGGGATGGCATCGTCAGCCGGCGCAGCAGCCCCTATACGGACATGCATGTCTGGGATGGCAGCGGCACCGGGCAGATCCATTTCTCGGCGACCAGCGTGCATGCCGAAGTGCTCGGGCATATCGTCGAGAACCGCGTGGTTCAGGACGCCTTGCTCGACCGACTGCACGACTGCGATCTCGGGATGCTGGCCAATGCGCGTCTGGAGCAGATGCGTCGCTCCGGTGACGACTGGCTGCTGACCCTGGCCGATGGCCGCACCTTGCGGGCACCTTTGGTGATCGCGGCGGATGGCGCCAACTCGGCCGTTCGGCGCCTGACCGGTGTTGCGACTCGCGAATGGGATTACATGCACCACGCGATCGTTACCAGCGTGCGCAGCTCAAAACCCCATCGAATGACTGCGTGGCAACGATTCACTGACAACGGTCCACTGGCGTTTCTGCCGCTGGAGCGGGATGGTCAACAGGATTGGTGCTCGATCGTCTGGTCGACCACGCCGAGCGAAGCCGAACGCCTGATGGCGCTGGATGACGAAGGCTTCTGCAAGGAGCTGGAGCGGGCCTTTGAAGGCTGCCTTGGCACAGTGCTCAGCGTCGACCCGCGTTTGTGTGTGCCGCTGCGTCAGCGTCATGCCAAACGGTATGTGGCTGAAGGACTGGCGTTGATCGGCGACGCGGCCCACACCATTCATCCGCTGGCCGGGCAGGGCGTGAACCTTGGTTTCCTCGATGCCGCGGTGCTGGCCGAAGTGCTGCTGCAAGCGGCCACGCGCGGCGAGCGGTTGGCGGACGTGAAAGTGCTCAGTCGCTACGAGCGTCGGCGCATGCCTCACAACCTGGCGTTGATGGCGGCGATGGAAGGGTTCGAGCGGTTGTTCCAGGCCGATCCGTTGCCGGTGCGCTGGTTGCGTAATACCGGGTTGAAGATGGTTGACCAGATGCCCGAGGCCAAGGCGTTGTTCGTTCGTGAAGCGCTTGGGTTGATCGGGGATCTGCCGGCACTTGCCAAGGCCTGAGATCTTCGTTGGGGCTGATGGACTCTTCGCGGGCAAGCCTCGCTCCTACAGGTTTTGTGTCGTTTGCCAATGTCGCGGTTGACCAATACCTGTAGGAGCGAGGCTTGCCCGCGAAGGCGTCGGTACATCCACCACCACTCTCGGTTATGCAACATCCGGTAACGCCTCAACTCACTGTCCGATTGAGATGCGAAATGTGAGTCCTTATCATTCGCTCTCACTTCCCCATTCGAGAGACCGCTTCCATGTTGGCACCCAAGCGTCTACTGACCGCACTGGCCCTGACCCTGATTGGCAGCACCGCCGCCCAGGCCGCCGACGAGGTGGTGGTTTACTCCTCGCGTATCGATGAGTTGATCAAGCCAGTCTTCGATGTCTACACCCAGAAAACCGGCGTGCAGGTGAAGTTCATCACCGACAAGGAAGCGCCGCTGATGCAGCGGATCAAGGCCGAGGGTGAAAACGCCACCGCCGACCTGCTGCTGACCGTCGATGCCGGCAACCTCTGGCAGGCCGAGCAGATGGGCATCCTCCAGCCGTTCACGTCCAAGGTGATCGACGCCAACATCCCACTGCAATACCGCGCTTCCTCCCATGCCTGGACCGGCCTCAGCCTGCGGGCACGGACCATCGCCTACTCCACCGACCGGGTGAAACCCGGTGAGTTGACCACCTACGAGGCGCTGGCCGACAAGCAGTGGGAAGGCCGCCTGTGCCTGCGCACGGCGAAGAAGGTCTACAACCAGTCCCTGACCGCCACGATGATCGAAGTCCATGGCGCCGAGAAAACCGAGAAAATCCTCAAGGGCTGGGTCAATAACCTGTCCACCGACGTGTTCTCCGACGACATTGCCGTGCTGGAGGCGATCAACGCCGGCCAGTGCGACGTCGGCATCGTCAACACTTACTACTACGGCCGTCTGCACAAACAGAAGCCGGACCTGCCGGTGAAGCTGTTCTGGCCGAATCAGGGCGACCGTGGCGTGCACGTCAACCTGTCGGGCATCGGCCTGACCAAACACGCGCCACACCCAGAAGCCGCCAAGGCGCTGGTGGAGTGGATGACCACGCCTGAAGCGCAGAAGATTTTCGCTGACGTGAACCAGGAATTCCCGGCCAACCCTGCCGTTCAGCCTTCAGCTGAAGTAGCGAGCTGGGGCAAGTTTGTGGCTGACACCTTACCGGTGGAAATCGCTGGCAAGCGTCAGGCTGAAGCGATCCGGATGATGGATCGGGCTGGCTGGAACTGAGTCTGTCGATATACTGCGCCACAGAATGAAGTCGGCGGCGTCCCCGCCGGCCTGATCGTTCCCACGCTCTGCGTGGGAATGCATCCACCGACGCTCCGCGTCGAGGCGTGACGCAGAGCGTCACAAGATGTGTGCCCACGCAGAGCGTGGGCACAATCATTTAAACGAGAGCTTTCCTTGGCCCACCCCGCCCAACGCCGCTGGTATCCCTTGGTCTTCGCCATTGCTGCGCTGGTCTTGCTGCCCCTGAGCGTTCTGCTTTTTTCCTGGCAAATCATCGATCAGCAGATCTGGTCCCACCTGTGGGACACCCAGATGCCGCGATTGCTGGGCAATACCCTGACGCTGGTACTCGGCGTCGGTTTCGGCGTAACGCTGCTGGGCGTCAGCCTGGCCTGGCTCACAAGCCTCTGCGAGTTTCCCGGGCGGCGTTGGCTGGACTGGGCGCTGATGTTGCCCTTTGCGATTCCTGCTTATGTGCTGGCATTTGTCTTCGTTGGCCTGCTGGATTTTGCCGGTCCCGTGCAAACCTTGCTGCGCGAATGGTTCGGCAGCGGCCTGAGGCTGCCCCGAGTGCGCTCCACCGGCGGTGTGATTCTGGTGCTGGTGCTGGTTTTCTATCCGTACGTTTACTTGTTGGCGCGTAGCGCATTCCTGGCTCAGGGCAAAGGCTTGATGGAAGCGGCGCGAGTCCTTGGGCAATCCCCATGGCAGGCGTTCTGGCGGGTTGCGTTGCCGATGGCACGTCCAGCCATTGGCGCGGGCGTGGCGTTGGCGCTGATGGAAACCCTGGCGGATTTTGGGGCCGTGTCGGTGTTCAACTTCGATACGTTCACCACCGCTATCTACAAAACCTGGTACGGCTTTTTCAGTCTTTCCACGGCCGCGCAACTGGCCAGCCTGTTGCTGTTGGTGGTGATGGTCGTGCTGTATGGCGAGCGTCGTGCTCGTGGGGCCAATCGGGCGAGTAACGAACGACCGCGGGTCAAGGCGTTGTATCACCTGCGCGGGGTCAAGGCGCTGGCGGCCATGAGCTGGTGTGGTCTGGTATTTGCCTGCGCCTTCGTCATTCCCGTGCTGCAATTGATGGTGTGGTTCTGGCAACGTGGGCGCTTCGATCTGGATGAGCGTTATGCAGGATTGATCATCCATACCCTGTACCTGGGCGGCATAGCGGCGTTGATCACCGTCAGTGTCGCTCTGGTGCTGGCCTTTGCCCGTCGATTGGCGCCGACCCGGGCGATCCGTTCCGGCATCAGTCTGGCCAACCTTGGCTACGCCTTGCCGGGCTCGGTGCTGGCGGTGTCGATCATGCTGGCGTTCAGTTACCTGGATCGCGAACTGGTGATCCCGCTGTCGGGATGGCTTGGCGGCGCGGGCAAACCGTTACTGCTGGGCAGTCTGTCGGCGTTGTTGCTGGCCTATCTGGTGCGTTTTATCGCGGTGGCCTATGGACCGCTGGAAAGCAGTCTGGCGCGAATACGGCCCTCTTTGCCCGAAGCAGCACGTAGCCTTGGCGTCAGTGGGCCACGACTGTTTTTCAAAGTGTATCTGCCGTTGCTGCTGCCGGGCACATTGAGCGCGGCGTTGCTGGTGTTCGTCGATGTGCTCAAGGAAATGCCCGCGACCCTGCTGATGCGCCCGTTTGGCTGGGACACGCTGGCGGTGCGGATCTTTGAAATGACCAGCGAAGGCGAGTGGGCGAGGGCCTCGTTGCCGGCACTGACCCTGGTGTTGGTCGGGTTGTTACCGGTCATCGGATTGATCCGACGTTCGGCGCATCGAAACGCGTAGGTGTCAGTCCTACACCTTGCGGCTACAATGCGCGGCATTCGGTGCGGTCCATCCTCGGATCCGGTTGCTGAAATCGGCTGAAAGCCTTTTATTTCAAGGCATTTCATCCCGTGCAGCGCCTGCCCGCACCTTCGCCACGCCCGGAAGGAGAAACCCATGGGACAGCGTACGCCTCTGTACGACCTTCATCTCGCCCTCGGCGCGAAGATGGTCGATTTTGGCGGTTGGGATATGCCTCTGCATTACGGCTCGCAGGTTGAGGAACACCATCAGGTGCGCCGCGATTGCGGGGTTTTCGATGTATCCCACATGACCGTGATCGATGTTGACGGCCCCCAGGCCAAGGCCTGGCTTCAGTATTTACTGGCCAATGACGTCGAACGTCTGCACAGCCCCGGCCGTGCCTTGTACAGCGCCATGCTCAACGAGCACGGCGGCATCGTCGACGACATGATCGTCTATCGTCTCGAGGACGGTTATCGCCTGGTGGTCAACGCCTCCACCCGCAATCAGGATCTGGCCTGGATGCAGGCTCATCTCGGTGACTTCGATGTGCGGCTCAACGAGCGTTCCGAGTTGGCGATGCTGGCCATTCAAGGGCCTCACGCCCGGCACAAGATTGCCGAACTGGTGACTCAGTCCCGTGGCACGCTGATTCAGCAGCTCAAATATTTCGAAGGTCAGACTGACGGTGACTGGTTCATCGCGCGCACCGGTTACACCGGTGAGGATGGTCTGGAAATCGTGTTGCCGGCCGATCAGGCACCGGGCTTCTTCAACGATCTGGTGGGCGCGGGTATTTCCCCGATCGGCCTCGGTGCCCGCGATACCTTGCGGGTCGAAGCCGGCATGAACCTCTACGGCCAGGACATTCATCAAGAAGTTTCGCCATTGGCCTCCAACATGGCCTGGAGCATTGCCTGGGAACCGGCCACGCGCCAGTTCATTGGCCGCACTGCACTGGAAGCCGAACAGGCCGATGGCGTACAGCACAAACTGGTGGGTCTGGTCCTGGAAGAACGTGGGGTTTTGCGGGCGCATCAGGTGGTTCGCATCGCCGATGTTGGCGAAGGGGAGATCACCAGTGGTAGTTTCTCTCCTACGCTTAGCAAGTCGATTGCACTGGCGCGCGTACCGGTGGCCACCGCCGACCGCGCCGAAGTGGAAATCCGTGGCAAGTGGTACCCGGTTCGAGTGGTCAAACCGACCTTCGTACGCCACGGCAAAACCTTGATCTAACTTTTTTTGGCGGGCAATGACCGCTGACATTTTTCTTGAGGACACAGAACATGAGCGAAATCCCTGTCGACCTGCGTTTTGCCGAAAGTCACGAATGGGCCCGTCTAGACCATGATGGCGGCGTGAAAGTGGGTATTTCAGACCATGCTCAGGAAGCCTTGGGTGACGTAGTGTTCGTTGAGCTGCCGGAAATCGGCAAAGTGTTCGCTGCCGGTGAGGCTGCGGGTGTCGTCGAGTCGGTCAAGGCTGCCTCGGATATCTACTCGCCAGTCTCCGGCACAGTCATTGCTGTCAACGAAGAGTTGGCCAACAACCCTGAACTGGTCAACAGCGCGCCTTATGACAGCTGGTTCTTCAAACTCGAGCCAAGCGATACCTCCGAACTGGACAATCTGATGCTCGATGCAGCTGCCTACAAGGCCGCCATCGGCGAATAAGCCTTCAGCGTTACCTCAAAGCCCCGATTATCCGGGGCTTTTTTGTATCTGCCAACTTGATGCGCTGAGGACTAAATGTGGGAGCGGGCTTGCTCGCGAAAGCGATTAATCATTCAGCGTATAGGGCGACTGACCCACCGCTTTCGCGAGCAAGCCCGCTCCCACAGGGTAAGTGTCAAGCTCCCCACAGGCTCGCTGTCGGCAGCGACTGCTATGCTGGTTTGACCGCATTGCATCGACGCCGAGCGCCAGTCAAGAGAGAGCCCGTCATGTCCCAGTTGCCGTCCTTGAGCCAGTTACGCGACCCCAATACCTTCCTGCGCCGCCATCTGGGCCCCGATGCCGCCGAGCAGCAGGCGATGCTCGACAGCCTTGGCCTTGGCAGCCGGGTCGAACTGATCGAGCAGACGGTACCGCCGGGAATCCGCCTCAACCGGCCGCTGGACTTGCCGCCGGCCCTCGACGAAGAAGCCGCGCTGGCCAAGCTGCGGGGCTACGCCGAGCAAAACCAGATCTGGACCAGCCTGATCGGCATGGGATACCACGGCACTCTCACGCCGGCCGTCATCCTGCGCAACGTGCTGGAAAATCCCGGTTGGTACACCGCCTATACCCCCTATCAACCAGAGATCGCTCAAGGCCGGCTCGAAGCGTTGCTGAATTTCCAGCAGCTGACCATCGACCTGACCGGCCTGGAACTGGCCAACGCCTCGCTGCTGGATGAAGCCACGGCGGCAGCCGAGGCCATGGCGCTGGCCAAGCGCGTGGCCAAATCCAGAAGTAACCTGTTTTTTGTCGATGAGAATTGCCACCCGCAGACCATTTCCGTCGTGCGGACCCGGGCCGAAGGGTTTGGTTTCGAGTTGATCATCGATGCTGTGGATAACTTGAAACAGCACCAGGTGTTCGGCGCGCTGCTGCAGTATCCCGACACCCATGGTGAAGTGCGCGATCTGCGCCCATTGATCGATCATCTGCATGCCCAGCAAGCTTTGGTCTGTGTGGCGACCGATCTGCTAAGCCTGCTGTTGCTGACCCCGCCGGGGGAGCTGGGCGCTGACGTGGTGTTCGGTTCGTCCCAGCGCTTCGGCGTGCCCATGGGTTACGGCGGCCCTCACGCCGCGTTTTTTGCCAGCCGCGACGAGTACAAACGGGCGATTCCCGGGCGGATCATCGGCGTGTCGAAAGATGCGCGCGGCAACGTCGCTCTGCGCATGGCCCTGCAAACCCGCGAGCAACATATCCGCCGGGAGAAGGCCAACTCCAACATCTGCACCGCTCAGGTGCTGCTGGCCAATATCGCCAGTTTCTACGCGGTCTACCATGGACCGGAAGGGCTAAAACGGATTGCCCAGCGCGTCCATCGGCTGACCTGCATCCTCGCCGCCGGTCTGGAGCGTCACGGGATCACCCGTCTCAACCAGAATTTCTTCGACACCCTGACCCTGGAGGTGGGGGGAACTCAGACGGCGATCATCGAAAGTGCTCAGGCGGCGCAGATCAATTTGCGCATTCTCGGACGTGGGCAGTTGGGCCTGAGCCTCGACGAAACCTGTGACGAAACCACCGTGGCGAAGCTGTTCGATGTGTTTCTCGGTGCCGATCATGGGCTCAACGTCGACGACCTGGATGCTGAAACGCTGGTATCCGGCATTCCTGCCGGGTTGCAGCGCAGTACATCTTATCTGCGTCATCCGGTGTTCAACGCTCATCACAGCGAAACCGAAATGCTGCGTTACCTCAAGCAGCTGGAAAACAAAGACCTGGCGCTCAACCAATCGATGATCCCGCTGGGCTCCTGCACCATGAAGCTCAATGCCACCAGCGAGATGATCCCCATCACCTGGCCACAGTTCGCCAATCTGCATCCGTTCGTGCCGAAAGAGCAGGTAGTGGGTTACTCCTTGATGATCGCGGAACTGGAGCGTTGGCTCTGCGCTATCACCGGTTTCGATGCGATCTGCATGCAACCCAACTCGGGCGCTCAAGGCGAATACGCTGGGTTGTTGGCGATCCGCAAATACCACGAGAGCCGCCATCAGGGCGCGCGGGATATCTGCCTGATCCCGTCCTCGGCCCACGGCACCAACCCGGCCTCGGCGCAAATGGCCGGGATGCGGGTGGTGATCGTCGAGTGCGACGAGGGAGGTAATGTCGATCTGGATGATCTGAAGGAAAAAGCCACGGAGGCAGGGGATAAACTCGCCTGCCTGATGGCGACTTATCCTTCGACCCATGGGGTCTACGAGGAAGGCATCAGCGAGATCTGTGAAGTTATCCACAGCCATGGCGGTCAGGTGTACATGGATGGTGCCAACCTCAACGCGCAGGTTGGATTGGCACGGCCGGCAGACATCGGTGCCGACGTGTCGCACATGAACCTGCACAAAACCTTCTGCATTCCCCACGGCGGTGGCGGGCCGGGGATGGGCCCGATTGGCGTTCGGGCGCACCTGGCGCCGTTCGTTGCCAACCACCCGGTAGTGCCAATCGACGGCCCGCTGCCGGAGAACGGCGCAGTGAGCGCGGCACCTTGGGGCAGCGCGAGCATTTTGCCTATCAGCTGGATGTACATCGCCATGATGGGGCCGCAACTGGCGGATGCGAGCGAGGTGGCGATTCTCGCCGCGAATTACCTGGCGCAGCATTTGGCCGGCGCATTTCCAGTGCTCTACACCGGGCGCAACGAGCGAGTGGCCCACGAATGCATTCTCGACTTGCGACCGCTCAAGGCGCAGACCGGAATCAGTGAAGAGGACGTTGCCAAACGCCTGATGGACTACGGCTTCCATGCGCCGACCATGTCATTCCCGGTGCCGGGGACGTTGATGGTCGAACCGACCGAGAGTGAATCGAAGGCGGAGCTGGACCGTTTTATCGGCGCGATGCTGAGTATCCGCGCGGAAATCACGGAGGTGCAGAACGGCAACTGGCCGGCAGAGGACAACCCGCTGAAGCGTTCGCCACATACCTTGGCCGACATCACCGGGGTTTGGGAGCGGCCGTACAGCATCGAGCGGGCGGTGACGCCGGATGCTCACACCAAGGCCCATAAGTACTGGCCGGTGGTGAACCGCGTGGACAATGTCTACGGTGACCGCAACCTGTTTTGCGCGTGTGTGCCGGTGGACGAATATCGTTGAAATCACGAGAGATGATCGTTCCCACGCTCTGCGTGGGAATGCATCCCGGGACGCTCCGCGTCCATGGCGGCGCTACCACGCGGAGCGTGGGAGCGATCATCGACAATTAAGGGGCAAAAAAAATGCCGCTCATGTGAGCGGCATTTTTGTTCAGCAACGAACCTTACTTCGAGGCGATGGCATTCTTCGCCAGGATGGCGTTCGCCAGTTCCATGTCCGTGGCTTGCAGGCCAGGATTGTCGGCACGGACTTTCTGTATGGCGGCTTCCAGGTAGGGGCCGCGAATGGCGCCGTCACTGGCGACAAAGCTGCCGGCATCGTCCTGGGCGGCGACGACCAGCTTGTGATCCCTGGAGGTCAGGTAAGAGGTGCCGGTGGTGGCACCGGACGTAAGGACGTTACGCAAAAAGCTGTCATCAGCCATCGCCGAACCGACTTGAAGGGACAACACGGCGAAGGTAGCGACAGCAAGTTTGAGACGCATAAAAGGTGACTCCACTGGGTATTAACTGCGGCCTTTGATTGCCAATTACCCAATCGAGTTCCGTGACGTTAGTCGGCTCGCCGTAGGAGCTGCCGCAGGCTGCGATCTTCTGATTTTTGCTTTTAAAAACAAGATCAAAGGATCGCAGCCTGCGGCAGCTCCTACCGACATCAGGCCTATTTCTGCTCACTCTGCGGCGTCACTCGCAACACCTCTTCGATCGTGGTCAAACCCGCCGCCACTTTCTGCGCCCCCGACAAGCGCAAACTGCGCATGCCTTCCTTGAAGGCCTGACGCCGGACCGCGAGCAAATCGGTATCGGGGTTGATCAGCGCTTTGATGCCGTCAGTCAGCTGCATGATTTCGTACACCCCGGCGCGGCCGCGATAGCCGGTTTCGCGGCATTCCAGGCAACCGATGGCGCGTTGTGCGTTACCTGGCAGTGGTGCCTGCCAGGGCCGGGTCAGGGTTTGCCAGTCGTCCTCGCCCAAGGTCAGCGGCGCCTTGCAATGCGGGCAAAGGGTCCGGACCAGACGCTGAGCCATGACCCCGAGCACCGTGGCCTTGATCAGGTAATGCGGCACGCCGAGCTCCAGCAGGCGGCTGATGGCGCTCGGGGCGTCGTTGGTGTGCAACGTCGACAGCACCAAGTGGCCAGTGAGTGCGGCCTGAATCGCCATCTCGGCGGTTTCGAGGTCGCGGATCTCGCCAATCATGATGATGTCCGGGTCTTGGCGCATCAGCGCGCGCACGCCGGCGGCAAAGGTCAGGTCAATGTTGTGCTGGACCTGCATCTGATTGAACGCTGGCTCGACCATTTCGATCGGGTCTTCAATGGTGCAGAGGTTGACCTCCGGCGTCGCCAGTTTCTTCAGGGTGGTGTACAGCGTGGTGGTCTTGCCTGAACCAGTCGGCCCGGTCACCAGAATGATGCCATTGGGCTGGCGGGTCATGTCTTGCCAGCGACGCAGGTCATCGGCGGAAAAACCCAGCTGATCGAAGTCCTTGAGCAGCACTTCCGGGTCAAAAATCCGCATGACCATCTTCTCGCCGAACGCCGTCGGTAATGTCGACAGCCGCAGCTCGACTTCACCACCATCCGGGGTTTTGGTTTTGACCCGGCCGTCCTGGGGTTTGCGCTTTTCCGCGACGTTCATCCGCCCCAGGCTTTTCAGGCGGCTGACGATGGCCATGGTCACCTGCGGCGGGAATTGATAGACGTTGTGCAACACGCCGTCGATGCGAAAGCGCACCGTGCCTTGCTCGCGCCGGGGTTCGATGTGGATATCGCTGGCCCGTTGCTGGAACGCGTACTGGAACAGCCAATCGACGATGTTGACGATGTGCGCATCGTTGGCGTCCGGCTCCTGGTCGCTGGCGCCGAGGTTGAGCAACTGTTCGAAGTTGCCCAGGGTGCTTGTTTGTTGATCAGCGTTGGTGGCGCCGGTGACCGATTTAGCCAGGCGGAAAAACTCCACGCTGAAGCGCTGGATGTCCACCGGGTTGGCCACTACGCGCTTGATCGGCACCTTCAGCACGTGGGTCAGGTCGGCTTCCCAGCTGCTGACGAAGGGCTGGGCGCTGGCCACGGTGACGGCCTCGCGGTCGATGGATACCGCCAGAATCTTGTGGCGTTGGGCGAAGGCATAGGACATCAGCGGCGTGATGGCCGCGACGTTGATTTTCAGTGGGTCGATGCGCAAGTAAGGCTGACCGGCCTGCTGAGACAGCCAGAGCGTCAGGCTTTCCAGATCGAGGTGTTTGCCGGGACGGCTGAGGTCGTCCAGGTGTTGGCTGGCGATGAACTCCAGCGGGTGCTGCTGACCATTTATGGCGTGACGGCGGCGGGCGTTGAGTGCGTGTTCGGCCGAATCCTGGCTGATAAAGCCTTGGGCGACCAATTCACGCAGCAAATCATTGAGGTCCAGCCAGCGGTCCTGAGTGGCGAGTTGAACGGACATGCGGGCTCCTTATGAACAACCGTTCGCAAAGGATAGTCGCGCACCCGTAGACCGTTGGGCCACTACCCGACCAAGGCGTGACGTTTCTTTTCAGCCTGCCGCCTGAGCCGGCTCTTCCCACGCAGAATCAGCCACTTGCAGGTTCACCGAGCAGACGCTGATCAGGTTACGTAATTTTTCCGCGATCACTTGAGCACGGTGCCAGCTCAGGCCGTCCATGACGATATCGACCGACAGCAGATCGTCCATGCGCTGCACGTTGACCTGCTGCGGCGTCAGAAACTGCAAGGCGAAAAGATTGAGCGCCCGACACAGCAGATCCGGCTCGGCCTCAGCCACTAATTGATAGTGAACGCGGCAGTGGGCGTTGCTGACGTTCCAGACATCGGCGCGGGCGGGCGGGGTGTTCACGGCTTCTAAATGCGGCATGGTCGGGCTCCAAAATCACTGGAGGAATTTTTACATTCGGTGCCGGGCATTTCTTATCTATGATTGGGTTTATTGACCATTTATCGAATAGATCAATTCGATCTAGTACCCACTATAGGTTTTTCTATGCACAGTGAGCTGGATGGCTACGACCGCAAGATTCTCGCGTTGCTGCAAGAGGACGCTTCGCTCTCCAGCGCGCAGATCGCCGAACAAGTGGGGCTCTCGCAGTCGCCGTGCTGGCGGCGGATTCAGCGGATGAAGGAGGAGGGGATCATTCGCGCTCAAGTGACGTTGCTTGACCGCAAGAAAATCGGCCTTAACACGCAGATCTTCGCCGAAATCAAACTAAACGCCCACGGACGTTCGAACTTCACCGAGTTCACCGAGGCGATTCGCGGTTTTCCCGAAGTGCTGGAATGTTATGTGCTGATGGGGTCGGTGGATTTCATGCTGCGGATCGTCACGGCGGACATCGAGGCTTATGAGCGCTTCTTCTTCGAGAAGCTGTCGATGGTGCCGGGGATTCAGGAGGTCAACTCGATCGTGGCGTTGTCCGAAATCAAGTCCACGACGAGTTTGCCGGTCTGAAGCTTTTGCGGTGAATGTGCTGGCCTCATCGCGGGCAAGCCCGCTCCCACATTGATCTTCAGCGTCCACGAATATGTGAGCGACAGATAACCCTGTGGGAGCGGGCTTGCCCGCGATGGCGGTCTTACAGACGCAGCAAAGTCTTCCAGGCGCGATTCTGATACACCGCGATCGCCTGGTGCTTGCGCGCATCCAGCGATTCATCGGTGATCGGTTCGTTGGCCAGTTGCGTCAGTTTGTTCAACTCACCATACAGGCGATCCATTTCCGGGATCTCCAGTACGCCGCGGGCATGGTGCAGCCAGGCCTGGATGCGCTCGATACGCGGCAGCTGCTCGGCCAAGTCTTCCGGCTGTTGCTGGTAACGCTGCAATTGCAGCGAGTTGGCTTCTTCGCCCAGCATGCGCGGCAGCCAGCTGCCCAGTTGTGCAGCGCCCTGGCGATTGCCGCGGACGTTGCGATCGGCGGCCCAGGTGCGGGCCAGCAGCCAGCGTGAAGTGTTCAGGGAGAACAGGCCCCAACGTGGGTCTTCCAGCTCTTCGAGGAACTGCTCCGGCGCAGCTTTACGTACGTCTTCGTCGTCCAGGCCGGCTTGTACCAGCGGGCGCCAGTCTTCCAGCAGGGCATCCAGCGCGACCCGCAGATCGTGAGTCGACTGACGCGGTGCGGCCTGACCGAGGCTGCTGATCAGCGCGCGCATTTCAGCGAGGTTCTCGACCCAGTCCTGCAACAGGCGCCAGTGACCGTTGAAGCGATACTGTTCGGCCAGACGCTGGCTGCTGCTCAGCAAATGCCAGCTCAGGGCGGCGAACGCATCGTCCAGCGGCATTTCGGCGGTGATCTGCGGCGCCGGCAAGCTCAGCGAGTAGCTGTTGGCGTCGAACAAGCGATAACCGCGTTCGGCCTTGCTGATGTCACACGGCATCAGCGCCAGTGTTGCAGCCAGTTCGGCGGCCAGCTCTAGCAGCGCAGCCGGTTCGCCTTCGCGCAGCTCCAGTTCCAGCTCGCAGATTTCTTCTTTCTGCTTGCCGACCACCACGTGGCCCAGGTCCAGCGCGGCTTCGATGACCACTTTGGTCTTGCCACGGCCCCAAGCGATTTCCGCGCGTTCGCGCACGAAATCGGTGGTGAAGATGGCTTTCAGGGTTTTCTTGTCCAGCTCGGCCAGCTCTTCGGGCCAGCATTCACCGTCGAGTTTCTTAACGTCGAGCTTGGCTTTGGGCAAATTCCAGTCGTACTCGTGACGTTCGGACAGACCGGCGACGCTCTGGCCACGGGTCTTGAGGGTCTGAATCACTTCTTCGCCATCGCGGCGCAGGCGCAGGGCAACCTTGGCGCGGGCCAGGTCGCGCTCAGGCGTGTCGAAGTACTGATTCATCAACTCACGGCGTTCCCAGCCACTTTTGTTGCGTTTTTTCAGTAACGGGTGCTCGCGCAGGGCAGCGAGGGTTTCGCGGCTGACGCGGAGTTTGATTTCGGTTTCTTTCTGCATGGCCGGAAAATCCAGGATCGGGAGCGCAGCCGGGGGAATGTGTGGCTGCCAAGGTCGTGCAGTGTACAGGACTCATTCGAGATAGGGTCTGTTGACGCTTGGTGACGACCGGGACGGGCCCCACTTGGCGCAGGGCTGCGTTGCTCGGAACTTATTTGGGACAACCAAACCACGTTCCTCGCGCCTTGCCCTGCACCAAGTGGGCCGCCGTCGCGGCTCGTCACCAAGCGTCAACACACCCTACGCGCCGCGACGGTTTATTCCTGTCGCCGGATGGTTCTATGATGGACTTCAATTCGGGAGTTGGGAGTCAGCGATGCCTTTGCCGTCCATGAAAGATCAGTTCGCTGCGCTGATCGCCGCGCCGTCTGTCAGCTGTACCCAACCCAGCCTGGATCAAACCAATCGGCCGGTCATCGACTTGTTGGCGACATGGCTTGGGGACTTGGGTTTTGCCTGCGATATCCAGCAGGTCAGCCCCGGCAAATTCAATCTGCTGGCCAGTTTTGGCTCCGGCCCCGGCGGCCTGGTGCTGGCTGGTCACAGCGATACAGTGCCCTACGACGAGGCGTTGTGGCAGACCGACCCGTTGAAACTGACGGAAGTGGACGGTCGTTGGGTCGGCTTGGGCAGTTGCGACATGAAGGGTTTTTTCGCCTTGGCCATCGAAGCCGTCAAACCCTTGCTCGACCAACCGTTCAAGCAACCCTTGCTGATCCTCGCCACTTGCGATGAAGAAAGCTCGATGTCTGGTGCTCGCGCTCTGGCCGAAGCCGGGCGGCCATTAGGTCGCGCGGCGGTGATCGGCGAGCCGACCGGGCTGAAGCCGATCAGAATGCACAAAGGCATCATGATGGAACGCATCGACATCCTCGGCCAGAGCGGCCATTCCTCGGACCCGCGTCTGGGCCACAGCGCCCTCGAAGCCATGCACGACGCCATGGGCGAATTGCGCGGCCTGCGCCTGGCGTGGCAGCGCGAATTCCATAACCCGCAGTTCAGCGTGCCGCAGCCGACCCTTAACTTCGGCTGCATCCATGGGGGCGACAATCCCAACCGAATCTGCGGCCAGTGCTCGCTGGAGTTCGACTTGCGTCCGTTGCCGGGCATGGACCCCAAAGCGCTGCGCGCGGCGATTCTGCAGAAGCTCAATCCGATTGCCGAACGGCACAAGGTGAAGATCGATTACGCGCCGCTGTTCCCCGAAGTGCCACCCTTCGAGCAGGCCGAGGACTCGGAATTGGTGCGGGTTGCCGAAAAGCTCACCGGCCATCGCGCCGAAGCAGTGGCGTTCGGCACGGAAGCGCCTTATCTTCAGCGTCTTGGTTGTGAAACACTGGTATTGGGACCGGGCGACATCGCCTGCGCACACCAACCGGGGGAATACCTCGAAATGTCACGTTTGCAGCCTACCGTGCATCTATTACGTCAACTGATTGAACATTACTGCCTGACACCGGCCAAAACGGCGATGCCAGTCAGTTGAGCGCAACCCATGTGGGAGCGGGCTTGCTCGCGAATAGGGAGTGTCAGTTGATATTAATGTGTCTGATACGCCGCCTTCGCGAGCAAGCCCGCTCCCACAGGTTCTGTGTTTTGGCTGACTAAACGTATAAATTGCCAGTGTCCCAACCCGTATTCATGAGGAGAGCGCGCGTGTCGCCAAGCCTGTTCCGACGATAACCATCAGCCCGCTGTGCGTTTACTGCTTTACCCTTTTTTCGGCTGCTATTTATTACAGGCCCAGGTTCATGCCCGAATACGTCAATTGGCTTCGTCACGCTTCGCCTTACATCAACGCCCACCGCGATTGCACCTTCGTCGTCATGCTGCCCGGCGACGGCGTGGAGCACCCGAACTTCGGCAACATCGTCCACGACCTGGTGTTGCTGCACAGCCTGGGCGTACGACTGGTGCTGGTTCACGGTTCGCGTCCGCAAATTGAAACCCGCCTCGCCGCTCGCGGCCTGACTCCGCATTACCACCACGGCATGCGAATCACCGATGCGGCGACGCTTGAGTGCGTGATTGATGCGGTCGGTCAACTGCGCATCGCCATCGAAGCGCGGCTGTCCATGGACATGGCCTCATCGCCAATGCAGGGTTCGCGCCTGCGGGTGGCCAGCGGCAATCTGGTCACTGCACGGCCGATCGGCGTACTTGAAGGTGTCGACTATCACCACACCGGCGAAGTGCGCCGTGTCGACCGCAAGGGCATCAATCGCCTGCTGGACGAACGCTCCATCGTGCTGTTGTCGCCGTTGGGTTACTCGCCGACCGGTGAAATCTTCAACCTCGCTTGCGAAGATGTCGCCACCCGTGCAGCTATCGATCTGGGGGCGGACAAGCTGCTGCTGTTCGGCGCCGATCTGGGCTTGATCGACGAAAATGGCCGGCTGGTTCGCGAATTGCGCCCGCAACAGGTGCCGGCGCATTTGCAGCGTTTAGGCAGCAACTATCAAGCCGAGCTGCTGGATGCGGCCGCTGAAGCGTGCCGGGGCGGGGTGGCGCGCAGTCACATCGTCAGCTATGCCGAAGATGGCGCGTTGCTGACTGAACTGTTCACCCGTGACGGTGGCGGTACGCTGGTGGCCCAGGAGCAATTCGAAGTTGTACGCGAGGCGGCTATTGAGGATGTGGGCGGTTTGCTGGACTTGATCAGCCCGCTGGAAGAGCAGGGCATTCTGGTGCGGCGTTCCCGCGAGGTGCTGGAGCGTGAGATCGAGCAGTTCAGCGTGGTCGAACGCGAAGGCATGATCATCGCCTGCGCCGCGCTGTATCAGATTGCCGATTCGGATGCTGGGGAGTTGGCGTGTCTGGCGGTGAACCCGGAGTACCGCCATGGCGGTCGCGGTGATGAACTGCTGGAACGCATCGAAACCCGCGCCCGGGCCCAGGGGCTGAAAACCTTGTTCGTGCTGACCACCCGGACCGCTCACTGGTTTCGTGAGCGGGGCTTCGTGCCGAGCAGCGTCGAACGTCTGCCGTCGGCGCGGGCGTCGCTTTACAACTATCAGCGTAATTCGAAGATCTTCGAAAAAGCCCTGTGATTGCCACTGTCTGTGTTGGCATTTGTGGCGAGGGAGCTTGCTCCCGCTGGGCAGCGAAGCGGCCCCAAAACCAGCGAACGCGTTATGACTGATTCACCGCGTTGTTGGATTGGGGAGTCCTCCGGCCTCCAGCGGGAGCAAGCTCCCTCGCCACAGGTTTGGGGGTGTTATTCAGTGACGAATTTCGCGCTGACATACGGCGAATAATCCGGCAGCACCGTCTCGACCTTCCCTTGCTCCTTCAAAAACTTCGCCGTCTCGCCAATCGCCTTGGCTGTGCCTCCGTCCAGTAGCGCGGTGGTCTGTTGTGCCTTGGCATCCGGGAATGCGGAGCCGGCCAGCAGCTCCGGCACATCGGCGGCATTGGCACCGGTCAATTTGGCGATTTTCTGCACCGGCACCGAATCGGCGGTCCAGCTGTCTTTATGGGCGGCATAGTCGGCGAAGGAGTCCAGAGTGACCTTGGCAAATTTGGCCACGATCTCAGGATGCTTCTCGGCGTAATCCTTGCGAGCGACCCACACCTCGAAGGTCGGCGCGCCCCATTGGCCGACCTGCGCCGCGTCGGTCAAGGTCTTGCCGGTCTTGCGGATTTCCCCCAGCGCCGGCGACCAGACAAACGCCCCATCAATGTCGCCACGCTTCCAGGCTGCGGCGATTTCGGCGGGTTGCAGGTTCACCACTTTGACTTTCGAGGCGTCCAGCCCCCAGTGCTTCAGCGCGCCGAGCAGGCTGTAATGGGAGGTTGAAACGAAGGGCGTGGCGATGGTTTTGCCGATCAGATCTTCCGGTTTATCGATACCGCTGCCGTTGCGCACCACAAGGGCTTCGGCAGCGTTGATCTGAGCCGAAACAATGAACGCGACAATCGGCAGGTTGCGCGAAGCGGCCGCCGCCAGCGGGCTTGAGCCGAGGTTGCCAATCTGCACATCGCCGGAGGCAATGGCAGTGACCACTTCCGGGCCACTGTTGAAACGTCGCCAATCGATTTTCTGGCCAATGGTTTTCTCGTAAACACCATCAGCCTGAGGGACTTTGCTGGGGTCGATACCGGTTTGATAACCGACCGTGAGAGTCGCCGCTTGGGCGGAAAAAGAAAATAAAAGCGATACACAAACTGTAACAAATTGACTAGATAGTGCGCGTTTGGCCATGATGGGCGTCGCCTTTTCGAAAGTGATTGACGTATGGGGAATGCGCCAAAGCTAATCGATCTAAAAAAAGGCTAATAAATACCATTTAGGAATTAACTTATGAGCCGATAGGTTGTGTCCCGGTTCGGATCGTTGATGGAAAGATATATTCCTAAATGGTATGAAAAAGGATGAAATAATTCTTTTTGGGTTTATGAGGAAATCATTACCCTGCAGGGACCAAATCACGGCGGTTAGACCTTGGTCGTAGACACACATGGTTACGATTGACTTGTCAGTCACGGACCAGTGCTAATCGCGCATCTGTGGATCTTGGGCGTTAGACCCGAGACCAAAGAACACAAAAATTAGAACGAGAGGAGCGAAACAATGAAGAAGTCCACCTTGGCCCTGGCAGTGGCCGTAGGGGTTTTGGCGCAGCAGGCAGGCGCCGCCGGTTTCATCGAAGACAGCAAGGCTACATTGGGGCTGCGTAACTTCTACATCAACACCGATAACCGCGATTCGGGCACCAAAGCTGCTGGCGCTCAGAACAAGAACGAAGAATGGGGACAAGGCTTCGATCTGCGTTTCACCTCGGGCTACACCCAAGGCACCGTTGGCTTCGGTATTGATGCTATCGGCCTGCTGGGTATCCGTCTGGATTCGGGCGGCGGCACCAATGGCGCTACTGCTACCTCTTATGGCGGCACTGTATTCCCAAGCAAATCCAACGGCGAAGCGGTTGATAACTTCTCCAGCCTGGGCCTGACTGCGAAAGCCAAGATCTCCCAGACCGAACTGAAGTTGGGCACCCTGCAGCCAAAACTGCCGGTGATCGTGACCAACGATGGTCGTCTGCTGCCGCAAACCTTCCAGGGCGGTCAGATCACCTCGAACGAAATCAAAGACCTGACACTGGTCGGCGGTCAGATCGAGCACGCCAAGGGCCGTAACTCCAGCAACAACGAAGAGTTGTCGATTGCTGGTGCGAACGCTCACACTGCTGCCGGTCGTGACAGCAACAAGTTCATCTACGGTGGCGGTGACTACAAAATCACCAAAGACCTGACTGCCCAGTACTACTACGGCAACCTGGAAGACTTCTACAAGCAACACTTCCTGGGCCTGGTTCACAACTGGTCGATCGGTCCTGGTGTGTTGAAGTCTGACTTGCGTTACTTCAACAGCTCCGATGACGGTGCCAACGGCCACGACTCGGCTTATTTCAGCTCCGGTAACGATGAGGGTTTCCGTTCCGGTCGCGGTAAAGTCGACAACAACCTGTACAGCGGCCTGTTCCTGTACTCCGTTGCCGGTCACACCTTCGGCGGCGGTTATCAGGTCAGCAACGGCAGCAGCGACTTCCCTTGGCTGAACCAGGGTGACGGCTCGTCGGCTTACATAACTACCGACAGCCAGATCGCCAAGTTCGCCCGTGCCGGCGAACGTACCTGGCAAGCTCGCTACTCGTATGACTTCGCCAAGGTTGGCCTGCCAGGCGCTACTGCCGGCATCGTTTACCTGCGTGGCGACAACATTGATACCGTGGGTACCAATGGTCGCGAGAACGGTTCCGGCCGTTCCGAGTGGGAACGCGACCTGACCCTGGCTTACGTAGTACAAGAAGGTCCGCTGAAAAACCTGGGCCTCACCTGGAAAAACGCGATGTGGCGCAACGACATCCCAGGTCAGCGCGACCAGGATGAAAACCGTCTGATCGTCAGCTACTCGATCCCGCTGTTGTAACAGCGCTCGCGTAACCGACGTAAAAAAAGCCCCGCCCGGCATCACGCCGGGCGGGGCTTTTGCGTTTTCAAGGTGGGCTCACCCCCGTAAACCCTTCTTGAAATTCCCCTTTTTGCAACAACTCAAGGCCTTCTCGAACCTTGTGACCGATGTTCGTCTCGATGACTATTCAGGTCCAGTGAACAGATTTTTAATATTCTTTATGGATCTAAATAAATCGATATTTATTCTTTTTAATTAATATCGAACGCAGGCACAGTTGGGCTCAACAAGCACTCACAAGGAGCCGCACCATGAGCCTCAGACTCGGCGATATCGCCCCCGACTTTGAACAGGATTCCAGCGCCGGCACTGTCCGTTTCCACGAATGGCTAGGCGATAGCTGGGGCGTGTTGTTTTCCCATCCGGCGGACTTCACGCCGGTGTGCACCACCGAGCTGGGCTTCACCGCCAGGCTCAAGGATGAATTCACCCAGCGCGGCGTCAAAGCCATTGCTCTGTCGGTCGACCCGGTGGACTCGCATCACAGGTGGATCGAGGACATCAACGAAACCCAGAACGCCATCGTCAACTTCCCGATCCTTGCCGATGTGGACCGCAAAGTGTCCGACCTGTATGACCTTATCCATCCGAATGCCAACGACACCCTGACCGTACGTTCTCTGTTCGTGATCGATCCGAACAAGAAGATTCGGCTGACGATTACTTACCCGGCGAGTACCGGCCGTAACTTCAATGAAATTTTGCGGGTGATCGATTCGCTGCAGCTCACCGACAACTACAAAGTGGCCACCCCGGCCAACTGGCAAGACGGTGATGAGGTGGTGATCGTGCCGTCGCTCAAGGACGAAGATGAAATCAAACGACGTTTTCCCAAGGGTTATCGCGCGGTGAAGCCGTACCTGCGTCTGACGCCGCAGCCGAACAGGTAATCATCCGAATTTTGCGGTGTGGCTGAAATCGCTATCGCGGGCAAGCCCGCTCCCACAGTGGATTGGGGAGGATCAGAGATGTGTGGCAGACCTAAAACCCTGTGGGAGCGGGCTTGCCCGCGAAGGCGGCAGACCGGCCAGTGAAAATTTCATGTCATCCATAAAGCAGGGGATTTTGGGCCGTTTCTACGGCCTTTTTTTTGCCTGGAAAAAGCAGTTTCACATAGAACAACAATGCATAACCAAATGAATAAATATGATTTATGGATATATAAATCAGCTGTTAAGGTCACTCCATCAACGCGAGATCGCAAGCCGCGAATCGCTAACACCGCTTAAAGGAATTGTCTGAATGCTGGTCGTCTCACTCGGTGGCAGTCCCAGCCCACGCTCCCGTTCCGGGGTTTTGCTGGAGCGCTCGCGACGCTGGCTGCAAGAGCAAGGTGTGGAAGTGGTGAGTTATCAGGTACGGGACTTCCCGGCCGAAGATTTGCTGCATGCCCGCTTCGACAGCCCTAAGGTGATCGACCTGCTGCAACAGATTGAAAACGCCGATGGCTTGTTGATCGCCACACCGGTTTACAAAGCGTCGTTCTCCGGTGCGCTGAAAACCTTGCTCGATCTACTGCCCGAACGCGCCTTGAGCCACAAGGTGGTTTTACCGATGGCTACCGGTGGCAGCATCGCCCATATGCTGGCGGTGGATTACGCGCTCAAACCGGTGCTGTCAGCGTTGAAAGCCCAGGAAATGCTGCAGGGGATTTTCGCCGTGGACAGCCAGATCGCTTACGGCGAAGGCAGCGCCCAGGCGCAATTGGCGCCGGAGCTTGCGCAACGATTGTTTGAAGCGCTGGAGCAGTTTTTCAGCGCCATGGCTCGACGGCCCAAGCCGCTCGATCCGAACCTGTTGAACGAACGTTTGTTGAGTGCTCGCTGGAGCATTTAAGCCAGCCCTCAAGCCACATCTGAATTTGAAGTACTCCACCTTACTGGCCCGCTAACGGGCAAGCAGGTGCAGCCAAAACCCAACTGCAAAAAGGAGAGCGCCATGCGCCCTGTCATTTTGCGTCGTGGTCTGGTCGCTCTGTTTGCTGCGGCTGTAACCTTCGGCGCCATTACTCAAGCTCAGGCCGAGACATTACGAATCGGCTATCAGAAATACGGCACCCTGGTGCTGCTCAAAGCCAAAGGCACACTGGAAAAACGTCTCTCCGCCCAAGGCGTGGACGTGCAATGGACTGAATTCCCTGGTGGCCCGCAACTGCTCGAAGGCCTGAACGTCGGCTCCATCGACTTTGGCGTCACCGGTGAAACGCCGCCCGTGTTCGCTCAGGCGGCCGGTGCCGATCTGCTCTATGTTGCCTATGAACCGCCAGCGCCCCACAGCGAAGCGATCCTGGTGCCGAAGGACTCGCCGATCAAATCGGTGCAGGACCTCAAGGGCAAGAAAGTCGTGCTCAACAAAGGCTCCAACGTGCATTACCTGCTGGTGCGTGCGCTTGAAGATGGCGGCCTCAAATACACCGACATTCAGACCGTGTTCCTGCCGCCAGCCGATGCCCGCGCCGCATTCGAGCGTGGCAGCGTCGATGCCTGGGTGATCTGGGACCCGTACCAGGCCGCCGCCGAACAGCAACTGCAAGCACGCACTCTGCGCGACGGCAAAGGCCTCGTCGACAACCATCAGTTCTACCTGGCGACCAAACCTTATGCGCAGAAAAATCCTGAAGTGATCAAGGCTCTGGTGGAAGAAGTGCGCGCGGTCGGCGAATGGTCCAGGGCCAATCCTGAGGACGTGACCAAACAGGTTTCGCCACTGCTCGGCCTGCCAACGGACATCACCCTGACCTCGGTGAAACGCCAGGGTTACGGCGCGCTGTTCCTTACGCCGGAAGTAGTCGCTGCCCAGCAAAAAATCGCCGACAGCTTCTACCAGCTCAAGCTGATTCCCAAACCCTTGAGCATCAAAGACGTGATCTGGACGCCACCCACCGCCGTGGCCAAAGCGCCGTAATTCGATTTCCTGAGGAGACCACTCCATGAGCCTTAATATTTTCTGGTTCCTGCCTACCCATGGCGATGGCCATTACCTTGGCACCGCTGAAGGCGCTCGCGCCGTCGACCACGGTTACCTGCAACAGGTCGCGCAAGCGGCGGATCGTCTGGGCTTTGGCGGGGTGCTGATTCCCACCGGTCGCTCCTGCGAAGACTCGTGGCTGGTAGCCGCATCGCTGATCCCGGTGACCCAACGTTTGAAATTCCTTGTCGCCCTGCGCCCCGGGATCATTTCCCCGACGGTGGCGGCGCGTCAGGCCGCGACACTGGATCGCTTGTCTGGCGGTCGGGCGCTGTTCAACCTGGTCACTGGTGGCGATCCGGAAGAACTGGCCGGCGACGGTTTGTTCCTCAGTCACGAAGAGCGCTATCAGGCTTCGGTGGAATTCACCCGCATCTGGCGCCGGGTGCTGGAAGGTGAAACGGTTGATTACGACGGTCAGCACATCAGCGTGAAGGGCGCCAAGTTGCTCTATCCGCCGATCCAGCAACCGCGCCCGCCGCTGTATTTCGGTGGCTCGTCGGAAGCCGCCCAAGACCTCGCGGCAGAGCAGGTCGAAATGGTTCTGACCTGGGGCGAGCCACCGGCCGCCGTGGCAGAAAAAATCGAGCAGGTTCGTGCCAAAGCCGCGAAGCTCGGTCGCACCGTGCGCTTCGGTATTCGTTTGCATGTGATTGTTCGCGAAACCAATGCCGAGGCATGGCAAGCGGCGGATCGACTGATCTCGCATCTGGACGATGACACCATTGCCCGTGCCCAGGCGTCACTGGCGCGTTTCGATTCGGTCGGCCAACAACGCATGGCCGCATTGCATGGCGGCAGCCGCGACCATCTGGAAGTCAGCCCCAACCTGTGGGCCGGTGTCGGTCTGGTGCGCGGCGGGGCCGGTACGGCGCTGGTCGGCGATGGCCCGACCGTGGCCGCTCGGGTGAAGGAATACGCGGACCTGGGCATCGATACGTTCATCTTCTCCGGTTATCCACACCTGGAAGAGTCCTATCGGGTGGCCGAGTTGCTATTCCCGCACTTGGATATCGAGCGTCCGGAGCTGCCAAAAAGCGCCGGTTACGTCAGCCCGTTCGGCGAGATGGTAGCCAACGACATTCTTCCCAAAGCCGCGTCCCAGAGCTGAGGCGTCGCCATGAAGAAACTCATCCACAACCTCGCGCCCTGGGCGCTGCCGGTCTTGTTGCTGGCGGTGTGGCAGTTGTCGGTGTCGGCGGGCTGGTTGTCGACGCGGATTCTGCCGGCGCCGATCGCGGTGATCGAAGCCGGTGTGAGCCTGGTCAGCAGCGGTGAAATCTGGACTCACCTGGCCATCAGCGGCTGGCGCGCGGCGCTCGGTTTCGTCATCGGCGGCGGCATCGGTCTTACGTTGGGCTTCATCACTGGCCTGTCGACGTGGGGCGAACGCCTGCTCGACAGTTCGGTGCAGATGATCCGCAACGTGCCGCATCTGGCGTTGATTCCGCTGGTGATCCTGTGGTTCGGCATCGACGAGTCGGCGAAGATTTTTCTGGTGGCGTTGGGCACGTTGTTCCCGATTTACCTCAACACGTATCACGGCATTCGCAACGTCGATCCAGCGTTGGTGGAGATGGCGCGCAGTTATGGCCTGTCCGGTTTCAGCCTGTTTCGCCAAGTGATTTTGCCGGGGGCGCTGCCATCGATTCTGGTCGGTGTGCGTTTTGCGCTGGGCTTCATGTGGTTGACATTGATCGTGGCGGAAACCATTTCCGCGAGCTCGGGCATTGGCTATCTGGCGATGAATGCCCGGGAATTCTTGCAGACCGACGTGGTGGTGCTGGCGATTCTTTTGTACGCAGTGCTCGGCAAGTTGGCCGACCTTGCGGCGCGTGGGCTTGAACGCGTGTGGCTGCGCTGGCATCCGGCTTATCAGGTTGCCAAGGGAGGTGCTGCATGACGGCTCAACAACCTCCACGCCTGCTGCGCGGTATTCCGCTGGTGGTGCGCAAGCTGCAAAAAACCTTTGGTTCGCGGCAAGTGTTGCGTGAAATCGACCTGCACATTCCGGCCGGGCAGTTTGTGGCGGTGGTCGGGCGTAGCGGCTGCGGCAAAAGTACTTTGCTGCGCTTGCTCGCCGGTCTCGACAAGCCCACAGGGGGGGAGCTGCTTGCGGGTGCAGCGCCATTGAGTGAGGCGCGGGAAGACACTCGACTGATGTTCCAGGAAGCGCGTCTGCTGCCGTGGAAAAAGATCATCGACAACGTCGGTCTCGGGCTCAAGGGCAACTGGCGGCCGCAAGCGTTGGAAGCGCTGGAAGCCGTCGGCCTGGCGGATCGCGCCAACGAATGGCCGGCAGCGTTGTCCGGCGGGCAAAAGCAGCGTGTGGCCCTGGCTCGCGCGTTGATCCATCAACCGCGCTTGCTGTTGCTCGACGAACCGCTGGGCGCATTGGATGCCCTGACCCGAATCGAAATGCAGCAACTGATCGAACGGCTCTGGCAACAGCATGGTTTCACCGTGTTGCTGGTGACCCACGACGTCAGCGAAGCGGTGGCGATTGCCGATCGGGTGATCCTGATTGAAGAGGGCGAAGTCGGCCTCGACCTGCCTGTGGAACTGCCGCGCCCTCGGGTCCGTGGCTCCCATCGGCTGGCGGCGCTGGAAACCGAAGTGCTCAACCGCGTGCTGTCCCTGCCTGGCCAACCGCCGGAACCGGAACCTGTTTCACCACTGCCTACGCAATTGCGTTGGGCGCAATAACTTAAAGATTCATCCAACGACAGGAATCAACATCATGACTATCAAAGCCATCAACGTTCGTAACCAGTTCAAAGGCTCGATCAAGGAAATCGTGCTGGGTGACGTGCTGTCGGAAATCGACGTGCAGACGGCCTCCGGCATCGTCACTTCGGTGATTACCACCCGTTCGGTGAAAGAGCTGGAGCTGGTGGTCGGCAGTGAAGTAATCGCGTTTGTGAAATCCACCGAGGTGTCGATCGCCAAGTTGTAAGCGCGTGCGTAAACAGCAGCCCCGGAGGGTGTGAGCCCTGATCGTTCCCACGCTCTGCGTGGGAATGCCTCTTCGGACGCTCCGCGTTCGGCTTTTGGGACGCAGAGCGTCCCGGGCTGCATTCCCACGCAGAGCGTGGGAACGATCAATAATCAAACGGTGCGCTTGGGCAAATAGGGCGGCAGATAAAGCCCAAGATAAGCATCAAACACCCGCATCCCTTCTTCAGCCATGCGCGGCGTGATCTGCCCATGCTGCTGCACCGAGCGTGCATACACCCTATCGCCCAGCTCCATGGCCAGTGCAAACACATCGACATCACTTGGCAGCGTCGGCAATTGGAAGTGGTGGTCGAACAACTTGTGCATCAGGTCGCCGAGTTCGATGTCGTGCTGGCGGTCGGCCTGGGTGACTTCGGTCAGGCCGTGCTGGGCGAGGATCAGTTGGCGGGCGGCGGCGTCTTCGTCGTAGATGGCGAGCATGCGTTGTTCCACCAGGCGCGACAGATCACGCCAGCCGTTGAGGGCATGGTGGTCGATGGGCGCTTGCAGGCAGGCGCGGAATGCGGCGTGGACGTCGGCGGTCAGGGCTTCGAGCAGGGCCGGGACGCTGGCGAAAAAATGGTAGACGGAGGAGGGCGGGATCTCGGCGCGTTCGGCGACGCTGTAGATCGACAGGCTGGCCACGCCCTCGGCGGCCAGCAGCGTGCGGGCGGCATCGAGTATCGAATCGATCCGGGCCTGACTGCGGGCGCGGGGTTTGCGAATGGTGGCGGTGCGCGTCATTGAAGTCTCCTGCGGGGCAGCGGGCATTGTACGAGCAGGGTTTGATGTTGTCTGCCAGGACGCCATCGCTAGCAGGCTAGCTCCCACAGGGATTTCCGGTGCACACAGAATGTATGTTCACTGGAGATCAACTGTGGGAGCTAGCCTGCTAGCGATCCGCCGAAGGCGGCCATAAAAAAACGCCGCTCGGCCTTATCAGCCGGCGGCGTTTTTTTTACTGCAACCGCTTACACGGTATGCAGGTACCAGTTGTACTCGAGGTCGGAGATGGAGTGTTCGAACTCCTCCAGCTCGCTCTCTTTACAGGCGACAAAAATGTCGATGTATTTTGGATCGATGTACTTGGCCATGACTTCGCTGTCGTCCAGCTCGCGCAATGCATCACGCAGGTTGTTCGGCAGGCTTTGCTCGTTCTGCTCGTAGGAGTTGCCTTCTACGGGGGCGCCCGGCTCGATTTTGTTGGTCAGGCCGTGGTGCACGCCCGCCAAAACAGAAGCCATCAACAGATACGGGTTGGCGTCGGCGCCGGCGACACGGTGTTCGATGCGCACGGCATCGGAGGAACCGGTCGGTACGCGGATGGCCACGGTACGGTTGTCCAGGCCCCAGCACGGCGAATTCGGCACGTAGAACTGTGCGCCGAAACGACGGTAGGAGTTGACGTTCGGGCAGAGGAAAGCCATCTGCGCCGGCAGGGTCTCGAGCACACCGCCGATCGCGTGACGCAGTGCGGCGTTCTGCTCGGGATCCTCGCTGGCAAAAATGTTTTTGCCATCTTTATCAAGAATCGAGATGTGGACATGCAGACCGTTACCCGCCTGGCCTGGGTAAGGCTTGGCCATGAAGGTGGTGTCCATCTCATGGTCGTAGGCGATGTTTTTGATCAGGCGCTTGAGCAGGACCGCATAGTCGCAGGCCTTGATCGGGTCGGCCACGTGGTGCAGGTTCACTTCGAACTGTGCCGGGGCACTTTCCTTGACGATCGCGTCGGCCGGGATGCCTTGCTCTTTCGCACCTTCCAGAATGTCCTGGAGGCAGTCGACGTATTCGTCGAGGTCGTCGATCAGGTAGACCTGTGTCGAATGCGGGCGTTTGCCGGAGATCGGCGAGCGCGGCGGTTGTGGGCGGCCGTTCACGTTCTCCTGGTCGATCAGGTAGAACTCCAGTTCGAACGCAGCGCAGATGGTCAGGCCCATCTCGTCAAACTTGGCTACGACTTGTCGCAGGACTTCGCGCGGGTCGGCGAAGAAAGGATCACCTTCGAGTTCGTGCATGGTCATTAACAGTTGCGCGGTCGGGCGCTTCTGCCAGGGCTCATTGCACAGGGTGTCGGGGATTGGATAGCAGATTCGGTCAGCATCGCCGATGTCCAGGCCCAGGCCGGTGCTTTCCACCGTCGAGCCATTGATATCCAGAGCAAATAGAGAGGCCGGCAGGTTGATGCCTTTCTCGTAAACCTTGTGGAGGCTGGTGCGTTCAATGCGCTTGCCGCGCACCACACCATTCATATCCGCAATCAGAAGGTCAACGTACAGAACCTCAGGATGTTCCTTAAGGAACGCGTTCGCTTCGTTAAGCTGAACGGCACGCGGGGGTACCGACATGATGCAACACCTTTGTTGTTAAAAATATCAATCATTGATCTCTTCGGATTCCAGTCAACCCGAACGGCATGCCGAAGTCAAGCGAGGCCTTTTTTGCCCTAAAAAAGCACTCATGGGGCTTTTTTGAGGCACTTTGGGGCGTTTTTTTGCCTTCAGCCTTCTTGGCGCCCGCGAGCTTGAGCGGGCCGTGTTGTATTTTTTACGGGGGTGTTGTGTAAAAAAATGAACAAGGCTAAGCTCGATTTAAACCCATAACAGCAATAATACCGGGGTGCTTCATGTCTCGCCTGCCGTTAATCGGCGTCACCGCCTGCTCAAAGCAGATCGGTCTGCATGCTTATCACATCAGTGGCGACAAATACGTACGCGCCGTGGCATCAGCTGCCAAGGGCCTGCCGTTGATTCTTCCATCCCTGGCGGATCTACTGGCGCCGTCCGAAATTCTGGACGCTCTGGACGGCATTCTCTTTACAGGCTCTCCTTCTAATATAGAACCGTTTCACTATAACGGCCCGGCCAGTGCGCCAGGTACTGCTCATGATTCTGCACGCGATGCCACCACTCTCCCGCTGATCCGCGCCGCTGTCGAGGCCGGTGTTCCCGTGCTCGGCATTTGCCGTGGCTTCCAGGAAATGAATGTGGCGTTCGGCGGCAGTCTGCATCAGAAGGTTCACGAGGCAGGTCCATTCATGGATCACCGTGAAGACGACAGCCTGCCGCTGGACGGGCAGTACGCGCCAAGTCACCCGGTGCACGTTCAGCCGGGCGGTGTACTCGCCGGGCTGGGCCTGGCGAGCGAGATTCAAGTCAATTCGATTCATGGTCAGGGCATCGAGCGTCTGGCGCCTGGTCTTCGTGTGGAAGCGGTGGCACCCGACGGGTTGATCGAAGCCGTCTCTGTCATCGAAGGCAAGGCTTTTGCTTTAGGGGTGCAATGGCATCCCGAATGGCAGGTAAGCTTGAATCCTGACTACCTTGCGATTTTCCAGGCATTTGGCGATGCCTGCCGCAAGTACGCTCTACAACGCGACGCCGATGCGTCAAACAACGCCTGACTTATAAGAGTCAGGAAACTCAGCCTAAGAGGCATTTATGAGTAACAACCTCGACCAGCTCACCGATTGGTTGAAAGACCACAAGATCACAGAAGTCGAATGCATGATTGGCGACCTGACCGGCATCACCCGGGGCAAGATCTCGCCGACCAACAAGTTCATCGCCGAAAAAGGCATGCGCCTGCCCGAAAGCGTTCTGTTGCAGACCGTGACCGGCGACTATGTCGAAGACGACATCTATTACGAACTGCTCGACCCGGCCGACATCGACATGATCTGCCGCCCCGACCATAACGCGGTGTTCCTGGTGCCTTGGGCCATCGAGCCCACCGCCATCGTGATCCACGATACTTACGACAAGCAGGGCAACCCGATCGAGCTGTCGCCGCGCAACGTGCTCAAGAAGGTGCTGAAACTCTACGCCGACCACGGCTGGCAGCCGATCGTGGCGCCGGAAATGGAGTTTTACCTCACCAAGCGCAGTGATGACCCGGACTACCCGCTGCAACCGCCGATTGGCCGCTCCGGTCGCCCGGAAACCGGTCGCCAGTCGTTCTCCATTGAAGCGGCGAACGAATTCGATCCGTTATTCGAAGACGTCTACGACTGGTGCGAACTGCAAGAGCTGGACCTCGACACGCTGATCCACGAGGACGGCACGGCACAGATGGAAATCAACTTCCGTCATGGCGATGCCCTGTCCCTGGCCGACCAGATTCTGGTGTTCAAGCGCACGATGCGTGAGGCCGCGCTCAAGCACAACGTGGCCGCGACCTTCATGGCCAAGCCCATGACCGGCGAGCCGGGCAGCGCCATGCACTTGCACCAGAGCATTATCAGCCTCGAGACCGGCAAAAACGTCTTCTCCAATGAAGACGGGACCATGAGCCAGCTGTTCCTCAACCACATCGGCGGACTGCAGAAATTCATTCCTGAGCTGCTGCCGCTGTTCGCCCCCAACGTCAACTCGTTCCGCCGCTTCCTGCCGGATACCTCGGCGCCGGTGAACGTGGAGTGGGGCGAAGAGAACCGCACCGTGGGCCTGCGGGTTCCGGATGCCGGGCCGCAGAACCGTCGGGTGGAAAACCGTCTGCCGGGTGCCGATGCCAACCCTTACCTGGCCATCGCCGCCAGCCTGTTGTGCGGCTTTATCGGCATGGTCGAAGGGCATAACCCGAGTGCGCCGGTCGTGGGTCGTGGCTACGAACGGCGCAACCTGCGCCTGCCATTGACCATCGAAGACGCCCTGGAACGGATGGAAAACAGCAAGACCATCGAAAAATACCTGGGCAAGAAATTCATCACGGGCTACGTCGCGGTCAAGCGGGCCGAGCATGAAAACTTCAAGCGCGTGATCAGTTCGTGGGAGCGGGAGTTCCTGCTCTTCGCCGTCTGATGCGCCGGGCGCGGCTGTAAATCGCCGCGCCTTCACTGGAATCCAAGGAGAATTCGCATGACCAGCAACAACCCGCAAACCCGTGAATGGCAAGCCCTGAGCAGCGATCACCACCTGGCCCCGTTCAGCGACTTCAAGCAGCTGAAAGAGAAAGGCCCGCGCATCATCACCAGCGCCAAGGGCGTTTACCTCTGGGACAGCGAAGGCAACAAGATCCTCGACGGCATGGCCGGCCTGTGGTGTGTCGCGATCGGTTACGGTCGCGATGAGCTGGCCGATGCCGCCAGCAAACAGATGCGCGAACTGCCTTATTACAACCTGTTCTTCCAGACGGCTCACCCGCCGGTGCTGGAGCTGGCCAAGGTGATCTCCGACGTCGCGCCTGAAGGCATGAATCACGTGTTCTTCACCGGTTCCGGGTCCGAAGGCAACGACACCATGCTGCGGATGGTTCGCCATTACTGGGCGATCAAGGGCCAGCCGAAGAAGAAAGTCATCATCAGTCGCAAGAACGGCTATCACGGTTCCACCGTGGCCGGCGCGAGCCTGGGTGGCATGACGTATATGCACGAACAGGGCGACTTGCCGATCCCGGGCATCGTCCACATTGCCCAGCCGTATTGGTTCGGCGAGGGCGGCGACATGACGCCGAACGAGTTCGGTATCTGGGCGGCCAATCAGCTGGAAGAGAAAATCCTGGAAGTCGGCGTCGACAACGTCGGTGCCTTTATTGCCGAGCCGATCCAGGGCGCCGGCGGCGTGATCATTCCGCCAGACAGCTACTGGCCGCGTATCAAGGAAATCCTCGCCAAGTACGACATTCTGTTCGTGGCCGACGAAGTGATCTGTGGTTTCGGCCGTACCGGTGAGTGGTTCGGTACCGATTTCTACGACCTCAAACCCCACATGATGACCATCGCCAAAGGCCTGACCTCCGGCTATATCCCGATGGGTGGCTTGATCGTGCGCGACGATGTGGTCGAGGTGCTCAACGAAGGCGGTGATTTCAACCACGGTTTCACGTATTCCGGGCACCCGGTGGCCGCTGCGGTAGCGCTGGAAAACATTCGTATCCTGCGCGACGAGAAAATTGTCGAGCGCGTGCGCACAGAAACGGCACCTTATTTGCAAAAGCGTCTACGGGAACTGAGCGATCACCCGTTGGTGGGGGAAGTGCGTGGGGTCGGTCTGTTGGGGGCCATCGAACTGGTTCAGGACAAAGCCACCCGCAAACGTTACGAAGGCAAGGGCGTTGGCATGATCTGCCGCACGTTCTGCTTCGAAAACGGCCTGATCATGCGCGCCGTCGGCGACACCATGATCATTGCTCCGCCACTGGTGATTACACCGGCTGAAATCGACGAGTTGGTGACCAAGGCACGCAAGTGCCTGGACCTGACCCTGAGTGCGTTGCAGGGCTAAGTGCTAGGCTCTGAGCGAGGTGCGAAGATTGCACTTCGCTCAGTGCAAACAAAGGATGGGTCTTTCCTTGAAAGCCTGCCTTGGATCTTGCCAGACTAACGGTTGTTCGGATGCCCGGTAACAGGCCGCTGAGCACGTGGTTAAAAAGAAAAATTGGAGCATTACCCATGAAGGCATTAGGTATGAAGATAGCTGGCAAGACCCTCCTCGCCATGTCCCTGATGGGCGTGATGGCGGGCGCCGTTCAGGCGGACGACAAAGTGCTGCACGTGTACAACTGGTCCGATTACATCGCGCCGGATACCGTCAAGAAGTTCGAGGCCGAGTCGGGTATCAAAGTCGTCTACGACGTGTTTGACAGTAACGAAACCCTTGAAGCCAAGTTGCTGGCAGGCAAGTCCGGCTACGACATCGTTGTGCCGTCGAACAACTTCCTGGCCAAGCAGATCAAGGCCGGCGTCTACCAGAAGCTGGACAAGTCCAAGCTGCCTAACTGGAAAAACCTGAACACGGACCTGCTCAAAGCGGTATCGGTGAGCGACCCGGGTAACGAACACGCATTTCCTTACATGTGGGGTTCGATCGGTATCGGTTTCAACCCTGACAAGGTCAAGGCTGCACTGGGTGCCGATGCGCCGACCAACTCCTGGGACTTGCTGTTCAAACCTGAAAACGCTGCCAAGTTGAAGTCGTGCGGTATCAGCTTCCTCGATTCGCCAACCGAGATGATTCCGGTGGCGTTGCATTACCTGGGCTATCCAACCGACAGCCAGGACAAGAAACAACTGGCTGAAGCCGAAGCGCTGTTCCTGAAAATCCGTCCTTCGGTGGGCTACTTCCACTCGTCCAAGTACATCTCCGACCTGGCCAACGGCAACATCTGCGTCGCCGTGGGTTACTCGGGTGACATCTACCAGGCCAAGGCTCGCGCCGCTGAAGCCGGTGACAAGGTGAAAGTCAGCTACAACATTCCCAAAGAAGGTGCCGGCAGCTTCTACGACATGGTCGCCATCCCTAAAGATGCCGAAAACGTCGAAGGCGCCTACAAGTTCATGACCTTCCTGCAGAAGCCGGAAATCATGGCTGAAATCACCAACGCCGTGCGTTTCCCGAACGGTAACGCAGCCGCCACGCCACTGGTTGAAAAAGAAATCACTGCCGACCCGGGTATCTACCCGCCAGCGGAAGTGTTGGCCAAGCTGTACGCGATTGCCGACTTGCCGGCCGCGACCCAGCGGATCCTGACTCGCAGTTGGACCAAGATCAAATCCGGTAAATAAGCCGATTTGAGGCAACTACCTGTTGCCGTCGTCGCGCGACGGCGGCAACAGGAATAATTAAATGACAGAAAGTTTTGCTGGAACGGTTTTTCGAGGGTAAGTTGCGCGCCGGTTTTGTTGCCAGGCAGCCATGGCTGTCATGTAACGCGGGGCAACTTGGGCCCAACTAATTTTAGAGGACCTCCACTTGCCTATTTTTTCTTTGTTGCGCAATGCCCTGTTGGTCGGCGCCGGGCTGACACTCGCTGTCAGTGTTCAGGCCGCTGGCACAGTGCATATTTATAATTGGTCGGATTACATCGGTGAAACCACCCTGGCCGACTTCCAGAAAGAAACCGGTATCAAGCCGGTGTATGACGTATTCGATTCCAACGAAACCCTGGAAGGCAAGTTGCTGGCCGGGCGTACCGGTTATGACGTGGTCGTGCCGTCCAACCACTTCCTTGGCAAGCAGATCAAGGCCGGGGCTTTCCAGAAGCTCGATAAATCGAAGCTGACTAACTATTCCAACCTCGACCCGGTACTGCTCAAGCGCCTGGAACAGAACGATCCGGGCAATCAGTACGCCGTACCGTATCTGTGGGGCACCAACGGCATCGGTTACAACGTCGACAAGGTCAAGGCAGTGCTGGGCCTCGACAAGATCGATTCGTGGGATGTGGTGTTCGAGCCGCAGAACATCAAGAAACTGCACAGCTGTGGCGTGGCGTTCCTCGACTCCGCCGATGAAATGATGCCCACGGTCCTCAACTACATGGGCCTGGACGCCAACAGCACCAACCCTGAAGACTACAAAAAGGCTGAAGCCAAGTTACTGGCGGTGCGGCCTTACGTGACGTATTTCCACTCCTCCAAATACATCGCGGACCTGGCCAACGGTGACATTTGCGTGGCGATCGGTTTTTCCGGCGACATGTTCCAGGCCAAGGCCCGCGCGGCTGAAGCTGGCAAAGGCATGAACATCGCCTACTCGATTCCGAAAGAGGGCGGCGCGCTCTGGTTCGACATGCTGGCGATCCCCAAGGATGCCGCCAACGTCAAAGAAGCCCATGCCTTCATCAACTATTTGCTGAAACCCGAGGTGATTGCCCAGGTCAGCAATTCCGTAGGCTACGCCAACCCGAACCCCGGGTCGGACAAACTGATGGAACAGTCCATACGCACCGACGCATCGGTATATCCACCGCAAGCGGTCCTCGACAAGACATACGTATCCATCGAGTTGCCACCGAACATTCAACGTTTGATGACGCGCAGCTGGACCAAGGTCAAGTCGGGCAAATAGCTTCAACCTATCCAGGTTCGCCACGTTGAGCGAACTGCAAATTCTGTTGGGAGTTTCGTAAATGGCAGTTGCCTCCGGCGCCTATAAGAAAGCCCTCGAGGGCGACCAGACACCTAAACAGGTGCTGGTCAAAATCGACCGGGTCACAAAAAAGTTCGACGAGACGATTGCCGTGGACGACGTGTCCCTGGAAATCAAGAAAGGCGAAATCTTCGCCCTGCTCGGCGGCTCGGGTTCGGGCAAATCCACCTTGCTGCGGATGCTGGCAGGTTTCGAACGGCCCACGGAGGGGCGCATTTACCTCGATGGGGTAGACATCACGGACATGCCGCCGTACGAGCGGCCGATCAACATGATGTTCCAGTCCTACGCCTTGTTCCCGCACATGACCGTGGCGCAGAACATCGCCTTCGGCCTCAAGCAGGACAAGCTTCCCGCCGCTGAAGTCGATGCACGTGTGGCCGACATGCTCAAGCTGGTGCAGATGAGCCAGTACGCCAAGCGCAAGCCGCATCAATTGTCCGGTGGCCAGCGTCAGCGTGTGGCGCTGGCGCGTTCTTTGGCCAAGCGACCGAAGCTGTTGCTGCTCGACGAACCGATGGGCGCGCTGGACAAAAAACTGCGCTCGCAAATGCAGCTGGAACTGGTCGAGATCATCGAGCGGGTCGGCGTGACCTGCGTGATGGTCACCCACGACCAGGAAGAAGCCATGACCATGGCCGAGCGTATCGCGATCATGCACTTGGGCTGGATCGCCCAGATCGGCAGCCCGATCGACATCTACGAAACCCCGACCAGCCGCCTGGTCTGCGAGTTCATCGGCAACGTCAACATCTTTGACGGTGAAGTGATCGACGACGCCGAAGGCCACGCGATCATCACCTGCAAGGACCTGGACCGGCAGATTTATGTGGGCCACGGCATCAGCACTTCGGTGCAGGACAAATCCGTGACCTACGCGATTCGTCCAGAAAAACTGCTGGTGACGCCGACCATGCCGACCTGCGAATACAACTGGTCCAGCGGCAAAGTGCATGACATCGCCTACCTCGGTGGCCACTCAGTGTTCTACGTCGAGCTGCCGAGCGGCAAGATCGTCCAGTCGTTCGTCGCCAACGCCGAGCGCCGCGGCCAGCGGCCGACCTGGGGTGACCAGGTCTACGTGTATTGGGAAGACGATAGTGGCGTGGTACTTCGCTCATGAACCTGCGCAAATTCAAACGCCGCCTCAATCGAATAATTCCCGGTGGCCGTCAGCTGGTCATCGGGGTTCCGTTCATTTGGCTGTTCATGTTCTTCATGTTGCCGTTCTTCATCGTCTTGAAGATCAGCTTCGCCGAAGCCGACGTGGCCATTCCGCCGTATACCGAGATCTACAGCTTCATCGACCAGAAGCTCCAGGTGCTGCTTAACCTGAGCAACTACGCGATGCTGGGCGATGACGAGTTGTACATCGCCGCTTACCTCGGCTCGTTGAAGATGGCGCTGATCAGCACCGTCCTCTGCCTGTTGATCGGCTACCCGATGGCCTACGCCATTGCCAGTGCCCGCAAAGAACTGCAGACGGTGCTGGTGTTGCTGATCATGATGCCGACCTGGACCGCGATCCTGATCCGCGTGTATGCGTGGATGGGTATCCTCAGCAACAACGGCCTGCTTAACGGCTTTTTGATGAGCATGGGCTGGATCGACGAGCCGCTGCAAATCCTCAACACCAACCTCGCGGTTTACATCGGGGTCGTTTACTCCTATCTGCCGTTCATGATCCTGCCGCTCTACGCCAACCTGGTCAAACACGACACCAGCCTGCTGGAGGCCGCGTCGGACCTCGGTTCGAGCACCTTCAACAGTTTCTGGAAGATCACCGTGCCGCTGTCGAAAAACGGCATCATCGCAGGCTGCATGCTGGTGTTCATCCCGGTGGTGGGTGAGTTCGTGATCCCGGAACTGCTCGGCGGTCCGGAAACCCTGATGATCGGTAAAGTGCTCTGGCAAGAGTTCTTCAACAACCGTGACTGGCCAGTGGCGTCAGCGCTTGCGGTGGTGATGCTGGCGATCCTGATTGTGCCGATCATTCTGTTCAACCGTAGTCAGGCCAAAGAAATGGAGGGCAAGGAATGAAGCGCTTCCGTTTCTCAAGTTTCATGCTGGTAGCGGGTTTGCTGTTCATCTACGCGCCGATGCTGATCCTGGTGATCTACTCGTTCAACGCCTCCAAACTGGTGACGGTGTGGGGCGGCTGGTCGATCAAGTGGTACGTGGGGTTGATGGACAACACCCAACTGATGGGCTCGGTGGTGCGCTCGCTGGAAATCGCCTGCTACACCGCGATTGCAGCAGTGGCACTGGGGACGCTGGCGGCGTTCGTGCTGACGCGTATCACCCACTTCAAGGGCCGCACGCTGTTCGGTGGTCTGGTCACCGCGCCGTTGGTGATGCCGGAAGTGATCACCGGCCTGTCGCTGTTGCTGCTGTTCGTGGCCATGGCGCAGATGATCGGTTGGCCGCAGGAACGCGGCATCGTCACCATCTGGATCGCCCACACCACGTTCTGTGCGGCGTATGTGGCGGTGGTGGTGTCGGCGCGCTTGCGTGAGCTGGACCTGTCCATCGAAGAGGCGGCCATGGACCTGGGCGCGCGGCCGTGGAAGGTGTTCTTCCTGATCACCATTCCGATGATCGCGCCGTCGCTGGCGGCGGGCGGGATGATGTCGTTCGCCTTGTCGCTGGATGACCTGGTGCTGGCGAGCTTTGTGTCCGGTCCGGGTTCCACGACCCTGCCGATGGAAGTGTTCTCGGCGGTGCGCCTGGGCGTGAAGCCTGAGATCAATGCCGTGGCCAGCCTGATTTTGCTGGCGGTGTCGCTAGTGACGTTCCTGGTCTGGTACTTCAGCCGTCGTGCCGAAGAGATTCGCAAGCGTGCGATCCAGCAAGCCATCGAAGAAGGCGCCGCCGATTCCTGGAAACAACCGGACGTGCGCCGGGCGCAGGCGCCGGAAGCAGCTTGAGCTTGATGCCGGGTTGACCACGCATGTGTGGCCAACCCAAATCCATTGTGGGAGCGGGCTTGCTCGCGAAGACGGACTGACATTCAACATCCATGTTGACTGACCCACCGCTTTCGCAAGCAAGCCCGCTCCCACAGCGGTCGGTGTGAAGCAACAATCTTGTGATCACCACAAAACCTGTGGAAGCAGGCTTGCGCGTGATGACGTCAGTTAAACCAACAGAAATCTATTGCCCTGAACGCGCTGGCAGCAGCTTCAACGTGCTACGGGTATTGGCCGTCACTTCTTCATCATTGAAATGCGCCTGGTAGTAAACCCCTTCGATATACGCCTCGGCCTGGTCGGCATAGTGACTGTCGAACGGCACACCGCTCTGGCCGACCGGGTTGATGGTCAGGCTGTGGGCCGGATCGGCGAAGTCGATCAACCGTCGGGTTGACGGGCCATAGGTCACAGGCCACGGCGCCGGGCCGATCTTGGCCGAGAGGTTGTTCGGCACTTCGTGGGTGCCGGGCGCCGCGAATGGCCCGACGTTGAAGATGCGGTCCAGCGGTTTCTGCATCCCTAGCGGATGGCCGTGAGTCAAGGTGTGCGCCTTGCCCCACTTCCACTGCGCGAAATCGGCACCCAGGGTGGTTTTGAGGTGGGCCATGCTCGCTTGCCAGGCCACCTTGACCGTATCGGCGCGGGTTTCCTTGCCGGGGGTGTTGCGGTTGTCCCACCACGGTGAGTCGGCGGAGGCCGCCAGCCGCGGCAGTGCGGCATCGATCACCCGGGTCGGCAGCAGCGTTTCGAAGAAGTCGTTGCCCAGTTCATCGCGCATCGCCGCGTCGGTAAGGTTGAACAAGAACTGGTTGAACAGTGTGGCACTGATGGAGTCCAGCGGATAATCGCCGCTCCACTGCGCCAGTTGTTCCACCAGTTTGAGCTCGGCGGGATCGCTCACCCCTTCACGCAGTACCGGTAGCAATGGCACCAGCAAGCGCGGACCGTAGTCGGTAGTGGTGCCCAGTTGCAGCTTCTGGCTGGACTCGTTGTCCCACTTCACATTCTTGTCGCTGAGCTGGCGATTGAGCTGCTGACCACGATCGGCAAGGTTGTAGTAACCGGGAATCTCCATGCCGGTCGGCGACACCGGTTGGAAGTTGGCCGAGACGATATAGCCCCGCGCCGGGTTCTCTTCCTGTGGGTTGGCGCTGAACGGGTAAAAACCTTCCTTGTCCGCCTGAGGGGTGCTGCCGTCGAGGATGAAACCGGGCTTCACCCCGGCCGGGCGCTTGGGCAGCAGCGCCGAGGCCCACCAACCGATGTCGCCCTTGGCGTTGGCGTAGACGATGTTCAGCCCCGGTGCCTGAACCTTGGCCGACGCGGCGCGGGCCTTGGCCAGGGTGTCGGCGCGGTTGAGCTGGTAGAAGCCGTCGAGGATCGGATTCGGCGTCTCGAGGAAGGCCCACCACATGGCGACCGGTGTCTTGCCGGCGGCGGTGCCGAGCGCATCGTTGATGATCGGGCCGTGGGGCGACTGGCGCAGGGTAAGCGTGACCGGTGACTGGCCTTTCACGGCGATCTGTTGTTCGCTGTTGATCATGTCGACCCACTGGCCGCGATACCAGACCTGGTTCGGGTTGTCCGGGTTGACCTTCTCGGCGATCAGGTCCAGATCGTCGTTCTGGAACATCGTCAGGCTCCAGCCGAAGTCCAGGTTGTGGCCAAGAAACGCAAATGGCACCAGCGCCTGATGGTAGCCATACAGCTCGAAACCCGGCGCTGACAGATGCGCTTCGTACCACACCGACGGCACCGAGAAGCGAATGTGCGGGTCGCCGGCCAGCAGAGGCTTGCCGCTTTTACTGTGGTTGCCGGAAATCACCCAGGCATTGCTGCCTTCGAATTGCGGCAGGCCATTGTCGGCCAGGGCTTGCTCACTCAAGCGGGCGAGGGCGTTCAGCCCCTTCCAGTCATTGGCGGTGAGGGTCGGCGCAGGGTTGGCGCGCCCTTTGGCCAATACGCCCTTGGGCTGCCAGTCGAGATCGAAGATGTTCAGGTACTCGGCGCCCAGTTGGTCACGCACGTAAGTCAGCAAGGGTTCGGTGCGAAACGCCGCGGCAAAGCTGTAGGCCATGTAGCCGGCGATGCTGATGCTGTCTTCGGCAGTGAAAGGGCGCTTGGGGATCCCCAGCACGTCGAACTCGGCGGGCGCCGCGTGGCTGTCCTGATATTGATTGATGCCGTCCAGATAGGCTTGCAGGGCCTTCCATGCCGGCGACTGACGATCCAGCGCGGCAACATAACTTTCAGCCCGCTCGCGGATACGCAGGCTGCGAAACAGTTTGTCGGTGTCGATCAGTTTCGGGCCGAGGACTTCGGCCAGCTCACCACGGGCCAGGCGCCGCATGGCTTCCATCTGGAACAGTCGGTCCTGGGCATGCACATAGCCAAGGGCGCGGTAGAGGTCGGTTTCGTTTTCGGCGCGGATATGCGGCACGCCGCGCTCGTCGTAGCGCACGGTCACCGAACCTTGCAGGTGCTGCAGTTTCACCTGGCCCTGGCGCGTCGGTTGCTTGCTGTACACATACCAGCCGCCCCCGGCGGCGAATACGACGATCAGCAAGGCAAGTACGGTCAGGACGCGTTTCATGGTGACTCCTTGTTCTTTCGGGATTGCCGCCCGTGGGGGCTGCAAACGTGTAGCACAGACCTCCTGTGCCGGGCATCGCGGTCCTGGAAAAGTCAGGAATGCCTTACTTCACCTCAGCAGGCCACGGGCAGTAGCAACCCACCGCCAGTGTGTGGGTGGCGTTCACCGCCCGGCCTTCATTCAGCGCTTGCAGAATGGGCTCGATAAAGCTGTTGCTCGAATTGCAGGTCAGGCCTTCGCTGTACGGCCCGAAATACGCCAGCTTGCCACTGCGGTCCCAGATCGCCACCGCCGGGCTGGCAGGGATCTGTTCGGAACCTGGCAAGACAGTGATGGTTTTAAGGCGACTCAACGTGCCGGGCAATTGACCGTGGCTGCCGGTCTTTTGGACCGCATAGAACTCGACGCCCTGCGGTACATACTGCTCGACCAGTTCGGTCAGGTGTTGTTGGTTGCCGACATTGCACGGGCAGGCCGGGTCCCAGAAATGCACCAGGCGAATGGCGCCGGGGCCGGCAAGTTCGTCTGGCAGGCGCAATGGGTCGCCGGAGAACACCGCAGTGTGCGAGCTGAAGGCGCGCAAGTAGCGCCCCTGAAACCAGTCGTAGGCGGCCCATAGCACGCCGACACACACAAGGGCGAGCAGGCTGGCAAGCAGTGTGGTGCGGTAGACCGGACGCATGGGTTTCAATCCTCGAAGGTCGGCTAGCTTGCCATGCTTGCCGCGACAGATGAATATCGCAGGCCCATAAAGTCCGTTTCGCGCTCTGGAATAGCCCATGTCTGCCACTTTCGACCCCGATCATTTGCGTGCCAGCCTGCGGCCATTGGCCGAGTGGCAGCCGCTGTCGACCGAGGCCATGGCCTATCAGCATTTTTATGGGCTGGATTTCCCCCGGCGAAACCTGCGCAGTGGCCTGGGGCGTTTCGAGGTCGATGGCTATGAAGTGGTCAGCCAGCTCTGGTGGCCCGAGCGGGCGAAGGCGACGCTGTTTTTGTTTCACGGTTTCTACGATCACACCGGACTCTATCGGCATGTGATCGAGTGGGCGCTGGACCAGGGTTTTGCGGTGATCGCCTGTGACCTGCCGGGGCATGGCTTGTCCAGTGGCGAACGGGCGAGCATCAAGGACTTCGCCGAGTATCAGAGCGCGCTGCAAGGGCTGTTGGCCGAGGCGCAATCGCTGGGCCTTCCGCAGCCCTGGCACCTGTGCGGGCAAAGCACCGGCGGGGCGATCGTGATCGATCATGTGCTCAATCAGGGTGCGAGCAGTCCGGCCCAAGGGCAAGTGATTCTGCTGTCGCCACTGGTTCGGCCGCGAGCCTGGGGCTGGTCGCAGCTCAGCTATTACCTGCTCAAACCGTTCGTAAAAGGCATCGCCCGGCGTTTCAGCGAGAACTCCAACGACCCCGACTTCCTGACGTTCCTGCAAGCGGATCCGCTGCAGCCGCTGCGTCTGCCGACGGCCTGGGTCGGTGCGCTGGGGCGGTGGATCAAGCGTATCGAAGCGGCACCAAGCAGCCCACGGCGGCCGCTGATCGTGCAGGGACAGGCGGACATGACGGTGGATTGGAAGCACAACCTTGATGTATTGCGAGGTAAGTTCGATCGACCGCAGGTGCTGATGCTGCCTGAGGCGCGGCATCATCTGGCGAATGAGTCAGCGGGATTGCGGCAGGAGTATTTCGGGTTTTTGAGCAAGCGGATGAAGGGCCGAAATCTTCAGCGGTAGTCAGGGCCCCATCGCGGGCAAGCCCGCTCCCACAGGTATCTGCTTTGACCGAAGGATTTGTGAACGACACCGATCACTGTGGGAGCGGGCTTGCCCGCGATGGCGATCTGGCTGACGCCAAAATTACTGGGCAAGGCTCGACGTACTCTGCCCCACCGCCAACCCCGCCCGAATCGCCGCCAATGCCGCTTGGTAGTAAGCCTTGCCTTCAGTGGACTCGGCGAATGTGGCGAATTCTTCCAGCTCGTCATCCGACAGGTCGCGATAGACATACAGCAGCGTATTGTTCAGGTCAGCGCCGATCTGCTCCATCAGGCGCTGGCGCTGGCCGTTCAGCATGCCTTGTGCCTGACCGCCACCGAGCAGGCCGGGGATCATCGAGCTCAGGCTGTCGGCCGCCACGCCCGCTATTGCCAGGCTGACTTCAGCGCCGGCCTCGCGGGCAGGCAGGGCTTGGGCCAGGTGACCAATGATCAGCTGACGGGTATCGCTGGCCTGCATTTTCGGCAAGCCCTTGGCGTTTTTCGCCAATTGATCGCGACGGGTCGCCAGCAGTTCGGCGGCGACGATTTTCTTGCCCAGGGGCGATTGGAAGAAGATCAATGCAGGTTTCGGATCGGCTAGCTTTTTGCGCAGCTGCGCTTCGGCACGCTGGTCCATGGCCTTGGGGGCGAAACGCTGATTACTGTTGTTGACCAGGGCCTGAAACACCGCTGGCGGCAGGCTGTTCTGGTAACGCTGCTGAGCGGCAGAGAGAGCATCGCTGAAATGCGCGCGTTGTTCTGGCCAACCGGCGACCTTGTACAACTGGTCGTGGCCGTCCGCCCAGGCGGGCAAAACACAGAACATCAGCAGTGAGAAAAGCAAACGGCGCATAGGGACTCCTGTCAGCAGGCGACTATTCTCCGTGCGGCATTCGCACTTGTCGAGAATTCGTATCAGGTTGCGCGCCTTATCCGACCAATACTCCGCTGCGCGGCTCTGTCGGATTTGCGGGCACAGGAATACTATGCGCGCCATGCAAATATCCTCTGATCATCCGCTGCTGTTACGTATCGTCGACGACCTGGCTGAGCGCGGCTGGTCGCAGCAGACTATTTTCCTGCCTCTGGATCTGACCCGGGCGCTGGCGGCCGAGTGCCGCAAACGTGCCGCCGAGGGTGAGCTCGCCCCGGCCGCCGTCGGGCGCGGGCCGTTTTCGGAGATCCGCGAGGGCATTCGTGGCGACCATATCCAGTGGCTCGAACCCGGTCAGGTCGAGGCCTGCGACAGTTATCTGGGGTTGATGAACAGCCTGCGTGAGGCGATGAATCGCAGTTTGTTTCTGGGCCTGGAAGATTTCGAAAGCCATTTCGCCCTCTACCCGCCTGGCGCTTTCTACCTCAAGCATGTCGACCGTTTCCGCGACGACGACCGGCGCATGGTCTCGGCGGTGATCTACCTCAATGACGGCTGGCTGCCCGAGCATGGCGGTCAGTTGCGCATGTACCTGGACGAAGGCGTCGAACACGATGTGGTGCCCACCGGCGGATGCCTGGTGGTGTTCCTGTCGGGCGAAGTTCCCCACGAAGTCCTGCCCGCGACCCGAGATCGCCTGTCGTTGACGGGCTGGTTCCGCCGTCGTGGCAACGAGCCGTTCTGATCATGCAAAAGATTCTGGTAAGCCGCTGTTTGCTCGGTCACCGCGTCCGTTACGACGGCGGCGCCAGTGGGCCGTTCAATCTGTTGGAGCAGTGGATTGCCGAAGGCCGGGTGGTGCCGTTGTGCCCGGAAGTTGCCGGTGGTTTGCCGACGCCAAGGGCCGCGGCGGAGATTCCGGGCGGGCAGGGCGGTGAAGTGCTTGATGGCCTTGCATCGGTCATCACCACCGAGGGCGAGGACGTCAGTGCCGAGTTTCTTTCGGGGGCTTGTCAGGCGCTGGAGCTGGTGCAACAGCACGGCATCCGTATCGCCGTGCTCAAGGCCAACAGCCCGTCTTGCGGGAATCTGTTGACCTATGACGGGACGTTCAGCGGCGTGAAGGTCAATGGCGAGGGTGTCACTGCGGCATTGCTCAAGCGCCATGGCGTGCAGGTGTTCAGTGAGCTGGAGTTGGCCGAAGCGGCGCAGGCACTGGCAACCCTCGACTAACGACCCTGCACAAATCCCTGTGGGAGCGGGCTTGCCCGCGATGAGGCCATAACATTCAACATCGATGTAGAAAGTTAAACCGCCATCGCGGGCAAGCCCGCTCCCACAGGGTTACTCGTCAACCTTGAATCAGGGTTTCGGCACCACACTCGCATCCGCTCCGAACCATTTCTGCTCCAGCGCCTCCAGCCGGCCATCAGCCTTGATCCGCTGCAAGGCGTTTTCCAGGCTGGCGTGAAACGCCGGGTTACCCTTCTGAAACGGAATCGCCAGGCTCACAGCCGGGGCGGCTTTCGGCTTTTCCTCCGTCAGCGACTGCACCAACAGGATCGATCGCGGTTGCTCTTCTTTCTGCGCGATCAACTGCGCATTGGTGTGAATGTAAGGTTCGCTGAAGTCGAAACGATCCTTCAGGTCCGGAGTCGGTGCTACGTGATTGATGGCGACGTCGTATTTGCCGCTTTCGACGCCGGTCAACAGATCGTCGGAATCGGTGACGACGAAGTCGGCCCGCACATCCAGCTCATCGGCCAGCAGTTGACCCAACTCGACTTCGAAGCCGGTCAGTTTGTCGTCATCCTTGAAATTGAAGGGCGGTGTATTAGCCTCAAGGGCAATGCGCAATTCGCCACGGTCGTTTACATCGTCAATCAGTTCGGCATGAGCCAAAGGGCTCAAAAGGGGTAGCAGGCAGATCAGGCCAGGCAAAAAGCGCATGGTCACTCCTTTGAATTCATTTATCGCGACGCGCTGTTCAGGCTCGCTTTGCTATGGTTGTCGTGTGCCTTCGACAACGAATGGCCGTGAAGTTGTCACGGTCGAGCGAATTTTACGGAAAAACTGGAGAAGAGAATGAAAAGCTTTATGTCACGTGCAGCGTTGGCTGGCCTGTTGCTGGGTGCATCGATGCTGGCAACGGCTGCTACACCGGCTCCCAAAGGTGCAGAAGTGTTCATCGTTTCTCCTGCGGACGGAGCCACGGTTCCGCAAACTGTCGTTGTCAAGTTCGCTGTCGAGAACATTGCGCTGGCTCCGGCGGGCGATGTCACCAAGAACACCGGCCATCACCATTTGCTGATCGATGTCGATAAGCTCCCAGCCGCTGGCGCCCCGATTCCGAATGATGCCAACCATTTGCACTTTGGCAAGGCGCAGACCCAGGCTGAAGTAAAGCTGGCGCCGGGCAAACACACCTTGCAGCTGGAGCTGGGTGATAGCGGCCACATGCCGTTCGATCCGCCAATCGTGTCGGAGAAAATCACCGTCAACGTTAAGTAACATTGGTCACGCCCATGAAAAAGGAGACCCGAAGGTCTCCTTTTTTTGTCGCTCAAGTAGCGATCAGAACAACACGCGGCAACGAATGGTGCCGTTGATGTGCTGCAGCTTCTCTTGCGCCATTTCCGAGTATTCGGCATCGACGTCGATCACGACGTAGCCGACTTTCTCGTTGGTCTGCAGGAACTGACCGGAAATGTTGATGCCGTTTTCGGCGAAGACCTTGTTGATCTCGCTCATCACACCCGGAATGTTCTCGTGGATGTGCAGCAGACGGTGCTTGCCAGGGTGAGCCGGCAGGGCCACTTCCGGGAAGTTCACGGACGATACCGACGTACCGTTGTCGCTGTACTTGACCAGTTTTTCCGCCACTTCCAGACCGATGTTGGCTTGCGCCTCAGCAGTGGAACCACCGATGTGCGGGGTCAGGATCACATTGTCCAGGCCGCGCAGCGGGCTTTCGAACTCTTCTTCGTTGGAGCGCGGCTCCACCGGGAATACGTCGATGGCCGCGCCGATCAGGTGCTTGTCCTTGATCGCGTCCGCCAGGGCGTCCAGTTCAACAACAGTGCCGCGAGCAGCGTTGATCAGAATGCCGCCCTTCTTGATGGCGCGGATTTCCTTCTCGCCGATCATCCACTGGGTGGCTGCGGTTTCCGGAACGTGCAGGGTGACGATGTCGGACATGCCCAGCAGCTCGTGCAGGTTGCCGACCTGGGTGGCGTTACCCAGTGGCAGCTTGGTCACGGTGTCGTAGAAGTACACCTGCATCCCCAGGCCTTCAGCCAGAACCGACAGCTGAGTACCGATCGAGCCGTAACCGACGATGCCCAGCTTCTTGCCACGGATCTCGAAGGAGTTGGCTGCGCTCTTGATCCAGCCGCCGCGGTGGCAGGAAGCGTTCTTCTCAGGGATGCCGCGCAGCAACAGGATCGCCTCGGCCAATACCAGCTCGGCTACGGAGCGAGTGTTGGAGTACGGCGCGTTGAATACCGCGATGCCGCGTTCGCGAGCCGCGTTGAGGTCGACCTGGTTGGTGCCGATGCAGAAACAGCCGACAGCCACCAGTTTCTTCGCGTGATCGAAGATCTCTTCGGTCAGCTGAGTGCGGGAGCGAATGCCGATGAAGTGCGCATCAGCGATCTTTTCCTTGAGCTGGGCTTCCGGCAGAGAACCTGTGAGGTACTCGATGCTGGTGTAGCCCGCCGCCTTGAGGACGTCGACAGCCGATTGGTGGACGCCTTCGAGAAGAAGGAACTTGATCTTGCTCTTATCGAGAGAAGTCTTGCTCATCTGCGTAAACCTGTATCCCGGAGAAAAATGGCAGGAAATGGTCAACAGATGCTGACCCGGACGGCAAGAAAGCCGTCGCCGCAGGACAGCCGTTGGGCACTATGCTGCGGGGTCGATATGCTAGCATATGCACCCCGCTAAACACTCATTCCTGCGACGTGAAGCGTTCTCAGGATGACCATGAATTGTTCGAGAGTTCTGTCGATGACCGATCCTGCGCTGATTGATGAGCTGAAGACCCTGGTTGAGCCTGGCAAGGTCCTGACCGACGCCGACTCCCTGAATGCTTACGGTAAGGATTGGACCAAGCATTTCGCCCCGGCCCCGACCGCCATCGTGTTTCCCAAGACGACCGAGCAGGTCCAGGCCATCGTCCGTTGGGCCAATGAACACAAGGTTGCGCTGGTGCCGTCTGGCGGTCGTACCGGGCTTTCGGCTGCGGCCGTGGCAGCCAATGGCGAAGTGGTCGTGTCCTTCGACTACATGAACCAGATCCTCGACGTGAACCTGACTGACCGCACGGCCGTTTGTCAGCCGGGCGTGGTCACCGAGCAACTGCAGAACAAGGCCGAAGAGCACGGTTTGTACTACCCAGTGGATTTCGCTTCGGCAGGTTCCAGCCAGATTGGCGGCAACATCGGCACCAATGCCGGCGGGATCAAGGTGATTCGCTACGGCATGACCCGCAACTGGGTGGCCGGCATGAAAGTCGTCACCGGTAAGGGCGATCTGCTGGAGCTGAATAAAGATCTGATCAAGAACGCCACCGGCTACGACCTGCGTCAGCTGTTCATCGGTGCCGAAGGCACGCTGGGTTTTGTGGTCGAGGCCACCATGCGTCTGGACCGTGCGCCGAAAAACCTCACCGCGATGGTCCTCGGCACTGCCGATTTCGATTCGATCATGCCGGTATTGCACGCGTTCCAGAGCAAGCTTGACCTGACTGCCTTCGAATTCTTCTCCGATAAAGCCTTGGCCAAGGTTATGGCGCGCGGTGACGTACCAGCGCCGTTCGAATCCGATTGCCCGTTCTACGCGCTGCTGGAATTCGAAGCGACCACCGAAGAAGTGGCCAATCATGCCCTGGAAACCTTCGAGCACTGCGTCGAGCAAGGCTGGGTACTGGACGGCGTGATGAGCCAGAGCGAAACCCAGTTGCAGAACCTTTGGAAGTTGCGCGAGTACATCTCCGAAACCATCTCCCACTGGACGCCGTACAAGAACGACATTTCGGTCACTGTGTCGAAAGTCCCGGCGTTCCTGAAAGAAATCGACGCGATCGTCGGCGAACATTACCCGGATTTCGAAATCGTCTGGTTCGGCCACATCGGCGACGGCAACCTGCATTTGAACATCCTCAAGCCGGACAACCTGAGCAAGGACGAGTTCTTCGCCAAATGCGCGACCGTCAACAAGTGGGTGTTCGAAACCGTGGAGAAGTACAACGGTTCGATTTCCGCCGAACATGGCGTGGGCATGACCAAGCGTGATTACTTGACCTACAGTCGCTCGCCGGTTGAGATCGAGTACATGAAAGCCGTCAAAGCGGTGTTCGACCCGAACGGCATCATGAACCCGGGCAAGATTTTCGCTGTTTGACTTGGAATTTAAGCACTACGAAACAGGAGTCGGTAATGAGCTATCAGCACCAGTATGTCGACGGTACGCGTATTCATTTCCCGTTGGGGAAAGTGGTGTGCATCGGCCGTAACTACGCCGAACACGCCAAGGAACTGGACAACCCGGTGCCGACCGAGCCACTGCTGTTTATCAAGCCGGGCAGTTGCGTGGTGCCGCTGGAAGGCGGTTTCAGTATTCCGACCGAACGTGGCTCGGTGCATTACGAAGCGGAAATCGCCGTGTTGATCGGCAAGCCACTGTCGACCAAGCCGAGCCGTGAAGAAGTACTGGATGCCATCTCCGGCATCGCCCCTGCTCTGGACTTGACCCTGCGCGACAAACAGGCCGAGCTGAAAGCCAAGGGCCTGCCGTGGGAAATCGCCAAGTCCTTCGACGGCGCGGCAGTGATTGCGCCGTTCGTGGCTGGCAGCACCTTCGCCGACCTGACCGACATCGGTATCCGCCTGACCATCAATGGTGAAGTGCGCCAGGATGGCAACAGCAAGGACATGCTGAATCCGATTGTGCCGATGATCCAGTACATGGCCGGCTGCTTCTCGCTGCAGGCCGGTGACGTGATCCTCACCGGTACGCCGGTGGGTGTTGGCCCGCTGAATGTCGGTGACGAACTGGTGCTCGAACTGCCAGGCGCCAGCCGCTTCACCAGCAGCGTGCGCTGACCCAACACAAAACCCTGTGTGGGAGCGGGCTTGCTCGCGATGAGGCCATGACAGTCAACATTGATGTTGAATGTCAGACCGCCATCGCGGGCAAGCCCGCTCCCACAATGGTTTCTAGTGGTCGCAAGTTTCTGTGTCCACGCAGGGCAATCCCGCCATTTCCCGTTTTTTTCACATACTGTCCGGATAATTCCGGGGCTTCTGGCGTCTGAGCCAGTCCCAATGTGCTATTACCCATAGCCTGAATTTCTGGAACACATCCCTGCATGGCCACCCAACCGCTGTCCAAGCTGAAAACTGCCCGCCGCTCGCGCTTTGTCATGCGTTGGTATTCCTGGCTTTTGCTGGTAGCGGCTGCTGTGTATGGCCTCGTGTTTGCGATGCACTGGGATGATCGCGGCGTGCTCTGGGTGATGGAGCGTTTCGAAAGCCCGGCCGAGCGAAAAGAGAGTATCTGGCTGCCGGATTACCGGGCGGTGATCGACGCCAAGTTGCTGCCGGGCATGGAGAAGGACGAAGCGTCAGATGTTTCTTATGACCCGCAGACCAAAACCCTGTTTGCGGTGATGGGCAAGAACCCGTTCCTGGTCGAGCTGACGTTGCAGGGCGATGTGTTGCGCAAGATGCCGCTGGTGGGTTGGGGCAACCCGGAAGCGGTAGCGGTCATGGGCAACGGTTTGCTGGCAATTACCGATGAGCGCAAACACCTGCTTTCCATCGTCAAGGTCGATGCCGATACCCGGGAACTGAATATCGCCAGTTTCCCGAAATACGACCTGGGCCCGTCGGAAAACCAGAATAAGGCCTTCGAGGCGATCGTTTGGGATGCGCGTAACCAGCAACTGCTGCTGGGCGAAGAGCGTCCGCCGGCGCTGTTCAGCTGGAAAAGCGATGGCAGCCAAATCCTCAAGGGCGACAAGCAAAAGCTGTCCAGCGACGAACTGGATATCCGCAACCTGTCGGCCTTGGCCATCGATCCGCGCACCGGCCATACCTTGGTGCTGTCCGCCGACTCTCACTTGTTGCTGGAATTGGACGAAAAAGGCGAGCAGGTCAGTTTCATGACTCTGCTGGGTGGTTTCAATGGTCTGAAAAAAACCATTCCCCGTGCCGAAGGCGTGACGATGGACGAAGCGGGCACGCTGTACATTGTGAGTGAGCCGAACCTGTTCTATCGCTTCGAAAAACAACCGTAGGAGTTCGGCAATTGTCGTCAAAGGCCATTGGCCATTAAGCTTGAATTCATACTGCCGTGGTATTTCATCCACCCGTCTTGTTTCCGAGCCCGCCTGAATGCGCCGACTTGCCCGTCCCAAACCCCTGATACTGATCCTGTCGGTCATTGCGCTGATCATGCTGGTTGCCGTCGGCCAATACCTGCGCCTGTTCGAGCGCACCTGGTTCAATATGCAGACGTTATGGCAGCCGATGAATGCCCAGTCGATTGGCCTGGATCAATATCAGGTTACGGTCGAGGCGCGAGTCATTGAGGGGCTGGACGACGATGTTTCGGCGCTGACCTTCGATCCCGTGCGCAAAAGCCTGTTCACGGTTACCAACAAAAATGCCGAACTGATCGAATTGTCCCTGGAAGGCAAAATCCTGCGGCGTGTGGCACTGATCGGGTTTGGCGACCCGGAGGCGGTGGAGTTCATCAGCGCTGACACTTACGTGATCACCGACGAGCGCCAGCAACGGTTGATCAAGATTCATCTGGAGGCGGACACGACGTTCCTTGATGCCGCCGACGCTGAACAGATCACCCTCGGCGTGCATATGCGTGGCAATAAGGGTTTCGAAGGGTTGGCCTATGACTCGGTGGGCAAGCGCTTGTTCGTTGCCAAGGAGCGCGACCCGATGCTGATCTACGAAGTGCAGGGCTTCCCGCACTACAACCCGGAGAAGTCCTACGCAGTGCATGTGGTGAACAACCCCAAGCGCGATGCCGGGATGTTCGTGCGAGACCTGTCGAGCCTGCAGTATGACGAGCGCAGCGGCCATTTGCTGGCGCTGTCCGATGAGTCGCGACTGATTCTGGAGCTGGACGTTGACGGGCGACCGCTGACCACCCTGTCACTGAGCAAGGGCCGTCAGGGATTGCAGAAGACTGTACCGCAAGCGGAAGGCATCGCCATGGACGATGACGGCACCCTGTACCTCGTCAGCGAGCCAAATCTGTTCTACGTGTTCAAAAAACCACCGCAAAACTAACCAACACCGCAAAACACTGTGGGAGCGGGCTTGCCCGCGATGGCGGCCTTTCAGTCAACATCAATGTTGAATGTTACGGCCTCATCGCGGGCAAGCCCGCTCCCACAGGTATTTCATTTGCCCATAAATCCGGGCGATTTCGCTTACTCGGCGCGCAGGGTTTTCACGCCTTCACTCGTGCCCAACAGCAGCAAATCGGCCGGGCGGGTTGCGAACAATCCGTTGGTGACCACGCCGACGATGGCATTGATCTGTGTTTCCAGCTCCACCGGGTTGGTGATCTGCATGTTGAACACGTCGAGGATGATGTTGCCGTTGTCGGTCAGCACGCCTTCACGATAGACCGGGTCGCCGCCGAGCTTCACCAGTTGGCGGGCCACGTGGCTGCGGGCCATCGGGATCACTTCCACCGGCAGCGGGAACGCACCAAGCACCGGCACCAGTTTGCTGGCGTCGGCGATGCAGATGAAGGTCTTGGCCACGGCCGCAACAATCTTCTCGCGGGTCAGGGCCGCGCCGCCGCCCTTGATCAGGTTCAGGTGCGCGTCGCTTTCATCGGCGCCATCGACGTAGAACTCCAGGTCGCTGACGGTATTGAGCTCATACACCGGAATGCCGTGGCCCTTGAGGCGGGCGGCGGTGGCTTCGGAGCTGGCGACCGCGCCATCGAACGCGCCTTTGTGCTTGGCCAGGGCATCGATGAAGCAATTGGCGGTGGAGCCGGTGCCGACCCCGACGATGCTCTTGTCGTCGAGTGTCGGAAGGATGAAGTCGACGGCGGCCTGAGCCACTGCCTGTTTGAGTTGATCCTGGGTCATGCGGGCTCCGAAGTGCCGAAGAGGGGACGAAAGGCCGGCATTATAGGCCTCGCGATGGGGAAGGTCATTGCCCGATTGGCGGGTCAAATGCACGCGCCAGACAACTGATTAACTGTAGGAGCGAGGCTTGCCCGCGAAGAGGTCGTCACATCCAGCATAAATATTGGCAGTAAGATCGCTTTCGCGGGCAAGCCTCGCTCCTACAAGTGTGGTCGCCCGCCCAAAAGCCGGGTTAGACTCCTTGGCCCTGCCCAACCCGCTCAGTGATGCTTTCCGATGCTCGAACAGTACGTCAAAAAGATCCTCACCTCGCGCGTTTATGACGTTGCCGTAGAAACCCCATTGCAGACTGCCCGCCAGCTCTCCGAGCGGCTGGGCAACGATATCTGGCTCAAGCGTGAAGACTTGCAGCCGGTGTTTTCGTTCAAGATTCGCGGCGCCTATAACAAGCTGACGCAACTGAGCGATGAAGAGCGCGCTCGCGGCGTGGTCACCGCGTCGGCGGGCAACCATGCGCAAGGCCTGGCCCTGGCGGCCAAGGTTCTGGGCGTGAAAGCGACCATCGTGATGCCCAAGACCACCCCGGAAATCAAGGTCGAAGGTGTGCGCTCGCGTGGCGGTAAAGTGGTGCTGCACGGGGATTCGTTCCCGGAAGCCCTGGCCTACTCGCTGAAACTGGTCGACGAAAAAGGCTACGTCTACATTCACCCTTACGATGACCCCCACACCATTGCCGGGCAGGGCACGGTGGCCATGGAGATTCTGCGCCAGCACCCGGGGCGTCTGGATGCGATCTTCGTTCCGGTGGGCGGCGGCGGGCTGATCGCCGGGATTGCGGCGTACGTGAAATACCTGCGCCCGGACATCAAAATCATCGGCGTCGAACCGGATGACTCCAACTGCCTGCAAGCCGCCATGGCCGCTGGCGAACGCGTGGTTTTGCCGACTGTGGGTCTCTTCGCTGATGGCGTCGCCGTGGCGCAGATTGGTCAGCACACATTCGATATCTGCAAAGACTACGTAGACGAAGTGATCACTGTCAGCACCGACGAGATCTGTGCGGCAATCAAGGATATCTACGACGATACCCGCTCGATCACTGAGCCTGCCGGCGCCTTGGGCGTGGCCGGGATCAAGAAGTATGTCGAGCAGCGCGGTGTCACCGGTCACACCTTCGTGGCCATCGATTCCGGCGCCAACGTCAACTTCGACCGCTTGCGCCACGTGGCCGAACGCGCTGAACTGGGCGAGGGTCGCGAAGCCATCATCGCCGTGACCATCCCCGAGAAACCGGGCAGCTTCAAGGCGTTCTGCGAAGCCATCGGCAAGCGCCAGATCACCGAATTCAACTACCGCTACAACACCGGCAGCGAAGCGCACATCTTTGTCGGCGTGCAGACGCATCCGGAAAACGACCCGCGCAGTGCGCTGCTCGCCAGTCTCTCCGAGCAGGGTTTCCCGGTGCTCGACCTGACCGACAACGAACTGGCCAAGTTGCACATCCGCCATATGGTTGGCGGACGTGCTGTCCATGTGGTCGATGAAGTGGTGCTGCGCTTCGAGTTTCCGGAGCGTCCGGGTGCGTTGTTCAACTTCCTCAACAAGCTCGGCGGGCGCTGGAACATTTCGATGTTCCACTACCGCAACCATGGCGCCGCCGATGGCCGTGTAGTCGCGGGCCTGCAAGTGCCGCACGACGAGCGTCATCTGGTACCGGCCGCGCTGGAAGAAATCGGCTACCCGTACTGGGACGAAAGCGACAACCCGGCCTATCAGCTGTTTCTCGGCTGAGCGGCTACGCTGATCGGCAGGCCATAAGGAAATCGAACAATGGAAACGTTAACCGCCCTCAAAATCGCTCATAGCGTGGCGACGGTGTTGCTGTTGATCAGCGCACTGGGGTTGGCGATCTGGGTCTGGCGCGCCCGCCGTAACGGCGACGCGAGCGCTCACACTCGTACTTTGCAACGACCGCTGGTGTTCATCTGGCTATTGATGGGGCTGGCACTGTTGAGCATGCCGTTCACCGGTTGGTGGATGGTGCATCTGGTGGGCTGGCCGTTGGGGCAGACCTGGCTGCTGGCTTCCAGTGTGCTCTACACCGTGGCGGCGTTGGGCTGGTTCTGGCTGGTGGTGCGGCTGAATCGGCTGCGCACTGTTCCGGGAGGCAATGGCAAGTTTACCTTCGCCCTCGCATTGTTCAGCGTTGTCTGCTTTATCGCCATTGCGGGGTTGATGGGGGCCAAGCCGGTTTAGGGCTTTGGACCGAGTCGGCCCCTTCGCGAGCAAGCCCGCTCCCACAAGGTTCTGCTGTGTGACATAGATAGCATTTGCAGCAGAGATCCCTGTGGGAGCGGGCTTGCCCGCGATGGCGATCTCAATCGCGCAGCGAAATCACCGGCCAACCCCGCTTCTCGGCCTCGGCCCGCAGATTCGGATCCGGATCAACAGCAATCGGATTCGCCACCTGTTCCAGCAACGACAAGTCATTCATCGAATCGCTGTAGAAATAGCTGTCTTCCAGGTTATGGCCGGTTTCGTCCAGCCAACGATTCAACCGCGTCACCTTGCCTTCGCGAAAGCACGGGACATCAGTGCTGCGTCCGGTGTAACGGCCGTCGATCATTTCGCATTCGGTGGCGATCAGGGTCTCAACGCCTAAACGTGTGGCAATCGGCCCGGTCACAAAGCGGTTGGTGGCGGTGATGATCACCAGTTTGTCGCCGGCCTCACGGTGTTTGGCCAGCAGTTCGATGCCTTTGGGCAGCACGATCGGTTCGATGCAGTCGCGCATGTAGTCCAGGTGCCATTGATCCAGCGTGGCCATCTCGGTGCGGCCGAGCACTTCCAGGCAGAAGTTCAGGTACGCGTCGTTATCCAGCTTGCCGGCCAGGTAATCCTGATAGAACTCGTCGTTGCGTGCCTTGTAGGCGACGGCGTCGAGGAAACCGCGTTCGCACAGATAGTCGCCCCAGGCGTGGTCACTGTCACCGCCCAGAAGCGTGTTGTCCAAGTCGAATAAAGCCAGCCGCATTACAGTTACTCGCTGAAAAGTCTGTAGAAAGGTGTCCAGAATACGGACTTTTCACAAGAGTGCACATAAGGTAGGTCGGCTCGTTGCTGCTTTCACAACCTTTGTGGAACAATGCGACGACATGCGTTTGCGAGGTTGTTGCCGTGATCGACCCCGATGGTTTCCGCCCCAATGTCGGGATCATTCTGACGAATGATGCCGGCCAGGTGCTATGGGCTCGCCGTATCAATCAAGATGCCTGGCAGTTTCCACAGGGAGGGATCAACCCCCAGGAGACGCCGGAAGACGCCTTGTACCGCGAGTTGAACGAAGAAGTGGGCCTGGAGCGCGAAGATGTTGAAATACTCGCCTGCACCCGGGGCTGGTTGCGCTATCGTTTGCCGCAACGTCTGGTCAGGACGCATAGCCAACCGCTGTGCATCGGCCAGAAGCAGAAATGGTTTCTCCTGCGCCTGATCTCCAACGAGCAGCGGGTGCGGATGGATTTGACCGGTAAACCGGAATTCGATGGCTGGCGTTGGGTCAGTTATTGGTATCCGTTGGGCCAGGTGGTGACATTCAAGCGCGAGGTTTATCGCCGCGCTCTCAAAGAGCTTGCCCCGCGCCTTTTAGCGCGCGACTGACGACGGAGTTCGACCCCGAGCCATGCTCAATACGCTGCGCAAGATCGTCCAGGAAGTTAACTCCGCCAAGGATCTCAAGGCGGCGTTGGGGATTATTGTGTTGCGCGTCAAAGAGGCCATGGGCAGCCAGGTCTGCTCGGTCTACTTGCTTGACCCCGAGACCAATCGCTTCGTGCTGATGGCCACCGAGGGCTTGAACAAGCGCTCGATCGGCAAAGTCAGCATGGCACCCAACGAAGGTCTGGTCGGCCTGGTCGGCACGCGTGAAGAACCCCTGAACCTCGAAAACGCCGCGGATCACCCGCGCTACCGTTACTTCGCCGAGACCGGTGAAGAGCGCTACGCCTCGTTCCTCGGGGCGCCGATCATTCACCACCGTCGCGTTGTCGGCGTGTTGGTCATTCAGCAAAAAGAACGCCGTCAGTTCGATGAAGGTGAAGAAGCCTTCCTCGTGACCATGAGCGCGCAACTTGCCGGCGTTATCGCCCACGCCGAGGCCACCGGTTCGATCCGTGGCCTGGGTCGGCAGGGCAAAGGTATCCAGGAAGCAAAGTTCGTCGGTGTACCGGGTTCGCCGGGCGCGGCGGTCGGAACCGCGGTCGTCATGCTGCCACCGGCCGATCTGGATGTGGTGCCGGACAAGACCATCACCGACATCAACGCGGAACTTGGCCTGTTCAAGACCGCCATCGAAGGTGTGCGCGCCGACATGCGTGCCTTGTCCGCCAAGCTGGCGACCCAGCTGCGGCCTGAAGAGCGGGCGCTGTTCGACGTTTACCTGATGATGCTCGACGATGCTTCGCTCGGCAGCGAAATCACCACGGTGATCAAGACCGGTCAGTGGGCTCAGGGCGCGTTGCGTCAGGTGGTCACCGAACACGTCAACCGATTCGAATTGATGGACGACGCCTACTTGCGTGAGCGCGCCTCGGACGTCAAGGATCTCGGGCGGCGCTTGCTGGCTTACCTGCAGGAAGAGCGGCAGCAGACGCTGGTCTACCCCGACAACACCATTCTGGTCAGCGAAGAACTGACGCCGGCGATGCTCGGCGAGGTGCCGGAAGGCAAGCTGGTGGGTCTGGTGTCGGTACTCGGTTCCGGCAACTCTCACGTGGCGATCCTGGCGCGCGCCATGGGTATTCCGACGGTGATGGGCCTGGTCGACTTGCCGTACTCCAAGGTCGACGGCATCCAGATGATCGTCGACGGCTACCACGGTGAGGTCTATACCAACCCCAGTGACGTGCTGCGCAAGCAGTTCGCCGAGGTGGTCGAGGAAGAGAAACAGCTGGCCCTCGGGCTGGATGCATTGCGGGACTTGCCGTGTGTAACGGTCGACGGCCACCGCATGCCGCTGTGGGTCAACACCGGTCTGCTGGCGGACGTGGCGCGGGCGCAGAAGCGCGGTGCCGAAGGCGTGGGGCTGTACCGCACCGAAGTGCCGTTCATGATCAACCAGCGCTTCCCGAGCGAAAAGGAGCAGCTGGCAATCTATCGCGAGCAGCTCGCCGCGTTCCATCCGCAACCGGTGACCATGCGCAGCCTGGACATCGGCGGCGACAAGGCGCTGTCGTACTTCCCGATCAAGGAAGACAACCCGTTCCTCGGCTGGCGCGGCATTCGTGTGACCCTCGACCATCCGGAAATCTTCCTGGTGCAGACCCGCGCCATGCTCAAGGCCAGCGAAGGCCTGAACAACCTGCGTATTCTGCTGCCGATGATTTCCGGCATCCATGAACTGGAAGAAGCCCTGCACCTGATTCATCGGGCCTGGGGCGAAGTCCGCGACGAAGGCACCGACGTGCCGATGCCGCCGGTTGGCGTGATGATCGAGATTCCGGCGGCGGTGTATCAGACCAGGGAACTGGCGCGACAAGTGGACTTCCTGTCGGTCGGCTCCAACGACCTGACCCAGTACCTGCTGGCCGTGGACCGCAACAACCCGCGGGTGGCCGATCTCTACGACTACCTGCACCCGGCAGTGTTGCAAGCCTTGCAGAACGTGGTGCGTGATGCTCATGCCGAAGGCAAGCCCGTAAGTATCTGCGGCGAAATGGCCGGTGACCCGGCGGCGGCAGTGTTGTTGATGGCGATGGGCTTCGACAGCCTGTCGATGAACGCCACCAACTTGCCGAAAGTGAAGTGGATGCTGCGTCAGATCAACCTGAGCAAGGCCAAGGAGTTGCTGGCTGAGCTGATGACCATCGACAACCCGCAAGTTATCCACAGCTCGCTGCAACTGGCGCTGAAGAACCTTGGGTTGGCGCGGATGATTAATCCGGCTTCGGTCAAGACCCTTTAAAAGGCTGATGGCCCCATCGCAGCATCGGTATCTACACATCTCCCGATCCTGGTCTATAAAAGGACGGCATGGATATCAAATGACCGGGCTAGATGCCC
>NZ_JBXAOA010000001.1:338889-387170 GCF_058802325.1 Pseudomonas sp. GW822-FHT02E03 | reverse complement strand
GGCTTGCTCGCGAAAGCTGCTTAACATTCAATAAAGATTTCGACTGTCACGCCGCTTTCGCGAGCAAGCCCGCTCCCACATTGTTCCGTGTTGTCAGCTTTTGATCAGGCGCACCGCCAGCACATCGCAAGGCGCGCCGTGCAGTACGTCATTGGCGGTGGAGCCGAGCAATAGCGCCAAGCCGTGTCGGCCATGACTGCCCACCACGATCAGGTCGCACGTTTGCTCCTTGGCGAGGTGGTGAATCTCCTGGCGCGGCTGGCCGTAGGTCAAGTGACTGTATTCCTTGGAGAGTTCCGGGTATTTCACGATCAATCGCTCAAGGCGCTCTTTGGCCTGATCGAATTGTTGCTGTTGCAACTGGGAAAGATCCATCGGCACGTCGCCGCCAAAGGCCATCGCCATCGGTTCGACAATATGCACCAGGGACAGCTTTGCGCCATTGCTCACCGAGAGCTCGCGAGCCCGGTGGATGACAGGATCGCACTCTTCCGTTAGGTCTACAGCGACCAGAATGTGGTTGTAGGGCATGAGGTGCTCCTCCTGAGGATTGCAATATTGGTAAGTATGGCTGGTTTCAAGCGCATTGGTTTCAAAGTGACTCAATGGGCTCATCAAGAATCGGGAGTACAGATATGACGGTCTGGATAGTGGTGTCAATCCTGCTGGTGGTCTTGAGCCCGCTGGCCTGGTTGCGACCCTCTCGTACTCAGAGCGGGCGCATGGCCCTGCGCATGGAGGCGCGGCGCATTGGCCTGGCCATGCAGCTGGCGCCCCAGGAATGGCCGCACTGGCTGAGCGAGGAGCCGCCGAGCCCTTGCGCGCAGTACCATCGGCCGCGCCGTGGCACGCGACCGGCGTGCTGGAGTTACTGGCAGAAGGCGCCGGGCATGTGGGTCAATCAGTGGCAGGAGGTCTGTGAGGATGGGATGCTGCTGAATCATTTCGAAAAATTGCCTGCCAACGTCTACAAGGTCGAAGCAGACAAGCAAATGATTGCCCTGTATTGGGGCGAGAAGGGCGAGGCCGAGGTTTTGCAGCAGATCGATGCCACGCTCAAAGCACTCGCCTGAAACCCGATCTGTAGCAGCTGCCGAGCCTGCGAGGCTGCGTTCGGCGACGAAGTCGTCGTAAACACTGAGGACGCAATCAGCCTGATGTACCGCGGTGTCTGATTTACGACTGCTTCGCAGCCGAACGCAGCCTCGCAGGCTCGGCAGCTGCTACAGCAGGCAATAAAAAGCCCGACATCATCATCGGGCTGAGGTTGGCCAGGCAGGCCGGTAATTCTGTGTGGCTGATCTTACGCTGGACATTCGTCAAAGCGTTCAAATTTTTTCTTCAGGGTCCCGCCAGCGTAGCTTGTTAAACACAGGCTGCCGGTAATTAGGGCGACTTTTCTAACTATTGATTCTATGAATGGCCTCACATGCATGAGCGTGTTGCAGGGCTTCGTGGTACGGAAGTGACCGGAAAGTCGCGTTTCAACCAGTATTTTGGGCGATTGACAATTGCCGGAAATTCCGTGAAGGTGACATACCCAAATCAAACGGGCGTATGAATTGAGCGTTTGTATTACAGATCGCTCCTACAGAATCCCGACTATCGCGTTGGCGGGTGTGCCGGGTGAATTGGCGTAGCATCGACGATAAACGTCCTTGCCGAGCCAGTCGCCTGCGTCCGACGTGTACTGTTCAGCTTCCATATCGTGGAGATCAGTTGATGATTTACGAAGGTAAAGCCATCACGGTTAAGGCTCTTGAAAGTGGCATCGTCGAATTGAAATTCGACCTCAAGGGTGAGTCCGTCAACAAGTTCAACCGTCTTACCCTGAACGAACTGCGTCAGGCCGTAGACACCATCAAGGCAGATGCTTCGATCAAGGGTGTGATCGTCAGCAGTGGCAAGGACGTATTCATCGTCGGCGCCGACATCACCGAATTCGTCGACAACTTCAAGCTGCCGGATGCAGAGCTTGTCGCTGGTAACCTCGAAGCCAACAAGATTTTCAGCGATTTCGAAGACCTCAACGTCCCGACTGTCGCCGCTATCAATGGCATCGCACTGGGTGGCGGTCTGGAGATGTGCCTGGCGGCAGATTTCCGCGTCATGGCCAATACCGCCAAAATCGGTCTGCCGGAAGTCAAGCTGGGCATCTACCCAGGCTTCGGCGGTACTGTGCGTTTGCCGCGCATCATTGGTGCCGACAACGCCATCGAGTGGATTGCCGCGGGTAAGGAAAACCGCGCTGAAGACGCATTGAAGGTCGGTGCCGTCGACGCCGTGGTCGCTCCGGAGAAATTGCAGGAAGCGGCTCTGAACCTGCTCAAGGGCGCCATCTCTGGCGAATTTGACTACAAGGCCAAGCGTCAGCCGAAGCTCGAAAAGCTCAAGCTCAACGCCATCGAACAAATGATGTCGTTCGAAACCGCCAAAGGTTTCGTGGCCGGTCAAGCAGGCCCGAACTATCCGGCACCGGTCGAAGCGATCAAGACCATCCAGAAAGCCGCGAACTTCGGTCGCGACAAGGCACTGGAAGTCGAAGCCGCCGGTTTCGTCAAACTGGCCAAGACCTCTGCCGCGCAGAGCTTGATCGGTCTGTTCCTGAACGATCAGGAGCTGAAGAAAAAGGCCAAGGCCTACGACGAAATCGCCAAAGACGTGAAGCAGGCCGCCGTATTGGGCGCCGGCATCATGGGTGGCGGTATCGCTTATCAGTCGGCCTCCAAAGGTACGCCGATCCTGATGAAAGACATCAACGAGCACGGCATCGAGCAAGGTCTGGCCGAAGCCGCCAAGCTGCTGGTGGGCCGCGTTGATAAAGGTCGCATGACGCCGGCGAAAATGGCCGAAGTGCTCAATGGCATTCGTCCGACCCTGTCCTACGGCGATTTCGGTCACGTCGACCTGGTCGTCGAAGCCGTTGTCGAGAACCCGAAGGTCAAGCAAGCCGTTCTGGCCGAAGTTGAAGACAAGGTCAAAGAGGACACTATCCTCGCGTCCAACACTTCGACCATTTCCATCACCTTGCTGGCCAAAGCCCTCAAGCGTCCGGAAAACTTCGTCGGCATGCATTTCTTCAACCCGGTACACATGATGCCGCTGGTTGAAGTGATCCGTGGCGAGAAGTCCAGCGAAGTGGCCGTTGCCACCACCGTTGCCTACGCCAAGAAAATGGGCAAGAACCCGATCGTCGTCAATGACTGCCCGGGCTTCCTGGTCAACCGCGTACTGTTCCCGTACTTCGGCGGTTTCGCCAAACTGGTCAGCGCCGGCGTGGACTTCGTCCGCATCGACAAGGTCATGGAAAAATTCGGCTGGCCGATGGGCCCGGCCTACCTGATGGACGTGGTCGGCATCGACACCGGTCACCACGGTCGTGACGTTATGGCTGAAGGCTTCCCGGATCGCATGAAAGACGATCGCCGTTCGGCCGTCGACGTGCTCTATGAAGCCAAGCGCCTGGGCCAGAAGAATGGCAAAGGCTTCTACGCCTATGAGACCGACAAGCGCGGCAAGCAGAAGAAAGTCGCCGATCCTTCGGTACTGGAAGTGCTCAAGCCAATCGTGTTCGAACAGCGCGAAGTCACTGACGAAGACATCATCAACTGGATGATGATCCCGCTGTGCCTGGAAACCGTGCGTTGCCTGGAAGACGGCATCGTCGAAACCGCCGCCGAAGCCGACATGGGCCTGGTCTACGGTATTGGTTTCCCTCCATTCCGTGGCGGTGCGCTGCGCTACATCGATTCGATCGGTGTTGCAGAGTTCGTTGCCCTGGCTGACCAGTACGCTGATTTGGGCGCGCTGTACCACCCGACCGCGAAGCTGCGTGCAATGGCCAAAAACGGTCAGAGCTTCTTCGGTTAAGCGCCCACACTAGAGCGAGAGTGAAAGTATATGAGCTTGAATCCTAGAGACGTCGTGATTGTCGACTTCGGTCGTACGCCGATGGGCCGCTCCAAGGGCGGCATGCACCGCAACACCCGTGCCGAAGACATGTCGGCGCACCTGATCAGCAAATTGCTGGAACGCAACGTCAAGGTCGACCCGAGCGAAGTTGAAGACGTGATCTGGGGCTGTGTGAACCAGACCCTGGAACAGGGCTGGAACATCGCCCGCATGGCGTCCCTGATGACGCAGATCCCGCACACCGCGGCCGGCCAGACCGTCAGCCGTCTGTGTGGCTCGTCGATGAGTGCTCTGCACACCGCTGCGCAAGCGATCATGACCGGTAACGGTGACGTGTTCGTGGTTGGTGGCGTCGAGCATATGGGGCACGTGAGCATGATGCACGGTGTCGATCCTAACCCGCACATGTCCCTGTATGCGGCGAAAGCCTCGGGCATGATGGGCCTGACCGCGGAAATGCTCGGCAAAATGCACGGCATTACTCGCGAACAACAGGACGCCTTTGGCGTGCGCTCCCACCAGCTCGCCCACAAGGCGACTCTGGAAGGCAAGTTCAAAGACGAAATCATCCCGATGCAGGGCTACGACGAGAACGGTTTCCTGAAACTGTTCGACTACGACGAAACCATTCGTCCGGAAACCACCCTGGAAAGCCTGGCAGCTCTGAAGCCAGCGTTTAACCCGAAGGGCGGCACCGTGACAGCCGGTACTTCGTCGCAGATCACCGACGGTGCTTCGTGCATGATCGTGATGTCGGCGCAGCGTGCCCAAGACCTGGGCATCCAGCCAATGGCGGTGATTCGTTCGATGGCAGTGGCAGGTGTGGACCCGGCGATCATGGGCTATGGTCCAGTACCGGCAACGCAGAAAGCACTGAAGCGCGCGGGTCTTGGTATCAACGATATCGACTTCTTCGAGCTCAACGAAGCTTTCGCCGCACAGGCGTTGCCAGTGCTGAAAGATTTGAAAGTGCTCGACAAGATGAACGAGAAGGTTAACCTGCACGGCGGCGCGATCGCCCTGGGTCACCCGTTCGGTTGCTCCGGTGCCCGTATCTCCGGCACTTTGCTGAACGTGATGAAGCAGAATGGCGGCACCTTCGGGGTAGCCACCATGTGCATTGGTCTTGGCCAAGGCATCTCCACCGTCTTCGAACGCGTTTAAGCGTTTCGCTGATGGAAGCCGGGGCCAAGTGCCCCGGTTTTTGTTTTTCCGGATTTATTTTGTTTTTATTTTGAAAAAATTTCAGTGAGGGCCAAAGCATGCCGATACAACCTGGGCTCTACGAACATTACAAAGGTCCGCAGTACCGTGTATTCGCTGTTGCGCGGCATTCGGAAACCGAAGAGGAAGTGGTCTTCTACCAAGCCCTGTATGGCGATTACGGCTTTTGGGTGCGCCCCTTGAGCATGTTCCTGGAGTCGGTCGAGGTTGACGGCGAACAGGTGCCACGCTTTGCTTTGGTGCAAGCCGAACCGAGCGTTTTTCCGCAGCCATAAGGGGAGTGCGCGCAGAACCCTGCGCTTGACCTCACCTTGTAGCCACTATATATAGCGGTGCCGCGTCAGGCGCCAACCGCCTTTCACTTCTAGAATTCAGGAATTTTCTGATCCATGGGCAAATCGCTGGTCATTGTGGAATCCCCGGCTAAGGCCAAGACCATCAACAAGTATCTGGGTAACCAATACGTGGTGAAGTCGAGTATCGGCCATATCCGAGACCTGCCCACCAGCGGTTCGGCTAGCGCCAGCAAAGAGCCTGCCGCCAAGCGCGGCAAGGCCGCCGCAGGTGAAGGTCCGGTGCTCACGCCGAAAGAGAAAGCGCGCAAGCAGCTGGTCTCGCGCATGGGTGTCGATCCCGATCATGGCTGGAAAGCCAAGTACGAGATTCTCCCGGGCAAGGAAAAAGTCATCGAAGAGCTGCGCCGGCTCGCCAAAGATGCTGACACCATCTATCTCGCAACCGACTTGGATCGCGAGGGGGAAGCCATTGCCTGGCACCTGCGCGAAGCCATCGGTGGTGACGACAGCCGCTACAAGCGCGTGGTGTTCAACGAAATCACCAAGAAGGCCATCCAGGAAGCCTTCTCCAAACCGGGCGAGCTGGACATCGATCGAGTAAATGCCCAGCAGGCGCGTCGCTTCCTCGACCGCGTGGTGGGTTACATGGTTTCGCCGCTGCTGTGGGCCAAGGTCGCCCGTGGCCTGTCCGCCGGTCGCGTGCAATCGGTTGCCGTGAAGCTGGTGGTCGAGCGTGAGCGTGAAATTCGCGCGTTCAACCCGGAAGAGTACTGGGAAGTCCACGCTGACCTCGGCACCGCCAAGGGCGCGACCGTGCGTTTCGACGTAGCCCGCGAGAAAGGCGAAGCCTTCAAGCCGCTCAACGAAGCCCAGGCCATGGCCGCGCTGGAAAAGCTCAAGGCTTCCAGCTACAGCATCGTCAAGCGCGAAGACAAACCGACCAGCAGCAAGCCGTCGGCACCGTTCATCACTTCCACCCTGCAGCAGGCCGCGAGTAACCGCCTGGGCTTTGGTGTGAAAAAAACCATGATGATGGCCCAGCGTTTGTACGAAGCCGGCTACATCACGTATATGCGTACCGACTCCACCAACCTCTCGGCCGATGCCGTGGCGATGGCGCGTACTTATATTGAAGGCGAGTTCGGCAAGAAGTACCTGCCGGAAAACCCGAACGTCTACAGCAGCAAGGAAGGCGCACAAGAGGCTCACGAAGCGATTCGTCCGTCCGACGCCAATACCGAGCCAAGCAAGCTATCGGGCATGGAACGTGATGCAGAACGGCTCTACGAGCTGATCTGGCGCCAGTTCCTCGCTTGCCAGATGCTGCCGGCGCAATACCTGTCGACCACGGTCACCGTCGGTGCCGGCGACTTCGAGTTGCGTGCCAAGGGCCGCATCCTGAAGTTTGACGGTTACACCCGCGTCATGCCGCAAATTGCCAAGCCTGGCGATGATGATGTGCTGCCGGACATGGCCCAGGGCGACGCGATGAAGCTGATCAAGCTTGATCCGACCCAGCACTTCACCAAGCCACCAGCGCGTTACTCGGAAGCGAGCCTGGTTAAAGAAATGGAAAAACGCGGTATCGGTCGTCCTTCGACCTATGCCGCGATCATTTCGACCATCCAGGATCGCGGCTACGTGGCGCTGCACAACCGTCGTTTCTATTCGGAAAAGATGGGCGACATCGTCACCGAGCGTCTGGCCGAGAGCTTCTCCAATCTCATGGACTACGGCTTCACCGCCGGCATGGAAGAGAACCTTGATGACGTGGCTCAGGGCGAACGCGACTGGAAAAACGTGCTCGACGAGTTCTATGGCGACTTCAAGAAGAAACTCGAAGTAGCCGAAAGTCCCGAAGGTGGCATGCGCGCCAACCAGCCGGTGATGACTGACATTCCGTGCCTGTTGTGCGGTCGTCCGATGCAGATCCGTACTGCTTCGACGGGCGTGTTCCTCGGTTGTTCGGGCTACAGCCTGCCACCGAAAGAGCGCTGCAAAGCCACCGTCAACCTGGTACCGGGCGATGAAATCGCCGCGGACGACGAGGGTGAGTCCGAATCGCTGGTCCTGCGTGGCAAGCATCGCTGCCCGATCTGCAGCACGGCCATGGACGCTTACCTGCTCGACGAGAAGCGCAAGCTGCACATCTGCGGTAACAACCCGGATTGCTCTGGCTACGAGATCGAAGAGGGCACCTATCGCATTAAAGGCTATGAAGGTCCGAGCCTGGAGTGCGACAAGTGCGGCAGCGAGATGCAGCTCAAGACCGGTCGTTTCGGTAAGTTCTTCGGTTGCACCAACGCCACCTGCAAGAACACTCGCAAGCTGCTGAAAAGCGGTGATGCGGCGCCGCCGAAGATGGACCCGGTGAAGATGCCTGAGCTCAAATGCGAAAAGGTCAACGACACCTACATCCTTCGCGACGGTGCTTCCGGCCTGTTCCTGGCGGCCAGCCAGTTCCCGAAAAACCGCGAGACCCGTGCTCCATTGGTCATGGAGATCGTGCCGCACAAGGATGAGATCGATCCGAAGTACCATTTCCTCTGTGAAGCGCCGAAGAAAGATCCGGACGGCCTTCCTTCGGTAATTCGTTACAGTCGCAAGACCAAAGAGCAATACGTGCAGACTGAGGTTGACGGTAAACCGACTGGCTGGAAGGCGTATTACGACGGCGGCAAGTGGACGGTTGAAGACAAGCGTCCATCAGCCAAGGCTTAAAAGGCTGTACGCAAAAGGCCGCATGACAACCCGCGGGTTTTCATGCGGCCTTTTGTTTTGGGCTTGCGGGAAGCTCAGGTGATCCACGACACTGTCTGACCTGCGTGAAGCAATTATTTCGTTGTGGAGGCTGCCGTCATGGCCCACGAACTCTATACCCGTACCAACCAGAAGATTTATTTCGCCGGCCTGTCGCTGGAAGCGCTTGCCAAAGCCGAAGAGGGGCGGGCGATGAACTCCCTCGCGCTGATTCAGGCCGGGCGTGAATCGGCGTTGTTTCACCTGTACGGTGCGCTGTTGGGACTGTGCCATGAAATCGCCGGTTTCTATCGCCTGCCTCAGGCCAATGCGCCGCGGGCAGAGATGCTGCTGACCCGCGAAGTGCTCGAAACCATCGCTATTCCGGAAATGGCCGAGATGGTCGAACTGGCCCAAAACCCTGAAACCTGGCTGGCCAAATTGCTGTCGGCTCATGCCGCACTGTTCCAGCCGCCTCGCGCTCCGCACAAGCCCAAGGGTGATGTGACGCAGCCGCTAATCCAGGCTGTTAATCTGGATGAAGAAGAGGCGCCGGAAGAGCTGAGTCGGGAAGAGCTGGAGAGCTGGCGTCAGAACCTTAAAGGTCTGGCGATTCGGTTTCGCGAAGGGTTGAACGAGTGCTGAAAGATTGAGTGTTTAGGGACGGGTCCGCTCAAGGAAGCGTGATGTCAGAAATTTCTCTTCGTGATGGCATTTGGTCAAGATCCCGAGCGAAGCTTGGCTGATGCCTATATAATCCCCGCCTTTCGTGGAGAACAGACCTTTATGCCAACGTCCTTTCTAGAAATTGTCGAGTTACCAGACGGCCGAATCGAGCTGCGCAGGGCTGAGGACGAGGGTTCTCTGGTTACTTTGGATTTCTCCGAGGATGCCAAGGTTTTCCTGCAAGGCCAGCATGTGGAAGTCGCCAAGGCGATGTTGAGTGTCGGTGTTCAGATGGCAGGACGCCTGGTGGAAGGCGAATTTGATAAGGAAGAGGGGCCACGGGTTCTTCATTGATCCCGCCTGTCGGATTCTTCGAATACCTCTACAGATCGGCTTCTCTATCCTTGGAGAAGCCCCGCGCTGTTCAGCGCGCACAGTGTTTGTCAGTTAACCCAGTCGAATATTCAGACTTTGCGCATCCCCGATACGGGCAGCGCTGATCAACTGTTGCCGCGACGTAGTGCTCAGCGGGTTAAGCCAGCTGACGACCGTATGGCTGCGGCCAAGTCGCAAGGCTTCGCAGGTCAACTGCTGAGCGCTCTGAGTGCCGCGCGGTTGCAGGAGCAAAATGCGCTCACGGTTCAGGCCGGCGTCCCGTAACCAGGCTTGTGTCAGGCTGGCGGGTGGGGCGATGAGTGTCAGCCAGCGTGCATCCTGATCCTGGCTCAGTTCCCGGAGAATCGGTGCCAGAAGGTTCAGGCAGTTCCCGGCCGCGCCGCGCAGTGACAGCTCGCTGAAGACTTCGGGCTCGGTGCTCCAGGGCGATTCGACCACGTCTTTCAGGATCGGCGCCAATGGCTGCGCCATGAACGCCTCGAACAACGGCAATTGGGCTTGCTGTGAAGTATGTGGGAACTGCATAAAGCCTCCTTTAGCGGCGAATCACGCCAACACTCAAGCCTTCGATGACCAGTTCCTGATCTTTCAGGTTGACTTCGATAGGGGCGAATTCAGGGTTTTCGGCAATCAACCAGACCTTGCTGCCGTCGCGCTTGAAGCGCTTGACGGTTACTTCGTCACCGATTCGCGCCACTACGATCTGGCCGTTGCGGGCTTCGCGGGTGGTATGGACGGCCAACAGGTCACCGTCAAAAATGCCGACGTCCTTCATGCTCATGCCATGGACCCGCAGCAGATAGTCAGCGCGGGGATGGAAGAACGAGGGGTTGATGTTGCAGGATTCCTCGATGTGCTGCTGGGCGAGGATCGGCGCACCGGCAGCCACCCGGCCAATGATCGGCAAGCTGGACTCGTCGGCCTTGGCTTCGAAGCCTGGGATGCGGATGCCGCGGGAGGCGCCCGGGGTCATCTCGATCGCCCCCTTGCGAGCCAGCGCCTTGAGGTGTTCTTCCGCCGCATTGGGCGACTTGAAACCCAGTTCCTGAGCGATTTCCGCGCGGGTCGGCGGGTAGCCGTTGTCTTCAAGGCAACGTTTGATGAAGGCCAGAATCTCTGCTTGGCGTGGCGTCAGCTTTAGCATATTGATCGCTCTGTCTTTTTATACAGTGACTGGGATTATATACAGTGAACCGGTCTTGGCAATGCCCCTTTTTTCGCCGGGCGCTGGACGGTCATTTTGCTCGCTGATTGATGCGCTGCTGTTGTATGGTTAAATAGCTGACCGACCATTCCCAAAACGAACCGCCAGACTTGACAAGGCCAAGGCTGAAACGTATGTTTCAAACAAGTGTTTGTCAGGCGGAGTAGCCATGGCCCAGTCGGAAACCGTTGAACGCATTCTCGATGCTGCCGAGCAGTTGTTCGCGGAAAAAGGTTTTGCTGAAACCTCATTGCGTCTGATCACCAGCAAGGCCGGTGTCAATCTGGCGGCGGTGAATTATCACTTCGGCTCGAAGAAGGCGCTGATCCAGGCGGTCTTCTCGCGTTTTCTCGGGCCATTCTGCCTCAGTCTCGATAAAGAGCTGGAGCGCCGTCAGGCCAAGCCCGAGAACAAGCCGACCCTTGAAGAGTTGCTGGAGATTCTGGTCGAGCAAGCTCTGGTGGTGCAGCCACGCAGCGGCAACGACCTGTCCATCTTCATGCGTTTGCTTGGGCTGGCGTTCAGTCAGAGCCAAGGGCACTTGCGTCGTTATCTGGAAGATATGTACGGCAAGGTGTTCCGCCGCTACATGATGCTGGTCAACGAGGCCGCGCCGCGCATTCCCCCGATCGAACTGTTCTGGCGTGTGCACTTCATGCTGGGTGCCGCGGCGTTCAGCATGTCGGGGATCAAGGCCTTGCGTGCGATTGCCGAGACCGACTTCGGCGTCAACACCTCTATCGAACAAGTGATGCGTCTGATGGTGCCGTTCCTGGCCGCTGGCATGCGGGCCGAAACCGGCGTCACCGACACAGCCATGGCCACCGCGCAGTTGCGTCCGCGCAGCAAATCGGCCCCGGTCGCCGCCAAGGTTTAACCGCACACGGGTGGGCGCGGCAGCTGACATCCGCTAAGCTAGCCGCCCATGCCGACTCTCGTTCTGAACCCGCTCCTCATTGAAATCGCCGCCCCGCAGGGCACAGCCCATGGCGGCGAATTCGTGCGAGCCGGGTTTATTGTAATCAAGGAATCTCTATGACTGCTGGCCTGCAAGGCTCGTTGATGGTGGACGTCGCCGGTACCTGGCTGACGGCTGAAGATCGCCAATTGTTGCGCCAGCCCGAAGTGGGCGGCCTGATCATTTTTGCCCGCAACATCGAGCATCCGCGTCAAGTGCGCGAATTGAGCGCTTCGATCCGCGCCATTCGTCCCGATCTGCTGCTGGCGGTGGATCAAGAGGGCGGTCGGGTTCAACGGCTTCGTCAGGGCTTCGTGCGGTTGCCAGCCATGCGCGCCATCGCCGATAACCCGAATGCCGAAGACCTGGCCGAGCAGTGTGGCTGGATCATGGCGACCGAAGTGCTCGCAGTCGGTCTCGACCTGAGCTTCGCCCCCGTGCTGGACCTGGATTACCAGCGCAGTGCGGTGGTTGGCACTCGTTCGTTCGAAGGTGATCCCGAGCGTGCAGCCTTGCTCGCCGGTGCATTTATTCGTGGCATGAATAGCGCGGGAATGGCCGCCACCGGCAAGCATTTCCCGGGTCATGGCTGGGCCGAAGCCGATTCCCACGTCGCGATTCCCAACGATGAGCGCAGCCTCGACGAAATCCGCGCCAACGATCTTGTGCCGTTTGCGCGATTGAGCAAACAACTGGCTGCCGTCATGCCAGCCCACGTTATTTATCCACAAGTCGATTCCCAGCCTGCAGGTTTCTCCCGTCGCTGGTTGCAGGACATCCTGCGCGGCGAGCTGCAGTTCGATGGGGTGATCTTCAGTGATGACCTGTCGATGGCCGGTGCTCACGTGGTTGGCGATGCTGCCAGTCGCATCGAAGCGGCATTGACCGCCGGTTGTGACATGGGCCTGGTGTGCAACGATCGCGCAGCTGCCGAGCTGGCCTTGAGCGCCGCCCAGCGTTTGAAGGTCAAACCTTCGACGCGCATTGCGCGGATGCGCGGGCAGGCGTACGCCAGCACCGAATACCGTCAAGACCCACGCTGGCTGGCGGCCATCGGCGCGCTCAGAGAAGCTCAGTTGATTGATTAAGGACTTCTCGTCATGACGGTTTACGCGATTATCGGTGGCACCGGCCTGACGAAGGCTTGAGCGATTCGTCAGTCATTGGCGGTGGACACGCCTTATGGCGCGCCGTCAGCCGACGTACAGATCGGTGAATATGCCGGGATGGGCACCCGGCCGAAATCGAACAGGCATTGCATGACGGGATGGGCAAGGTGAAGTCGACATTGGCGCGGGTGTTGAAAGTCTAAGACGAAACCCTCCGTAATCCAGTCATTATCAGAAGCGTTGAATTTATGCCGACAATCATTGAGCAACTTCATCAGATGCCGTGGACGGCGGCATTCAGCAATCGTGCGCTGGATAAGGCGCTCAGATACGCCAAAGAGAATCGGGTCAAGATCATCGACTTTGATGATCTGACGGTTAGCGCGACTTGCAAAGGCTCCCAAGGGAATATCTACGAACAGTCCATCGAACTCATTGAATATGATGACGGTGTGTTCATGCTGAATTGCGCCTGCTCATGTCCCGTATTGATGGATTGCAAGCACTGTGCAACGGTCATTTATCATCTGCAAGACCTTCCTGTCGAGTCTAGCGAGAGCGATGCCCCGGTTCGCCTGAACCGTGATCTGGAACGCTGGCTCAATGATATTCCCCGTGAGACGCCAGATCGCGATGGGGCTGTGCAGAGCACCGGCACGTGCTGGGTGTACAAACTCAAAGCCACGTCCACCACAGGCAAGTGGTTACTGGAAATTTGCAAGGCTCGTCAGCTCAAGGATGGCCGATTGCAGGACATCAAATCTGTGTTTTCGCCGTCAGATGCGCTGATGCGAGAGCCGGGCTATCTGACGGAGCTTGACCTGCGCATCGCCAGATTGCTGGTCGCGGTCCACTCCTCCCATTCTTATTACAGCGGATATCCCTTGCAAGGCAGTAGCGGGGCCGAAGTCCTTCAGTTGGCGTTGAAAACTTCGCGCTTGTTTCTCGATTTCGACCAATTGCAGCCCTTGGCACCTGGAGGGGAGAGGTTTGCGCAGTTTGCCTGGGCTGAACAAGGAAACGGCAGTTTCCGTCCGCAGTGGCGTAGTGATGACGCCCCTGAGGAAACGATTCTGGCGCTGGAACCTTTGCATTACCTGGATCGCGAACGGATGGAGGTCGGGCCGCTGCTGAGTGAGCTGGACAACAAACTGGCCAGACACTTGTCATTGGTCCCCGACATCCCGGCGCGGCAGGCAATGCAGTTCAGTCATCGGATGAATGCCGTGACTCGAATAGCACCGCCGCCACACACGTTGACCGAGCGGATCATCGATGATATCGAGCCCCAGGCTTTCCTGACCCTCGCAACAACCAAGCGTTATACAAGCTGGAAATACGAACTGGAGCACCGCGCAGCGCTGGCCTTCACTTACGACGGTCATATGGCCACGGACAAAAAATCCACGGAAGTATCGGTGCTCTCAGGTACCGAAACCCAGCGCATTCAGCGTAAGCTGGCTGCCGAAAAAGTCCTGCGTCAGGCGTTGCAAAAGCAAGGCTTCAAAAAGGCCACGCGAAAAAGTAATGCATTACCCGATAGCGCAGGCGAAATGTTCGACTTGCCGGATGAATCGGCATGGCTCGCTTTTGTGCAGTCCGGAGTACCGGCGCTCAGAGAGGCCAGTTGGCAAGTCAGTATCACTGACGGCTTTCATTTCAATGTGCAGCCCGTAGAGCAATGGTATGCCGATATTGAGGAATCGCCGGGCCGCGAATGGTTCGATCTGCAATTGGGGATTGTAGTCAATGGCGAGCGCCACAGCTTGTTGCCGATTCTGCTGCATTTGTTGCGCAGTCAGCCACAGTTGATGAACCCGGCCGAGCTAGCCCGTCGCGACGATAACGATCAGGTCTTGATCGATCTCAACAGTGGGCAGTTCACCGCGAAACCAGGCACGAAAGTCGCACTGCCTCTCGCACGGGTCAAGCCTTTGATGGCCACGCTCGGCGAGTTGTATTTGAACGTGAACAGCGGCGACTCGTTGCGCTTGAGTGCTCCTGATGCGGCGCGGTTGAGTGAGCTCGAAAGCTTGCCGCTGGTCTGGCAGGGCGGCGAGCGTTTGCGAAGTTTTGCGAAGCGATTGCGCGAGTCCACCCATGCGCATGTTGGTGCTCCGGCAGGCCTCAACGCATCGTTGCGACCTTATCAATTGGAAGGTCTGAACTGGATGCAGGCGCTTCGAGAGCTGGAAGTGGGCGGTATCCTCGGTGACGATATGGGGTTGGGCAAGACCCTGCAAACCCTGAGCCATTTGCTTTGTGAAAAACAGGCGGGACGTCTCGACTGTCCGGCGCTTGCTGTGATGCCCACCAGTCTTATCCCTAACTGGCTCGACGAGGCGGCACGCTTTACCCCGCAACTTAAAGTCCTGGCGCTCCATGGGTCTACGCGACGAAACGATTTTGCAAACCTCGCTGAATACGATCTGGTGTTGACGACTTACGCCCTGCTGCCGCGCGATCTGGAAGTTTTGCAGCCTCAAGTCTGGAGCGTGCTGATTCTCGATGAGGCACAAAACATCAAGAACCCGACGAGTAAAGCCGCTCAGGCGGCCCGGCAATTAGAGGCTCGGCAACGTTTGTGTCTGTCCGGCACCCCGCTGGAAAACCACTTGGGCGAACTGTGGTCGCTGTTTCACTTTTTGCTGCCTGGTTGGCTCGGTGACAGTAAAACCTTCAATCGCGACTATCGCACCCCGATCGAGAAACACGGCAATAGCGAGCGGATGCAACACCTGACAGCTCGGATAAAGCCCTTTCTGCTACGCCGCAAGAAAGAGCAGGTGGCTAGCGAATTGCCGCCCAAAACCGAGATCGTCCATTGGGTCGACCTTAGCGATGGGCAACGAGATGTGTATGAAACCGTGCGCGTGGCGATGGACAAGAAGGTCCGTGATGAAATTGCCCGCAGCGGCGTCGGACGCAGTCAGATCATCATCCTCGACGCTTTGCTCAAATTGCGTCAGGTGTGCTGCGATCTGCGACTGATCAAAATCGCTCTGACGGCAAAAGCCCTTCGCTCTGGTAGTGGAAAACTGGTCAGCTTGATGGAGATGCTCGAAGAGTTGCTCAGTGAGGGGCGCAAGATATTGCTGTTCTCGCAGTTCACCTCGATGCTTGCGTTAATTGAGCGGGAGCTGCAGCAGCGCGGTTTCGGCTATTCGTTGTTGACCGGCGACACCACGGATCGGCGTACGCCGGTAAAAGACTTCCAGAGTGGCAAGGTGCCGTTGTTCCTGATCAGCCTGAAGGCTGGAGGAACCGGCCTCAACCTGACGGCGGCGGATACGGTGATTCACTTCGATCCGTGGTGGAATCCTGCGGTGGAAAACCAGGCGACCGACCGAGCCTACAGAATTGGTCAAGACAAGCCGGTATTCGTCTACAAGATGATTGCCCGCGGTACGGTCGAAGAAAAAATACAGGCACTGCAACAGGAAAAGGCTGCATTGACCGGGGCTGTACTCGAAGGTGGAGCGAGTGGGGGATGGAAGCTCGAGCAGAGTGATATTGAGGCGCTGTTTGCGCCATTGCCTGATCCCAAATCCTGATAGCTGATCTCTTCAGTGGGGCCCGCCGTGATGCCTTCGCGGGCAAGCCTCGCTCCTACACATTTTATGTTGATCACACCATTGTGACCGCACACATTTCTGTAGGAGCGAGGCTTGCCCGCGAAGGCGATCTACCTATCGCTGCTACTTATCAATTTTTTCCGGCAACGGCGCAAACAGCGCCTCGATATCATCGCTCTGCAACTTCCAGTCCCCGGTCTTGCGCCCATCCAGCACGCCTGCGGCCAGATCGGATTTTTCCTTCTGCAGATGCTGAATTTTCTCTTCCACCGTGCCCCTGGCGATCATCTTGTAGACGAATACCGGCTTCTCCTGACCAATGCGATACGCACGATCAGTCGCCTGATTTTCCGTCGCCGGGTTCCACCAGGGATCGTAGTGAATCACCGTATCGGCTTCGGTCAGGTTCAGCCCCACACCGCCGGCCTTCAAGCTGATCAGAAAGATCTGACGTTTGCCGCTCTGGAATTCCTTCACTGGCGTGCGTCGGTCGCGGGTCTGGCCGGTCAGGATTACATAAGCCACGCCACGTTTTTTCAGCTCATCCTCGATCAGCGACAGCATTGAGGTGAACTGCGAAAACAGCAGAATCCGCCGACCTTCTTCGAACAACTCCTCCAGCATTTCCATCAGGCTATCGAGCTTGCCGGAGGTGCTACCGCGCGAGGGCAGGGCAGCATCGTTGACCAGGCGTAAATCGCAGCACACCTGACGCAGCTTCAGCAGGGCTTCAAGAATGATGATCTGGCTGCGCGCCACGCCCTTGCGGGTGATCTCGTCGCGGACTTTCTTGTCCATGGCCAGGCGCATGGTTTCGTATACGTCGCGCTGGGCTTCGTTGAGTTCGACCCAATGGATGATCTCGGTTTTCGGCGGCAGTTCGGTGGCCACCTGTTCCTTGGTCCTGCGCAGCAGGAACGGTTTTATCCGACCGTTGAGGTGCTGAAGTCTTACGTCGCTGGCACGCTTTTCTATCGGTACGCGGTAATCGCGGTTGAAGCTTTTCACGTCACCGAGCCAGCCGGGCAGCAGGAAGTGGAACAGCGACCACAGCTCACCGAGGTGATTTTCCAGTGGCGTGCCACTCAGGCACAGGCGCTGGCGAGCATTCAGCTCGCGGGCGGCGTGGGCGGCCTTGCTGTTGGGGTTCTTGATGTACTGTGCTTCATCCAGCACCAATACGTGCAACGGCTGCGCGGCGAGGCGTTCGACGTCCTTGGGCAGCAGCGCATAAGTGGTCAGAATCAGGTCGTAGTCGGCCAGGTCGCCGAAGTGCTTCTTGCGACTGGCGCCGTACAGCGCCAGCACTTTGAGCTGAGGCGTGAAATGCGCGGCTTCGTCGAGCCAGTTGGGGATCAGGCTGGTGGGCATGACTACCATGCACGGCCGATCGAGGCGCCCGGCATTCTTCTCGCTGAGAATGTGTGCCAGGGTCTGTAGGGTTTTGCCCAGCCCCATGTCATCCGCGAGAATCCCGCCGACTTCCAGTTGCCGCAACGACCGCATCCAGCTCAGGCCTTCCAGCTGATACGGGCGCAAGGTGGCATTCAACCCTTCGGGTGCCACTGCGGTGTGGTCTTTGATGTCGCGCAGGCGCTGGGCAAAGGTGCGGATCTGCTCGCCACCTTCCCAGAGCAGCGGCAGGCCTTCCAGCGGATTCAGGCGCGTGGCGTCGGCCTTGCTCAGGCGCAGCGTGGTTTCGCCGGGCTCTTGCAGGTAAAACTCGCCGAGAGTGGCCAGCACCGGTTTCAAGCGGCCGAAGGGCAGGGCGACCTGCAGCGGGCCTTGGTCGGTGCTGCGGCGCTGCGGGATGTTCACCAGAATCAATTCGTCGTCGCGGCGTCGGGCGAGGCGTTCCGGGTTGAGAAGCTCGGTATGGGAGCGCATCAGGTTTAACAGGATCGGCAACAGGCTCAGCCGTTCGCCGTTGACGATGATCCCCAATTCCAGGTCGAACCAGTCGCGCTCCGGTGCCTGCTCGACGGTGGCGTACCAGTCTTCAACTGCGGTCAGGTCGAAGCCGAAGTCCTCGTCGATCTGCAGCTCCCAGCCCTGGGTGCGCAGCTTCGGCAGCTCGTTGAGGGTGAAGGTCAGCCAGGCGCTGTCGTTGACCATCTCATAGAGTTCGCCGGCACTTTCGGGCAAGGCCTTGCTTTGTCGGGTGGCGATCTTGAAACCGAGGATTCGCAGCTGTTCCCTGTAGGCCTGTTCGACTTCCGGGTGACGTTTTATCCGCAGCGTCTGCGTCTCCTGGCGGATCAGGATGTCAGTGTTTTTCTGTCCGCTGACGTATTCATCCAGATAGCTGAAGGACAGCGCCGCGCGATGCTGGATGTAACGCTGCATCTTGCCGTTGCGTGGTTCAAAGGCACTGAACTCGATACTTGCCAGCCACAGGCGCGGCACCGGTTGCACGTTGTCCACCAACACTTGCGGCGGCGCTTTCGGGCTACGGTTTTCCAGTACGGCCTGAAGTTTTTCCAGCAGTTCGGCGTCTTTGGCAGCCGCTGGGTAGGCGAGGGTTTCCTGCACTTGCAGCAACACCGCCGCGCAATGTTTGCAGTTGCTATGAACCGGGCAGGTGCACGTGGCGTCGATCATCAGCAAGGTGCCTTTGGCCGACTCGCGCAGGCGAATGGTCTGACGGTAAACGTTGCCGCCAGAGCCTTCGCAACTGGCGGTGATGGTGGCGTCGCCGACTTCGACGATCCTGACGCGGTTTTCCAGCGCGTAGCGGCGGCCACGCTCCAGGCTCTGTTCCTTGAATCGGCTGACCCAGGATGTTGCCAGGGGTTTGCTCAGGGTCGGGGGCACGTCAATTAGTCCGGAACGACTTCTGGAGCTTCCCGTGGTGCGGGGGCTGTCAGCGAGGTGATCTTGATCAGCAGGCCGAGGTGGCCGTTGTCGAGGAAGTTCAACTGGCCGTTCTTGGTGTGGCTTTCCTGCTTCAGGCGTTCGCTGGCGGTGACCAGGCCGTTGGCGTCAATCTGATTGACCCAGAAGTCGGCGTCGACGTCGGTGAAGCGCCCCAGTTTCAGGCTCAGAGTGCCTTCGATCGGGAACTGGCCAAACTGTTCCTTGCCCTCGCTGATCGCCACTTTGCTGGCTTCTTCACCCAGGTGCTGTTGCCAGGCCTTGTGCAGCAACACCGTGTAGTTGTTGCTGGCGCTGAGCTTTTCCACTTCGGCGTTCAGGCTTGGTGTGCGAAAGCTGTCGGGGCTGATGCGTTGGGCGCCGGCATCCCAGTCTTCCGGCGCGGCGCGGCTGACGATGGCGGGCACGGCGTTTTGCCGCACCAGAATCATTTCAACCTGATACAGATCATCGGCAAACGCCGTCGAGGCGAACGGCGAAAACAACGATATCAACAAGGTCAGTGAGCGAAACAGGCGCATGCGGCGTCCTTCAAGCAGTGGTCGGAATGAGGCGCTCGAATAGCGCCTCTACAGTATTAAAACGTTCTTCCGGGCGCTCCATCGGTACCTGGAATTTGAACATCGTGGCGCCTTCGAATTTGTAGCGTTTGGGCTGGCTCTGGATCAGTTTGATCAGCGTCAGCGGGTCGACCGGAGTCTGGGTCGCGAACTCGATACGACCGCCTTGCGGGCCGCCGTCGACTTTCTTGATGCCCAGCTGTTCGGCCTGCAATTTCAACGCCGTAATCCGCACCAGGTTCTTGGTCGGCTCCGGCAGCAGGCCGAAACGGTCGATCATCTCCACTTGCAGGTCCTTGAGGCCTTCCTCGTCGGTGGCCGAGGCAATGCGTTTGTAGAGAATCAGTCGCGCGTGAACATCCGGCAGATAGTCCTCGGGAATCAGTGCCGGTACACGCAGATTGACTTCCGGACCGCCGCCCAGCGGTTGGTCGAGGTTCGGCTGTTCGCCCTTGCGGATCGACTTCACCGCGCGCTCGAGCATTTCCATGTACAGCGTGAAACCGACGGCCTGGATCTGCCCGCTCTGACCGTCGCCCAGCAGTTCGCCGGCACCGCGGATTTCCAGATCGTTGGTCGCGAGCACGAAGCCCGCGCCGAGGTCTTGGGTGTTGGCGATCGCTTCCAGGCGCTTTTCTGCGTCGGGAGTGATCTGCTGGCGCGGCGGTGTCAGCAGGTAAGCATACGCCTGGTGGTGGCTGCGACCGACGCGGCCACGCAACTGGTGCAACTGCGCCAGGCCGAACTTGTCGGCACGCTCGATGATGATGGTGTTGGCGCTCGGCACGTCAATGCCGGTCTCGATGATGGTCGAGGCGATCAGCACGTTGAAGCGCTTGTGGTAGAAGTCGCTCATCACTTGTTCGAGATCGCGTTCACGCATCTGCCCGTGGCCGATGCCGATTCGTGCTTCGGGCACCAGTTCGGCGAGGTCGGCGGCGCATTTTTCGATGGTCTTCACGTCGTTGTGCAGGTAGTAGACCTGGCCGCCACGCAGCAACTCGCGGAGCAGGGCTTCCTTGACCGTGCTCTTGTTCTGCTCCATGACGAAGGTACGCACCGACAGGCGACGAGCCGGCGGCGTGGCGATGATCGACAGGTCGCGCATGCCCGACACCGCCATGTTCAACGTGCGCGGAATCGGCGTGGCGGTCAGCGTCAGGATGTCGACTTCACTGCGCAGCGCCTTGAGCTGTTCTTTCTGACGGACACCGAAACGGTGTTCTTCGTCGATGATCACCAGCCCGAGGTTTTTGATCTTCACGTCGTCTTGCAGCAGCTTGTGTGTGCCGATGACGATGTCGATCTTGCCTTCGGCCAGGTCCGCGACCGCGGCGTTGACTTCCTTGGCCGACTTGAAGCGGCTCATCACTTCCACGCTCACCGGCCAGTCGGCGAAGCGGTCGCGGAAGCTGTTGTAATGTTGCTGGGCGAGCAGGGTGGTCGGCACCAGAATCGCCACCTGACGACCGCCATGTACCGCAATGAACGCCGCGCGCATCGCCACTTCGGTCTTGCCGAAACCGACGTCGCCGCAGACCAGGCGATCCATCGGTTTTGGGGCGAGCATGTCGGCGCGCACCGCTTCGATGGTGGTTTGCTGGTCCGGGGTTTCTTCGAACGGGAAACCGGCGCTGAAGGTCGCGTAATCGGCTTTCGGGTCGGCGAAGGCATAACCTTCGCGAGCGGCGCGGCGGGCATAGATGTCGAGCAACTCGGCGGCCACATCGCGCACCTGTTCGGCGGCTTTGCGCTTGGCTTTCTGCCAGGTCTCGGAGCCGAGGCGGTGCAGCGGCGCCAGGGCATCGTCGCTGCCGGTGTAGCGGGCGATCAAGTGCAGGTTGGCTACCGGGACGTACAGCTTGGCGTTCTCGGCATATTCAAGGGTCAGGAATTCGGCGGCTTGATTGTCGATTTCCAGGATCGTCAGCCCCAGATAGCGGCCGACACCATGATCGATGTGCACCACCGGCGCGCCTTCGCGTAGTTCGGTGAGGTTTTTGATCACTGCATCGTTGTTGGCGTCAGCGCGTTTCTCGCGACGGCGACGCTGCATCACGCGCTGACCGAACAACGGGCTTTCAGCGACCAGGGCCAGGGCTGGATCGTCCAGCAACAGACCTTCGTCGAGCGGTGCGATGGTGATCGCCAAGCGCTCCTTGCTGGCGACAAAGTCTGGCCAGCTGTCGACGGTTTTCGGCCGCAGCTTCAGGCGTTCCAGCAATTCCAGCAGCACTTCACGACGGCCCGCGGACTCGGCGGTAAACAGCACGCGGCCAGGGAATTCGTCAAGGAAACCGGCCAGCGCCGCCAACGGCTGAGTGGCCTTGGCTTCGATGGCCAGGTTCGGCAGTGGCTGAGCCGGGAAGCGTTCGCGACCGACACCGGTTTCCACGTCCTGTTGACTGGCAACCACACGAGGCCAGCTCTTCAGGCGGGCAAAGCAATCTTCCACGGGCAAGAACAGCTCGGCCGGTGGCAACAAAGGACGGGATGGGTCGACGCGGCGCTCTTCGTAACGATTACGCACGTCGTTCCAGAAATTCTCCGCCGCCTGTTCGATGCCCGGCAAAGAGAACACTTGCGTGTCCTGAGGCAGGTAATCGAACAGGGTGGAGGTTTCGTCGAAGAACAACGGCAAGTAGTACTCGATACCCGCCGGTGTAATCCCGCTGCTCAAATCCTGAAAGATCGGGCAGCGACGGAAGTCGACATCGAAGCGCTCGCGAAAGCGCGCCTTGAAACGGGTGACCGCGTCCTTTTGCAGCGGGAACTCCCGCGCCGGCAGCAGGCGAACAGTGTCCACCTTGTCGATTGAGCGCTGGTTTTCCGGATCGAAGGTACGCAGGGTTTCGATTTCGTCGTCGAACAGATCGATGCGGAAGGGCAGTTTGCTGCCCATCGGGAACAGATCGATCAGCGAGCCGCGCACGGTGAATTCGCCGTGCTCATAAACTGTATCGACGTAACGATAGCCGCTGGCCTCAAGCCGGGTGCGCATTTGCTCGACGTCGAGCTTCTGGCCGACGTCCAGCACCAGGCTGCTGCCCAGCAAAAATTTGGTCGGCGCCAGGCGGTGCAGGGCCGTGGTGATCGGCACGACCAGCACGCCATGCTCCAGCTCCGGCAACCGATAAAGGCTGGAGATGCGCTGAGAGATGATGTCCTGATGTGGCGAGAACAGATCGTAGGGCAGGGTTTCCCAGTCGGGGAAATGCAGAACAGGCAAATCCGGGGCGAAGAAACTCAGCTCCTGTTCCAGCCGTTCGGCACTCTGGCTGTCGGCGGTCAGTAGCAGGGTAAAGCGCTTGGCAGCGCTGGCGGCCTCGGCAATGGCCAGGCTCAGGGCGGCACCGGGCAGGTTGCCCCAGTGCTGTTTACCTGCCGCGGCAGGGAGAAGCGGTAGACGCAGAACGGGCACGGAAGGTTGAGCTCCAAGCGTTGCGACAAAGTCGACAATTGTAACGGCCTCAGGTGCCGGCTGTCAGTTGCAGACTGTGTCTATATGCACAAGCTGGGTGAAATGTAGTGGTAATGACAAAAACTGGCGGTTTGACACTGAAAATGTAGTGCCAAAACCGCTCAGTGTTACGGAGGGTTACGGACACGGCAATGTTGTCGTCGGAAAATTGACTGTGCTGAAAGCCCCGGTTTTACTGGGCTGGCGCGGGGCGTAATTTTTTTGAACAGGATTTTGTTACCGCTTGTGCGACAGGCGCGCATTGCTACGGGAGGCACTCGGCGGCATAATGTAGCCCCTTTTTTCTGCCCCTACATGTGGAAGGTTACCGTGACTCAGAAGCCCGACCAGTGTCTTGGTGAATGGATCGACCGTGAAGCACTCGCAGAAGCGATGATTCCGCTTATCGGTCAGCTCTACCGCAATAACAACGTGGTGAGCTCGATCTATGGCCGCAGTCTGATCAACCAGTCTGTCATCGCGATTCTCAAAGCTCACCGCTTTGCTCGCCATCGCCAGTCCGATGACAGCGAATTGTCCGTCCACGAAACATTCCCTCTGCTCAAGGCAATGAGCGAGCTCAAGCTCGGCGCTGCTTCGGTAGATCTGGGCAAGCTGGCTGTCAAATTCAAAGCCGAAGGTAATGGCCGTACCGCCGAAGCGTTCGTCCGTGACGAGCTGGCCGATGTGGTCGGCAAGCAGAATGGTTCCGGCCGTACCGGCACCGACGTTGTCCTGTATGGCTTCGGTCGTATCGGTCGTCTGCTGGCGCGCATCCTGATCGAGAAAACCGGTGGTGGCGATGGCCTGCGTCTGCGCGCCATCGTTGTCCGCAAGGGCGCCGAGAACGATCTGGTCAAGCGTGCCAGCCTGCTGCGTCGCGACTCGGTGCATGGTTCGTTCAATGGCACCATCACCATTGATGAAGCCAATAACACCATCACCGCCAACGGCAACCTGATCCAGGTTATCTACGCGAAGAACCCGACTGAAGTGGACTACACCCAGTACGGCATCAAAAACGCGCTGCTGGTGGACAACACCGGTGTATGGCGTGACGCCGATGGCCTGGGTCAGCACCTGTCTTGCCCGGGTATCGACCGCGTTGTTCTGACCGCGCCTGGCAAAGGCAAGCTGAAGAACATCGTTCACGGCATCAACCACGGTGAAATCACCGCTGACGACAAGATCGTGTCCGCCGCTTCCTGCACCACCAACGCCATCGTGCCGGTGCTGAAAGCTGTGAATGACAAGTTCGGCATCATCAACGGTCACGTCGAAACTGTTCACTCGTACACCAACGACCAGAACCTGATCGACAACTTCCACAAGGGTGATCGCCGTGGTCGTAGCGCCGCGCTGAACATGGTTATCACCGAGACTGGTGCTGCCACCGCTGCTGCCAAGGCGCTGCCTGAGCTGGCCGGCAAGCTGACCGGTAACGCGATCCGTGTTCCGACGCCGAACGTGTCGATGGCCATTCTCAACCTGAACCTTGAGAAAGCCGCCACCCGTGAAGAGATGAACGAGTACCTGCGCTACATGGCGCTGCACTCCGATCTGCACAAGCAAATCGACTACGTCAATTCGCAGGAAGTGGTTTCCACCGACTTCGTTGGCTCGCGCCACGCAGGTGTTGTGGACGCTGAAGCGACCATCGTTCAGGACAACCGCGTTGTTCTGTACGTCTGGTACGACAACGAGTTCGGTTACAGTTGCCAGGTCGTTCGCGTGATGGAAGACATGGCCGGTGTAAACCCGCCAGCGTTCCCGCGCTAAGCCTTAGCCGCACATGAAAGCGCCCCGACTTTGGTCGGGGCGTTTTTGTTTGTGGGTGATCCGGTAGGAGCGAGGCTTGCCCGCGAAGGCGATTTGCCTGGCACATTGCTTTCGCGGGCAAGCCTCGCTTCTACAAGGGGTGCATAATGGCCAGTCTTGGCGTGGTTTCAAGGAGGGGCTGGGTTTGTTGACATGGCGATGGTGCAGTGTTGTTGTCCTGATAGGCGCCTTGACCGGCTGCGGCAATGGCGATTCGATGGAGAGTTTCGGCGGCCCGACCATGGGCAGCAGCTATTCGATCAAGTACGTGCGCCGTGCCCATCTTCCCGCTCCGGCAGAAGTCCGCATCCAGGTTGAAAAAATCCTCGCTGAAGTCGATCAGCAACTGTCGACCTATCGCAGCGACTCCGACATTGAACGCTTCAATAATTTGCCCGCTAACCACTGTCAGACAATGCCCGCGCCAATCCTCGAACTGGTCCGCGTCGGCGAGCGACTGTCTTCGCTAAGTGAAGGCTCCTTCGACCTGACGGTGGAGCCGCTGCTCAACCTCTGGGGGTTCGGGCCGCAAGCGCGAGAGGAAAAAGTGCCGAGTGCCGAGGCGCTCGCCGAGGTGCAGCAACGCGTCGGCCACAACCATTTGCGCATCGACGGTGATCAGTTGTGCAAGGACGTGGCAGTCGAGCTCGACTTCAACAGCATCGCGGCCGGTTACGCGGTCGATACGATTGCCGCGAAACTCGAAGCAATGGGTATCCACAGTTACCTGACTGAAGTCACTGGCGAGCTAAAGGCCGCCGGCAAAAAACTCGATGGCTCGCCTTGGCGCATCGCCCTGGAAGAACCCCGAGACGATCAGCAAGTCGTGCAAAAAATCATCGCCATCGACGGCTATGGCGTGTCCACCTCCGGTGACTACCGTAATTATTTCGAGCAGGGTGGCCAGCGCTATTCCCACACCTTCGATGCCCGCAGCGGTGCACCCGTCCTGCACACCCTGGCGTCAGTCACAGTCATTCATCCTTCAGCGTTAATGGCCGATGGCCTATCGACGCTGTTGCTGATTCTCGGTCCTGAACGGGGTTGGGACTATGCCCAAACTCATGACATAGGTGCATTCTTTGTGATTCGTGCCGATACAGGTTTCGTCACACGCACCAGTCAGGCTTTTGAGCGCCTGGTGGGTGAGAAAACCAAGTGATTGCGGCATCAAAAGTGTTTTTGATGGTGTTGTAGTGCAGGCAAAACTAGCCTACGACGCGACCAAGGGTTAATGTGCCCGGCGTTGACGCTTCTATAGACTGTGTCCGGGTTCTGCACTGGCCCCAAATTGTTCCTTCACGCCGCAGATCGGCGTGATTTAGCCGCAGGTGCCGAGGGCGCCGCGGCCTGTTCTGAGGAGTATGCATGGCTGTCTACAACTACGACGTGGTGGTGTTGGGTTCCGGCCCGGCCGGAGAAGGCGCGGCAATGAATGCCGCCAAAGCAGGGCGCAAGGTGGCGATGGTCGATAGCCGTCGCCAGGTCGGCGGCAACTGCACCCACCTGGGCACCATCCCGTCCAAGGCCTTGCGTCACTCGGTCCGGCAGATCATGCAGTTCAACACCAACCCGATGTTCCGGGCCATTGGTGAGCCGCGCTGGTTCTCGTTCCCGGACGTTTTGAAAAGCGCCGAAAAAGTCATCTCCAAACAAGTCGCCTCGCGCACCGGCTACTACGCCCGTAACCGCGTCGACGTGTTCTTCGGCACCGGCAGCTTCGCTGACGAGCAAACCATCGAAGTGGTCTGCGCCAATGGCGTGGTCGAAAAACTGGTGGCCAAGCACATTATCATCGCCACCGGTTCGCGCCCGTATCGCCCGGCGGACATCGATTTCCATCACCCGCGTATCTACGATAGCGACACCATCCTCAGCCTCGGCCATACCCCGCGTAAACTCATCGTTTACGGCGCTGGCGTGATTGGTTGCGAATACGCCTCGATCTTCAGTGGTCTGGGTGTGCTGGTCGAGCTGGTGGACAACCGCGGTCAGTTGCTGAGCTTCCTCGACTCGGAAATTTCCCAGGCGCTGAGTTACCACTTCAGCAATAACAACATCACGGTTCGCCACAACGAAGACTACGACCGCGTCGAAGGCGTGGACAACGGTGTGATCCTGCACCTGAAGTCCGGCAAGAAGATCAAGGCCGATGCCTTGCTCTGGTGCAACGGTCGTACCGGCAACACCGATCAGCTGGGTCTGGAAAATATCGGCGTGAAGGTCAACAGCCGTGGCCAGATCGAAGTCGACGAAAACTACCGCACCTGCGTGCCAAATATTTATGGCGCCGGTGATGTGATCGGTTGGCCGAGCCTGGCCAGTGCCGCGCACGACCAGGGGCGTTCGGCCGCTGGCAGCATTGTCGATAATGGCAGCTGGCGCTTCGTCAACGATGTGCCAACCGGCATCTACACCATTCCGGAGATCAGCTCGATAGGCAAGAACGAGCAGGAGCTGACTCAGGCCAAGGTGCCGTATGAAGTGGGCAAGGCGTTCTTCAAAGGCATGGCGCGTGCGCAGATTGCCGGCGAACCGCAAGGCATGCTGAAGATCCTGTTCCACCGCGATACCCTGGAAGTGCTGGGCGTTCACTGCTTCGGTTATCAGGCGTCGGAGATCGTGCACATCGGTCAGGCGATCATGAGCCAGCCGGGCGAACAGAACACCCTGAAGTACTTCGTCAACACGACGTTCAACTACCCGACCATGGCTGAAGCCTATCGGGTAGCGGCGTACGATGGCCTCAACCGGCTTTTTTGAGCGGCTCCGGCCGGTGGCCTGAGCCGGCCGGGGAGACCGATTTCAGCAATTCTCGAGCGTGGCAGTGGCCAAACCGGGAAAGTCTGTAATCAGGCTGTCAACGCCGAAGTCGGCGAGTCTGCGCATCAGCGCGGGCTCGTTGACTGTCCACACCGACACATGCAGCCCTTGACGCTGCGCCTTCTGCAGGCGCTCTGGCGTACACAGGGTCCAGTTCAGTGCCAGAATCTCACAGCCATAGTTTTGCGCGACCTTCAACGGGTCGAGCCAGGCGTACTCGGCCACCAAACCGCGAGACACGTCCGGCACCAGGTCCAGCGCGGCTTTCAACACTTCGCGTGAACTCGAGGTAATCGTGATCTTGTCCCGCATACCGAAACGCTGTGCCATTTCGCGAATCGCCAGCACGGTGGTCGCGGCGCGGGTGCGTGAAGCGCTTTTGACTTCCAGTTGCCAGTGATCGAAATCACATTTCTCGAACAATTCTTCCAGCGTTGGAATCGGGCAGGGTTTGATCCAGCCCGGGCCGCCCTTGCGCGCGTCGTAGGTCACCAGTTCCGCGGCGGTATGTTCGACTACTTTGCCGCGACGCTCGGTGGTGCGTTTGAGGGTCGGGTCATGGATCACCATCAACTCGCCATCCTTGGACAGGTGCAAGTCCAGTTCGCAACGGCGTACGCCGTGCTTGAGGCATTCCTGAAAGCTGGTCAGGGTGTTTTCCGGTGCTTCGCCCTTGGCGCCGCGATGGCCGTAGATAAGGGTCACGGTTCTTCCTTAAATTAAATGCCTGATTCGTTTTGTTCGCGGGCCAGGCGTCGTTCTTGTGCCTGTCGCTGCAAGATGTAACGGGCCAGCAATTGTCGCTGGGCATCGGACAGGTATTCGAACTCGGTGCCGACATCGTAGCCTTCGCCCTTGCGGTCGCAATGGGTGACGCGGGCCCGCAGCAACAGGCCAAGGGCTTGCGGCATCAGCACCAGTTTCACCGACAGGTGCGCGCCAGTGGCGATGGGCGTCGGATGCTGGAAGTCGATACCTCCTTCGGAGAGGATGACAGGCTGCGGTTCGCCGATCTGTCCGAGCACAGTCAGGGCGACCACCTGGCTCAGCAGGTCGATGCGTTTGTTCTGGGATTTCAGGAACGCGGCGATGGTCCGGTCGCGTTCGCTGATCTGTCGCAGCAGGTGTTGCGACTCGAATTCGCTCAGGTGCAGTTCGCTGAGCAGGTTGAACAGTGGGGAAGCATCCTGCAACACTTCCTGGCCTGCGGCTTCGGGAGCAGACAGGGGCCGAATTTCCAGTGCGATCGCGTCCTCGATACGGTAGTATTCGCGGCGATCTTCTTCATCTAATGTCGACATGGCGAACCCATGGTAGCGGCGGTGGTCTGAGTGTAAAGCTGGTTATCGACCCCCGCCACAAGGACGTTCCTTTTCCCTCCGAACAAGCCCCGACATGTTCAGACCTCTCTTCGTATTTATTGGCACGCGTTATACCCGTGCAAAGCGTCGCAATCATTTTGTGTCATTCATTTCCCTGACCTCAATGATCGGACTCGCCCTCGGCGTGGTCGTGATGATCGTTGTGCTGTCGGTCATGAACGGCTTCGATCATGAGATGCGCACCCGCGTGCTGGGCATGGTGCCCCACGCGACCATCGAGTCCGGTGAGCCGATCAGCGACTGGCAAAGCCTGGCCGCCAAGGTCAAGCAGAACCCGCAGGTGGCGGCGGTTGCGCCCTTCGTCCAGATGCAAGGGTTGCTGACCAACAACGGCAAGGTCTCCAAGGTGCTGCTCAATGCCATCGACCCTGTGCAGGAACGGCAGGTGTCGATCATTGATAACTTCATGCAGCAGGGCAAACTCGATGACCTGGCGCCGGGCAGTTTCGGCATCGTCATCGGCGACAAGGCCGCGGCCAAGCTCGGCGTGGCGGTCGGCGACAAGCTGACGTTTGTCGCGCCGGAAGTCACCGTGACCCCGGCCGGGATGTTCCCGCGCATGAAACGCTTTACCGTGGTCGGCATCTTTCATGTCGGCGCCGGTGAGATCGACGGCTATCTGGGCATCACCAATTTGCAGGATCTGGCGAAGCTGCACCGCTGGCAGCCGGATCAGGTCCAGGGCTTGCGCTTGAAGTTCGACGATCTGTTCCAGGCACCACGCATGGCGTGGACCATCGCTCAGCAACTCGGCGAAGACACGTATTACGCCCGCGACTGGACCCGCACCCACGGCAATCTGTATCAAGCGATCCGCATGGAAAAAGCCATGATCGGCCTGCTGTTGCTGCTGATCGTCGCCGTTGCGGCGTTCAACATCATTTCCACGCTGGTAATGGTGGTGAACGACAAGAAGGGCGACATCGCGATCCTGCGCACCCTGGGTTCTACGCCGGGGCAGATCATGGCGATCTTCATGGTTCAGGGCACGGTCATTGGCGTGGTCGGTACGCTGATCGGCGCGGTGGTCGGGATCTTCGCCGCGCTGAACGTCAGCGCCGCGATCTCCGCCCTTGAAGGGCTGATCGGCCACAAATTCCTGAACGCCGACGTGTATTTCATCGATTACCTGCCGTCGCAAGTGCAAAGCCAGGACGTGTTGATGGTCTGCGCCGCCGCGTTGGTTCTGAGTTTCCTCGCCACCCTGTATCCAGCCTGGCGTGCCGCGCGCACCCAGCCTGCGGAGGCGCTACGTTATGAGTGAGTCGGGCATGAGTGATAAAGCAATCTTGAGCTGCCGCAACCTGGGCAAATCCTACGTGGAAGGCCCGGAATCGGTAGAGGTTCTGGCGGGTCTGCAACTGGAGTTGCACCCAGGTGAGCGCGTGGCGATCGTCGGTACCTCGGGTTCGGGCAAAAGTACCTTGCTCAACCTGCTGGGCGGCCTCGATACGCCGACCAAGGGCAGCGTCTGGCTGGCCGGTGAAGAGCTCTCGGCGCTGAACGAAAAGGCCCGTGGCCTGCTGCGCAATCGGTCGCTGGGTTTCGTTTACCAGTTCCACCACTTGCTGCCTGAGTTCACCGCGCTGGAAAACGTCTGCATGCCGCTGCTGATCGGTAAAACCGCGATCCCTGAAGCACGTCAGCGTGCGACGGCGTTGCTGGAGCGGGTAGGGCTGGGCCATCGTCTGGAGCACAAACCGGCGGAATTGTCCGGTGGCGAACGCCAGCGTGTGGCCATTGCCCGTGCCCTGGTGAACAAGCCAGGCCTGGTGATGCTCGACGAGCCGACCGGCAACCTCGACTCCCACACCGCCCAGGGCATTCAGGATTTGATGCTGGAACTCAGCACCTCGATGCGCACCGCGTTCCTGGTGGTGACCCACGACATGAACCTGGCCCGCCAGATGGATCGCGTCCTGCATTTGCAGGAAGGTTACCTGACACCCATCTGATTGACCGAAACCCGACGTACTGAACAGTACGTCGGGTCTTTTATTTTTATACGGTGCCCAGCGAATGTTCAGACCGTTATCGATCTTTATCGGCGCGCGCTATACCCGCGCCAAGCGCCGCAATCGCTTTGTTTCCTTCATCTCGATGACCTCGATGATCGGCCTCGCCCTGGGCGTGCTGGCGATGATCGTGGTGTTGTCGGTAATGAACGGCTTCCAGCGCGAAATGAGCTCGCGCATCCTCGGCATGGTGCCCCACGCGACCATCGTCGGTGTGAACCCGATCGACGATTGGCAGCCGGTGGCCGCCGCGGCGATGAAAAATCCTGAAGTAACGGCGGCGGTGCCGTTCACCGAGATGGAAGGCATGCTGTCCTATAAGGGCACGATGCAGCCGATCCAGGTCAGCGGTGTCGACCCGGCGCTGGAAGGCAAGGTGTCGATCGTTGCCAAGCACATTGTTCAGGGGCGTCTCGACGCCTTGAAGCCCGGCGAGTTTGGCGTGGTGATCGGTGAGATCACCGCACGACGCTTTCGCTTGAGCGTCGGCGACAAGATAACCCTGATCGTGCCGGAAATCAGCACCGCACCGGGCGGGATTACCCCGCGCATGCAACGACTGAACGTGGTGGGCGTGTTCAAGGTTGGCGCCGAGCTGGATGGCTCCATGGCGCTGATCCACCTCGCTGATGCCGCGCAGATGCAACACTGGCAGCCCAATCAAGTGCAGAGCGTGCGCCTGGCGGTGAAGGATCTGTACGCCGCGCCGCAAGTGTCGAGCGACATCGCGACAGGCCTGGGCGCTGCCTACAAGGCTGACGACTGGACCCACACCCAGGGCAGTCTGTTCAGCGCGATGAAGATGGAAAAAACCATGATCGGCCTGCTGTTGCTGATGATCGTCGCGGTGGCGGCGTTCAACATCATCGCCACCCTGATCATGGTGGTGAACGACAAGGGCGCGGACATCGCGATCCTGCGCACCATCGGCGCGACACCTCGGCAGATCATGGCGATCTTCATGGTGCAGGGCACGGTGATCGGGGTTGTCGGCACCTTGATTGGCGGCGTGCTGGGCGTGATTGCAGCGCTGAACGTCAGTGAACTGGTGGGCTGGATGGAGCGGGTCAGCGGGCAGCACATCTTCAGTTCCGACGTGTACTTTGTCAGTAACTTGCCGTCGGAACTGCAGGGGGCTGATGTGTTGTTGATCTGTTCCGCCGGTTTCATCATGAGCTTTTTGGCGACGGTGTATCCAGCGTGGCGGGCGGCGAAAGTCGAGCCGGCTACGGCGTTGCGGTATTCGTAAGTCATTACATCGCTTTCGCGGGCAAGCCTCGCTCCTACAGGAGGCTTGTCGCTCAAATTTCTTAACTCATGCTGACATCGCGCATTAACAACCCAAAGCGTAAATCCACCGCGTCCGGTATCGGCAAATACACCGTGTGCCCATCCCCCGGCGCCACTTCAACGGCCTCGCCTTTGACGTTCTGCAACTGATGCAAGTCGAAGTGGAAATTACCCTTGGGCGTCATCAGTTCCATGTGATCGCCCAGACCAAAGCGATTCTTTACCCGCACCTCGGCCAGCCGATCCCGGCGTTCGCCAGTCAGCTCGCCCACGAACTGCTGACGCTCTGAAACCGAGCTGCCGTTCTGGTAATTCTGATATTCGTCATGCACATGTCGACGCAGAAAACCTTCGGTATAGCCACGTTGGGCCAGGGATTCCAGGTCGGTCATCAAGCTGCGATCAAACGCTCGGCCAGCCACCGCATCATCGATTGCGCGGCGATACACTTGGGTGGTGCGCGCGCAATAGAAGTGCGATTTGGTTCGGCCTTCGATCTTCAATGAATGCACGCCCATCTGCGTCAGGCGCTCGACATGCTGCACGGCGCGCAGGTCCTTGGCGTTCATGATGTAGGTGCCGTGTTCATCCTCGAATGCCGGCATCAGTTCGTCAGGGCGATTGGCTTCTTGCAGCAGGAACACTTGATCGGTCGGTGCGCCGATGCCCAGGGTCGGTTCGGGACGGAACTGTTGAACGATTTCACCGAGCTGATTTTCGCTGGCCGGTGTTGCCGAGTATTTCCAGCGACAGGCGTTGGTGCAACTGCCCTGATTGGCGTCGCGCTTGTTCATATAGCCCGACAACAGACAGCGCCCGGAATAGGCCATGCACAACGCGCCGTGGACGAACACTTCCAGCGCCATCGCCGGGACCTGCTGACGGATTTCGGCGATTTCTTCCAGCGACAGTTCGCGGGACAGGATGATCCGGCTCAAACCCTGTTGCTGCCAGAACTCGACGCTGGCCCAGTTCACCGTGTTGGCCTGCACTGACAAGTGGATCGGCATCTGCGGGAAGTGCCGGCGCACCAGCATGATCAGGCCCGGGTCGGACATGATCAGCGCGTCCGGCGCCATGGCGATCACCGGTTCCAGGTCCTTCAAGAATGTTTTGAGCTTGGCGTTGTGCGGGGCGATGTTCACCACCACATAGAAACGCTTGCCCTGAGCCTGGGCCTCGGCGATGCCGAGCGCGAGGTTGGCGTGATCGAATTCGTTGTTACGCACCCGCAGGCTGTAGCGCGGCTGGCCGGCGTACACCGCGTCGGCGCCATAGGCGAAGGCATAACGCATGTTTTTCAGGGTGCCGGCGGGGGCGAGCAGTTCCGGGGGCGTGAGCGTTATGGCGCTGGTCATGGCAGTGTCGATCGCAAAAGCCGGCAAGGGTAAGCGGCTTGCCCGCGGGGTTTATTGATCTGGATCTATGCTTGATGAAAAACGGATGGCACTCGCGCGAGCCGTGGCGGACTAAACATCAAGACGCGCGTTGGCGCCCCTGTGCACTGACATGGATCGGACATGAACGAAACGAAGCTGCAAAACACCTCGCTGATGGTTTTGCTGACGCTGGTGAGCATCGCCTTCATCTGGATTCTGCTGCCGTTTTACGGCGCGGTGTTCTGGGCAGTCATTCTCGGTATTCTGTTTGCGCCCTTGCAGCATCAGCTGCAACGCAAGTTCGGCTGGCCCCGCAATCTCACGGCCCTGTGCACCTTGATTCTCTGTGTGCTGATCGCGATCTTGCCGGTGATCACCATCAGTACCTTGCTGGTTCAAGAAGGCGCGGCGCTCTACAACAGAATCGAAAGCGGTGAATTGGACATTGCCGGGTATGTGTCGCAGTTCAAGCAAAGCCTGCCGCCGTACATTCAGTACTTGCTTGATCGTTTCGGCATGGGCGAGCTGAGCGGGCTACGGGAAAAAATCATCAAGAGCACGATGCAAGGCAGCCAGTTTGTCGCGACCAAGGCGTTCAGTTTTGGGCAGGGGACTTTTCAATTCGTGGTGAGTTTTTTCGTCATGCTGTACTTGCTGTTTTTCTTCCTGCGAGACGGGTCCGAACTGGCGCGCAAAGTACGCGCGGCGATACCCCTGGAAGATACCCAGAAGCGCCGTTTGCAACTCAAGTTCAATCGCGTGGTGCGGGCCACGGTGAAGGGCAACGTGGTGGTGGCGATCACGCAAGGGGCATTGGGTGGTTTTATTTTCTGGTTTCTGGACATCCCGAGCGTGCTGCTCTGGGCGGTGTTGATGGCGTTTCTGTCGCTGTTGCCGGCGGTGGGCGCGGGGATCGTCTGGATACCGGTGGCGGCATATTTCCTGTTCAGCGGAGCGATGTGGCAGGCCACGGTGCTCATCTTGTTCGGCGTGTTCGTGATCGGCCTGGTGGACAACGTCCTGCGACCGATCCTGGTGGGCAAGGACACTAAAATGCCGGACTACCTGATCCTCATCTCGACCCTGGGTGGCCTGGCGCTTTTTGGCCTGAACGGTTTTGTCATCGGGCCGTTGATCGCGGCGTTGTTCGTGTCGAGCTGGGCGATTTTCATCGATTCCAAGCCCAAGGTTCAGCTGCCTTAAGCGCTGAGCTGGCCTGAGTCGATACGTTGCGACAGGGCTTGGGCGGCGGGAAGCGAGGTGAGCGGGCCGCTGATCGGTTCGCCGTCCTGCACCAGATACCAACAGGCAAGCAATCCTCGCGCTCTGAGTTGTGCGGGAACGGCGCTGCCGATAACGGACATGATCTGAACCTGGGCCATAAGTACCTCCATTAATCTATGGAGCTACCTTACGGATCGGACGCTTGAACGGACAATCAACGCTTTCGATAGTCGTCATTGATGCCAATGAGTTCTGCGGTCAATCCACCACTAGATCGAGCATATGCACCACTTCCTGCTCATTGAGCAGGCCTTTGCGCACCAGGTTTTCTGCCAGCAGCGAAAGAAATTTTGCGCTGCGATGGCCTTCCAGGTGTTTGAGTTCGGTCAGTGCGTTGTACACCTTGCCGGAAGTGCACAAGCCGACAATGCGATGCGGGTTTTGTGTGGGCATGAAGGTCGTCCTTGTTTTTATCAACCTGTTGTTTACGGACAGATCCAAGCTTGCGGATCGGACATGACATAAATATGACCAACTTTACCTGCCGGTACTGTCCCGACAGCGACCTTGACGAGATTTATTCAGACTTCGTCCGGCCAGTGGTCACAAAAAAGGCCCCGCTTTTAAAGCGGGGCCTGATGAGCGTGTTACCAGCGGTCGCCACGATAATAACCATGGGGAGGGCCGTAATAGCCGCGTGGTGGACCATACCCGCGTGGCGGACCGTAATAGATCGGTGCCGGGCGGTAGTACATCGGTTGTTGAACGTAGACCGGCGCCGGTTGGTAATAAACAGGCGGTGGCTGTACGTACACCGGCTGTGGCTGAACGTAGACCGGTTGCTCCACATACACTGGACGGTCGCGGCTGATTATTGCTGAGCCAATGATTGCCGAGCCGACGATCGCACCAAACACAGCCGGACCTTCCCAGCCGCCATGACCACGACCACCTGCTTCTGCCTGCCCTGCGATAGCGAGAGCACCGATCAGCAAGGCTACTGTGGGGATTTTACGGATCATGATAAGTCCTCGGTTCTTCGACCCGGCGCTCGCGTCTGCAATAGACACAAGTTGTCGCGGGGATACTTCTAAGACAGCATTTTTTTGAAAATCAGCACAGCCGTTGGGTAAATTTTGTGTAAGGTCTGTACCGGCTTCTTTACGGCTGTGTGCCAAGTGCAGACTGGCTTTTATGATCAATCAGAACCGGTGAAGTGGCTAATCCCGTCCATCCGAAAGTGCTATTGAAGGAGATTCCAATGCAGATGAACCCCAACAGAGACACTCAGCTGTGCATGTCACTCTCGGGGCGCCCCGGCAATTTCGGCCTGCGGTTTCATAACCATCTGTACGAACAACTGGGCCTGAATTTTTACTACAAAGCCTTCAGCAGCCAGGACTTGCCGGGCGCCGTGGGCGGCATCCGCGCCTTGGGCATCCGGGGTTGCGGGGTGTCGATGCCGTTCAAGGAAGCTTGTATTGCGTTGGTCGATGAGCTGGATGCATCGGCTGAGGCCATCCAATCGATCAACACTATCGTCAACACCAACGGTCACCTCAAGGCCTACAACACCGATTACATTGCCATCGCCCAGTTGCTTGAAACCCATCAGGTGCCCAAGGATTCGACCTTTGCCCTGCGTGGCAGTGGCGGCATGGCCAAGGCTGTGGCCAGTGCCTTGCGCGATGGCGGCTACAAAAACGGCCTGATCGTGGCTCGTAACGAGCGTGCCGGACGTGCCTTGGCTGAATCGTTGGGTTATCACTGGCAGGCGGAGTTGGGCGCTCAACGCCCGCAGATGCTGATCAACGTCACGCCCATCGGCATGACCGGCGGGCCGGAGGCCGATCAACTGGCGTTTGAGCCTGACGCTATCGCTGCGGCGGAAACTGTCTTCGATGTGGTGGCGATCCCCTCGGAAACACCGCTGATCGTGCGCGGTCGTGCCGAAGGCAAACGGGTGATCACCGGGCTGGAAGTGATTGCGATCCAGGCACTGGAACAGTTCGTGTTGTACACCGGCGTGCGGCCGACCGATGAGCAGTTCCAGAAAGCCGTGGCGTTTGCCCGCAGCTGACAGTTGACTGTACTGGCCCAATCGCGGGCAAGCCCGCTCCCACAGGTCCAGCGCTGTCCTTGTGGGAGCGGGCTTGCCCGCGATTGCCGCGACTCGGTCTTCAGTCTGCCCCGGTCATTTACCCGCGAATCCCCGCCTATACTGCTCGCCAGCAAGCGAAGACTTGCTTTCCAGCCACCGTGACCGAGGTTTTCATGCATCCCGCCATTCTCAACCTGGATCAGGCCGAACTTTTACCGCTGCCCGAAGAGTTTGCTCCCACTGGAGACGCTGCCGGCCGCTATCAGCAACGCCTGGCACGCATCGGCCAGCAACTGGGCGCGCAAAAGCTGGGTTATCGGTTGTATGCCCTGGAGCCAGGCATGCGTGGCAGTCCTTTTCATAACCATCGGGTTAATGAAGAGATGTTCTACATCGTGGCCGGGGAGGGGGAGATTCGCCTGGGTGCCGAACGCTTTCCGATCCGCGCTGGTGATGTGATTGCCTGCCCGGCGGGAGGTCCTGAAGCCGCGCACCAGATCATCAACACCAGCAACGGCGAATTGCGCTATCTGGCGGTCAGCAGTCAGCAATCACCGGACATTTGCGAATACCCGGATTCCGGCAAATACGTGGTGATGGACGACTTCAAGGTCGATGCCCAGGGCAATGCTTCGGGCTTCGTCGCCGTCGCCAGGCAGGCCGATGGCGTGGATTATTGGGACGGGGAGTAGCAGTTCAGAGTTGAGCGCGAACCCTGTGGTGAGGGAGCTTGCTCCCGTTCGGCTGCGAAGCAGTCGCAAGGCAGGCAAACCCGGTGAGCCAGACGTAATGCGTTGACAGGTTTGGGGCCGCTTCGCGACCCAGCGGGAGCAAGCTCCCTCGCCACAAGGACCTCAGTGATTATTCGAGGCGTGCCAGCCGTTCTTCCAGCGCCGCAATCCGCGCTTCAAGCTCTTCGATTCGCTCAACCGACACACCGCCACTGGTGCCACGCTCCACAGGATTTTGCCGGGCAGCCAGGATCACTTCGATATCCGCCGGATCGCCCAGTGCATGCATGTAACGGTCTTCGCGCTGGCCGGCCTGGCGCGGGATCAACAGCGCCAGACCCCTGGCGATCAAGCGCTCCAGTTGATGCACCACCTGCTCGGCATCTTCGAAGTCATGCATGCGGCCGCTGCGGGTCAGCAGTTCGTTGACCGTCTGCGGGCCGCGCAGAAACAACAACCCCGTTAAAATCACCTGCGCTGGCACCAGTTCCAGCGCCTTGTCGACCCGATGCTCCCAGCGGTCGGCACGGCTGCCCATTACCAGTCTTGTGAAGCCGCGACCTTCCAGAACGCGCAGGCTCTGGCCGACCTGGCCCTGGCTGAGGTTCATTACCGGTTCGCGGCTGGTTTTCTGGTTGCAGGCAATCACCAGCGCATTAAGCGTCAGCGGATAGGTTTCCGGGCTGGTGGCCTGTTTCTCGATCAACGAGCCCAGAATGCGGATTTCCGTGCTGTTGAGCCGCGGTTCGTCGGAGGTCGTTTCTTGCTCAGTGCTCATCGCGCTTTTCCCTATGCAGTCGAAGCATGCAGTCGAAGCCGCCTAGCCTAATCCTTGCAGGATAAAAGACAAGCCGCAGGGCGGTCGGGCATGGCTATAATCGCTCCACGTTTTTACTCCTGTCACCACACGAGACCATCATGACTATTTCCCTGTACGCCGCTTCCGTTCCGGTTTTCCAGCAAATGCTCAATGCCCTGAGCAACAACCTGAGCAAGGCCGAAGCCCACGCTACCGCGAAAAACATCGACCCGAACGCGTTCCTGCAAGCCCGTCTGTACCCGGACATGTTCCCGCTGGTGCGTCAGGTGCAGATCGCTGTTGATTTCGCCAAAGGCGTTTCGGCGCGTCTGGCTGAAGTCGAACTGCCGAAATATGACGACACCGAAACCACCTTCGCCGAACTGCAAGCGTTGATCGCCAAGGTCCTGGCTTTCATCGGCGAGATCAAACCCGAGCAGATCGACGGCAAGGAAGGCATCGAGATCGTTACCCGTCCAGGCACGCCTAAAGAGAAGCGCTTCACTGGCCAGGCTTACCTGCTGAGCTATGGTTTGCCGCAGTTCTTCTTCCACGTGACCACCGCTTACGCACTGCTGCGTCACAACGGCGTGGAAGTGGGCAAGCGCGATTACATGGGCGCGTTCTAAGCCGCCCAGATACAAAAAAGCCCGCCAAGGTGTAAGCCTTGGCGGGCTTTTTCATTTTGCCTTCTGTAGGTTCCGCGGCAAGCCTGGCTCCTACAGGTGCGTTTTACGCCAAACGCTGGGCTTTCAGCTCTTCACGCTGGCACGCCGCCGCGGTGAACAGCACGTCGGTGGAGGAGTTCAGCGCAGTTTCCGCCGAGTCCTGCAACACACCGATGATGAAGCCGACTGCCACCACCTGCATGGCGATTTCGCTCGGGATGCCGAAGAGGCTGCACGCCAGTGGAATCAGCAACAGCGAACCTCCGGCCACGCCCGAGGCGCCACAGGCACAGATCGCCGCGACAATGCTGAGCAAGATGGCTGTCGGAATGTCCACGGCGATGCCCAGGGTATGCACGGCGGCCAGGGTCAACACGGTGATGGTGATCGCAGCGCCGGCCATGTTGATGGTGGCGCCGAGCGGGATCGACACCGAGTAAGTGTCTTCGTGCAGGCCCAGGCGCTTGCTCAACTCCAGGTTGACCGGAATATTCGCCGCCGAACTACGGGTGAAGAAGGCGGTGATGCCGCTCTCGCGCAGGCAGGTGAGTACCAGCGGATACGGGTTGCGACGCAGCTTCCAGAACACAATGGCCGGGTTCATCACCAGCGCCACGAACAGCATGCAGCCCAACAACACAGCCAGCAGATGCATGTAACCGATCAAGGCACCGAAACCGGAGGTGGCGAGGGTCGAGGCCACCAGGCCGAAGATCCCCAATGGCGCAAAGCGAATCACCAGACGCACGATCAAGGTCACGCCATTGGACAGATCGCCCAGTACTTCGCGCGTCGTCTCGCCGGCATGGCGAATCGCAACGCCCATGCCGATTGCCCACGCCAGAATGCCGATGAAATTGGCATTCATCAGCGCGCTGACCGGGTTGTCGACCACACTGAGCAACAGACTCTGCAACACTTCGCTGATGCCACCCGGTGCGGTCACCGCTACGTCTTGGGTCGACAGCACCAGGCTCGACGGAAACAGCGTACTGGCGATCACCGCCACCACGGCCGCCGCGAAGGTGCCCAGCAGGTACAGAAACAGAATCGGCCGGATGTGGGTTTCCTGGCCGTGCTTATGGTTGGCAATAGAGGCCATGACCAGCACGAACACCAGGATCGGCGCGACAGCCTTGAGCGCCGAGACGAACACTTTGCCGATGAAGGCGGTGGACTTGGCCAACTCAGGCGCGAACAGCGCCAGGGTAATCCCGGCGATCAGGCCGATGATGATTTGCGTGACCAGGCTGCTGTGTTTCAGGCGTTGCAAGAGAGAAGGGGATGAAGCGGTCATAACGGCATCTCTGATTTTATTAGGGTGCAGGGTTCTTTGGCTCATGCAGCAAAAAGCCGGGCAGGCCACATGGAGGGAACCGAAAGGGTCGCTACATCAATGCCAGTGAATGGCCGATGAGCAAAGTGTAAGTACCGCAGGGTCGCGGACTTTATCACAGCGTAGCCGTGATCCTTCAGACCTGTGACGATCTGCCACCCGATTGCGCAACGCGATTTGCAGGTTCGTGCAACCTCGTCCGGAAACACTCTGTTAAGCTTCGCCATCCTCATTTTCAAGTTATGCCAGTGAGCCTTCGGGCTGTCGCTGGTGTCGTCGTTTTCCTGGAGTTCTGCATGCTGTTGCCCATTCTTCTGTTGTCCGCCGCCGGTTTTACGGTGCTGACCACGGAATTCATCATCGTCGGCCTGTTGCCGGCAATCGCCCGTGATCTGGACGTCAGCATCCCTCAAGCGGGTTTGCTGGTGACTCTGTTCGCCTTTACCGTGGCCGCTTTCGGGCCATTCCTGACCGCCTACTTTGCAAGGTTTGAACGGCGCAAACTGTTTATCAGCGTGCTGATCATGTTCGGCCTGGCCAACACGCTGGCGGCACTGGCGCCGAACATCGGGGTGATGGCCGTTGCGCGATTGATTCCGGCGTTGGGGCTGCCGGTGTTCTGGGCATTGGCCAGTGAAACTGCAGTGGACATCGTCGGGCCGGACTACGCTGGGCGGGCCATCGCCAAGATCGGTTTCGGCATTGTCTGCGCCACAGTGTTCGGTATTCCGGTGGGTACGCTGATTTCCGATGCGTTCGGCTGGCGCAGTGCTTTCGGCATTCTGGCGGTGATCGCGTTTGCCAAGGCGTTGCTGCTGTTTATTTACCTGCCGAAAACCAACCTGCACCAGCATCAGGTGAGTTTTCGCTCGCAGTTCAAAATTCTGCGCAGCCCGTTGATGCTGGGGCATGTGCTGTTATCGATCCTGGTGTTCAGCGGCATGTTCACCGCGTACACCTACCTGGCGGACATTCTTGAGCGGCTGGCCGGTTTCGACGGCACGGTGGTCGGCTGGTGCCTGATGGGCTTTGGTGCGGTCGGCTTGATCGGCAATTCGCTGGGCGGCCGTGCGGTGGATCGGCATCCGCTGATCGCTTCTGTGACGTTTTGTGCGTTCATGATTGCCGGCATGGTGGCCTTGGTGCCGAACATTCATTCACCCCTTGGTCTGGCGGCAGCGATGGGTATTTGGGGCGTGACTCAGGCCGCACTGTTCCTGGTCAGTCACGTGCGCCTGATGAAGGCTGCGCCTGAAGCGCCGGCCTTTGCTGCGTCGTTGAACATTGCCGGGGCCAATCTCGGGATCGGTCTGGGCGCGATGGTCGGTGGGCGAGTGATCGACAGTGTGGGCCTGGGCGGCCTGGGTTTCGCGGCGGCCGGTTTTATCCTGGTCTCGATCCTGTTGGCGATGGCGCTGATGACCTTCAAACCTCGCGAAATCTGCGCCTGACACTCACATCGCGGTGAACAACTCGCGTCGGGCACCTTCGGTAATCGCGACAATGCCCGGGTGCTTGATCTTGCGTTCCACCGAGATGGCGTAGAACGACTCGCTCACCGCATCGGTCTGGCCGATCAGTTCCACGCCACATTGGCGTTTCACTTCGTCGGCAATCACGCTCGGGCCGATGAATATCCCGCTGCCGGATTGGCCGAAGGCCTGCATCAAGGCGCTGTCGTCGAACTCGCCGACGATCTGCGGCTGGATCTGCTGTTCGGCAAACCAGCGTTGCAAGCGACTGCGCACCACGGTTTCCGGCCCGGGAATCAACAGCGGGGCGCCGTGCAGGCTGCGCGGGAAGTCCTGGCCATACCGCGCCGCCAATTCTGCGGTGGCAAAGAAGCTGATGCCGCATTCGCCGAGTTTCTGGCTGTAACCCTTGATGTCCAGATGCGAGGGCATCGGGCTGTCGGAAATCACCAGATCAAGGCGCTGAATCGCCAGGTCGGCAAGCAAGCGTTCCAGTTTGTCTTCGCGACAGGTGATACGCAGGGGCTCGCTCAACTCCATGGTTGGCGCAATCAGGCGATAAACGATGGATTTGGGCACCACATCGGCGACGCCCACCCGAAACAGAATCTGCTGCTCATTGGGCTGCGCCCGCAGCATCAACTCTAGCTCGCCACCGAGTTGAAACATCTGCTCGGCGTAGGGCAGGGTCTGGCGCCCGGCTTCGGTGAGTTCCAGCTGCCGGCCGACCCGGCGAAACAACTCGATGCCATAGGTTTGCTCGAGCAGGGAAATCTGCCCGCTGATGGTCTGTGGCGTCAGATTCAGCTGCTCACAAGCGCGCACGATGCTGCCGGTCTTGGCCACCACCCAGAAGTAATGCAGCTGCCGATAATTCAACATGTTGGTGAAATCCCGTTGTTCACATCATCCGTAAGGCATACGCCATACGCTGTCTGGATTCGTTAAAACCGAAGTATAGCCGCTGAAAATACGAATTTTCCTGAAGTGTTTGCTTCCTTAGAATGCCTCGCTATCGACGGATCGCCTTTTCGGTTCTGTCTGTTCTATCGAGGAAAGCATCATGAAGCTTAAAACCACGGCACTGCTGATTGCGTCTTTACTGGTGTTGGCCGGTTGCGACCAGGCCGAGAAAAGCGCTCAGCAATTGATGGGCAAGGCCGCCGAAACCGCCAAACAGGCGATTGACGATACCCACAAAGCCGCCGAGCAAGCGTTGAGCGATGCCACTGGCGGCTTGATCAGCAAGAAAGAGCAACCGGCCAAAGAGACGGACAAATCCGAATCTTCGTCCCAGGAAATCTAAACCGTCTACAACGAGTCAGGACTGACCCATGGAATACCTTTTAGAACTTGCTGCAAGCCCCACTGCCTGGGTCGCCCTGGCCACGCTGGTGGTGATGGAAATCGTGCTCGGCATCGATAACCTGATCTTCATCTCGATCCTTACCAACAAGCTGCCCGAACAGCATCGCCAGAAAGCGCGACGTATCGGTATCGGCATGGCGTTGATCCTGCGCCTGGCGCTGTTGAGCACCATCGCGTTCATCGTCCAGTTGACGGAGCCGGTGATCGATATTCTCGGCCATGCGTTCTCCTGGAAGGACATGATCCTGATTGCCGGTGGCCTGTTCCTGTTGTGGAAGGCGACCACCGAGATCCATCACAGCATGGACCCGGCGCCGGATGATCCGACCTCGGCCACCTCGACCGTGACCTTGGGTTTTGCTGCTGCGATCGGTCAGATCCTGATGCTGGACATGGTGTTCTCCATCGACAGCATCATTACCGCCGTCGGCATGACCGAGCATTTGCCGATCATGATCATTGCGGTGGTGGTGTCGGTACTGGTGATGTTGCTGGCCGCTGACCCTCTGGCCAAGTTCATCAACGACAACCCGACGGTGGTGATGCTGGCACTGGGCTTCCTGATCATGATCGGCATGACGCTGATCGCCGAAGGTTTTGGCGCCCACGTACCGAAAGGCTACGTCTACGCGGCCATGGCGTTCTCGGCCACGATCGAAGGCTTGAACATGCTGTCGCGTCGGGCCAGGCAGAAGCGCATCGCCGCTCAAGCGTAACCTGCGTTAAACGAAGCGGCCGCCTGAACTCGAAAGAGTCCAGGCGGCCGTTTTTGTTTGGGCGACCGAAAAGCGCTGGTCAGTGCGCGGTGGCGGGGTGTGCAGCGGCTTTATCGGTTTTCGCCACAGGTGCCGATTGAACCGGGTGGTGATGGTGCCGGCGGGTAATACGCAAAACGCCCCACAGCATGGCGGTGGCCACGGCCAGCCAGCCGGAGATCAACATTACAATGGTCATTGTCAGGCTCATCAGTGCCTCCTCTTTGCCCTGCATCGGGCGCACACTCGTCCTTGGTAAATGACAGTCTAGCCGCTGCTGTATTTCAGGCTATTGACCAAAGGTCGTCTGTCACCAACCAGTTCGCTCTATCGAATGCAATCAACTGCCGGTTAAGGCTATACCGCTGTCGCGCGGCATCCTATGATCGACGGCCAAGCCGGCTGTGCGATTGCCTGGCGTCTGAACAAGAGAGTGATGATGGTGCGGGTATTTTCTCGAATTCGATCTTTGGTACTGATCGTTGGCTGTGTTGCCGGCCTGGCTGGCTGTGCGGGGAGCGTGGCGCCTGAGATCAAGCGTCTGCCGGAGCGGGTCGAACTCAGCGGTACATTCTACCGTGGGCAAAGTTATCAAAGCGGGCCTCAGGTGCTGGCTAGTCTGCTGTCCCAGCAGGGCATCGTGATAACCCCAGGGTTGCTCGACAAACCTCTGCATTTGCCGGGTGCCGAAGATCGATTGCAGCAGAACATGCAGAATCTTGCTCGTGAGTACGGGATGGTGGTCTATCCCCTTGACAGCCATTTGCCGGCGCTGCTGGCTCAGGTTGCGGCCGGTTACCCGGTGATGGTGCGCTTTACTGAAGGCTCGGCGTTCTGGGCGGAGCCGCGATACGCCATTCTCGCTGGTTACAACCGTCAGAAGCAGACGGTGTTGCTGCGCGCCGGGATGGATCGTCGGTTGCTGATGGGGTTCAGCTCCTTTGAATCAGCATTCGAGAATGCCGGCGGTTGGGCCGTATTGATCCAGAAGCCGGACCAGATTCCAGCCAATGTCGATCAGTCGCGCTGGCTGAAAGCGGCGAGCGATCTTGCCCAGTCAGGTCAGGAACAGGCGGCAGCCCGGGCGAAGAAGGCGCTGACCGCGCAGTAAGTTTCCACTCGTCATCAGCATGGCACCGCCACGCTATGCTGAAGTCTCAAGTAGAGGGTCCGGTTTTTTCCGGGACCATGAACAGGAGGCGTCCATGGCACAGTCCAATACCCCCACCGGCCCACACTCGTCTGAGCATTCGTCTGATAATGAGTTGGGGTTCGACCCCGATTCTCCAGACCTCGCCGATCCTCAGGTCGACCCCATCGGGCCCGCCAAGGCGCCCAGGGATATAAAACCGGGTGAGGAGGGCAAGAAGGCACCCGCGAAGCCTTACGACCCACTCGGTAATCTGAAACCCAAGTCTCAGTGAGGTGCGTATGTCTACCGATTCGAGCTTTGACGACAAACGTCCAGACCCTCCAGAAAGTGTTCCGACAACCCCTGAAGCGGACCTGGACCCGGTGATGGATCCGGACAGCCCGTTAAGGGACCCCTTGGCCAGGCCGACAGTGGTGCCGACCAAACATCCACAGGGCTGGAGAGACCCGAGTGCCGGGGATGGCATTCCGGATGACGATCAGATGCCGTTGCCCAATGATTGATGCTGGACGAAAAAAGCCCCGAATATTCGGGGCTTTCATTTACCGGCTCGACCTTATTTCGATGCTTCAACCACACCGCTCTGGCGATGCTTGAGGTTCTTGTCGGACTTGTATTGCAGGGCGACGGAGGGCACGTTGGCGCTCTTGCCGGTTTCGACCCAGCTGCGAATCCGGCTGGCATCGGCAAAGTGCGTGTACTTGCCGAAAGCATCGAGAATCACCAGCGCCATCGGCCGATCTGACATGTGGGTCACCAGCACCAGGCAGTGACCGGCCGCGTTGGTAAAGCCGGTTTTGGTCAGTTTGATGTCCCAGTTAGGCTTGTTGACCAAATGGTCGGTGTTGCGGAAACCCAAGCTGTAGTTGGGTTTGCGGAACGAAACGGTTTTTTCCTTGGTGGTGCTCAATTGAGTCAATAGTGGGTGCTTGTGTGCAGCGATCAGCAGTTTGCTCAAATCGCGGGCGGTGGACACATTGCGAGGAGAGAGGCCCGTCGGTTCGACAAAGTGGGTGCTGGTCATTCCCAGCGCTTTGGCTTTGGCGTTCATGGCGGCAATGAACGCGACATAGCCGCCCGGATAGTGATGGGCCAGACTCGCAGCGGCACGGTTTTCCGACGACATCAGGGCAATCAGCAGCATTTCCCGGCGAGGCAATTCGCTTTTGAGTTTGACTCGGGAAAACACGCCTTTCATTTCCGGGGTGTCGCTGATGTTGACGGAAAGGTATTCGTCCATGTTTTGCCGGGCTTCTACCACCACCAGGCCAGTCATCAGTTTGCTGACGGATGCGATTGGCACTACGACGTCAGGGTTGCTGGCATAGATCACTTTGTTGGTTTGCATATCCATCAGCAAGACACTGCCGGAAGCGATCTTCAGTTGTGAAGTGTCTCGGGGTGCGGCAGTGGTTTCTGCGGCGTTGATCGTTGGCGTGGTGAAAGTCCCTGTGAATGCAAAAAACAGGCTCAGGATTGAAAGACGGATTTTCACGCTGGCGGACTCATAAAGGGTGGATATACCGTTTTGTAACGGGCTGTTTCTTTAAAAAGCGACGCATTTTAGGAGTATGGCTGAAGAACTGTCGATGGTTGTTCGATGTTCAGATGAAATGCCTGGGCGCCTGATAAAAACAGGCTTTTCCGGCGGATGGTCGAGCTTTTTTCTGCAGGCAAAAAGAACCCCGCGACTGGCGGGGTTCCTTTAGGCGGTGCTGCAAGCCAGCATGAACTCAGCCGTGCAGTGTTTCCGCCGCGTACAGCGTGTTTTCCAGCAGACAGGCGCGGGTCATCGGGCCAACGCCACCCGGTACCGGAGTGATCCAGCCAGCGCGGGGCAGGGCGGTTTCGTAGATCACGTCACCGACCAGCTTGCCATCTTCCTGGCGATTGATGCCGACGTCGATCACGATCGCGCCTTCCTTGATCCACTCACCTTTGACCAGGCCCGGCTTGCCGGCGGCAACCACCACCAGATCGGCGCGACCGACATGGCCTGCCAAATCCTTGGTGAAGCGGTGGGTCACGGTCACAGTGCAACCGGCCAACAGCAGTTCCATCGCCATCGGGCGACCAACAATGTTGGAAGCCCCGACAATCACCGCGTCCATCCCATACAGATCGGCACCGGTGCTTTCCAGCAACGTCATGATGCCTTTAGGTGTGCATGGACGCAGTAGCGGAATACGCTGGGCCAGACGCCCGACGTTATAAGGGTGGAAGCCGTCGACGTCTTTGTCGGGACGAATGCGCTCCAGCAATTTGGAGGCGTCCAGGTGTTCAGGTAAAGGCAGCTGGAGCAGAACACCGTCAATTGCCGGGTCGTCGTTCAGGCGATCGATCAGATCGGTCAGCGCTTGCTGAGTGGTGTCGGCAGGCAGGTCGTAGGCTTGGGAAAGGAAGCCGACCTCTTCACAGTCTTTACGCTTGTGCGAGACATAAACCTGAGAGGCAGGATCGCTGCCGACCAGGATCACCGCGAGGCCGGGCGTGCGCAGGCCTTGCTGGCGACGCTCGGCGACTCGTTTGGCGATCTGCTGGCGCAGGCTGGCGGCGATCGATTTGCCGTCGATTAGTTGTGCAGTCATTGCGCGTGATTAACCATCGAGAGGGGAAAAAAAGAGAGCGCATTCTCGCATGTCATGAGGTGAGGGCAAAGGCGCTTGGTCTGCAAATTGCCCTAACTCCTTTAATTAAATGAATTTTTTTTAAAAAGGATTTGACGACCTCTGGGGGGCTCTATACTATTCGTCGCACTTGTCGGGCACAGCCTAGCACTGGTTGAGAAGGTCGAGCGGAGTTACGCTTCCGCAAGGCTGAAAAGCACTTAGTTTGTAGTCCTTCAAGGGTACAGATTAACAAGGCGCCCGTAGCTCAGCTGGATAGAGCATCCGCCTTCTAAGCGGATGGTCGCAGGTTCGAGTCCTGCCGGGTGCGCCATTAGGCAACTTTGGCACAAGTAACGCGATATGGTGGGCGTAGCTCAGTTGGTAG